>JAKSKS010000001.1 GCA_024401615.1 Paludibacteraceae bacterium
TATTCTAAAAATTCTTCTCGTTTATTATTATTTCCACAATTTTCTTGCGCTAAATCAAGATATTTATAAATATACTGATTGGGTTGTATATTTATGCTTAAAAATTTAGTTTGTTAATCATAAATATGTGAATTTTGCTGATTTTTTTTAAAAATAATATGTTTCTCAGCATAAAAATCGATGTAAATGGAAGCATTAGTTCTATAACAAATGTATAAAAATATGCATAAAGCTTTTGCTATAAGCGTGTTTTTATCTATTTTTGTAGGAAATTGAGCCTTTAATAAACGTAGTTCTAGGATTTTATTGCAGTCAAAGTTTCTTTAATTCATTGATATAAACTTTTTTGCATTCCTTCTGGTTTGTTAAAGGGATAGGTATATTTTATTATGAAGACAAAAACCATTTTGCAATCTTTTGGTAAGGTAGGGTGTGCTTTAGCCCTATCGCTGTTGTCGTTTACAAATGCAGGCGCGGAAATTGTGGTTACAACTTCTGATGCTACTACAGGTGCATGCGTTGGTTCTGTTGTGCAAGTTAATGCGGCAGGGACCAATGATGACCTTTTGCAATATCAGTATCGCGAAGATGGTGGAGATTGGAAAAATTTAGGTAGCCCTACGCGTTCTACTGTCAACATCTTGGAGAAAATGCCGAATTCTATGGTGTATTTCCGAGTGCTTGACCTTGAAAATAGTGCCAATTCGTCAAATCCTGATGGTCAGTCTGTTGCTGTACGAACAGAAGGCTGTCCTGAAGAGTGTGTGACTTCTTCTTCTGGTGATTATATTCATGGTACTGACTTTAACTTGAAGAATGGCTCTGGAACGCAAAAACCTGAAATCCCAGGTGGAATTGTACATGCTTTCGACAAGGGAGAGTCTCGATTAACTTTCACAAAGAAAGATGTTAACTCTTATCATGTCTCTAATGATATGACTCAGGTTTTCCCTGACGGTGAAAAACCTAAGAACTACACTAGTGACAACTATTATTATATGTATGACCCATATACTGAAAAGGGTAAGCCTTTCCAGTATACATTCCCATATAAACTTTGGCACGACAAACCATACACTTTCCGTATGGAGTTTTATCTGTTGTTCGATGGTTGTGGCATAGACCCAAGTGCGGCTGTTAAATTGGAAACTGGTCAAGGTAACTTCGGTTATCAGCAAGCCGATGTAAAGGTTTTCATTGACGAAAATGATGAAATAGTCTCTAACACTACAACCGATGGAGAATCTTTTGGTCATGCTAAACTGTTTAGTGATGCTAGTTTGGTAGGTAATGCTAAGAATAACCGTGATTACCTGAAAAATAAGTTGTTACGAGTAGAAGCGACTTTTTATGGCGTATTCCCTCATACCGGTAATAGTAAACTTGGTACTTGGAATGGTGATGCTGACTTTGGTATGTACCCGCTATTCGAGCAGTTCGGTTCATGTGTGAAAATGGCAATTGACTTCATTTCAGCTGAACTGCCATCTGTTTGTATTGCTAATAATTCTAAATGTAAGGGTGAGTCTATTGTTGTTAATGCTGCTGGTTTCCCTGAAGACGTTGTAAGCGGAAACAAGTACGAGTGGTATGAAAAAGTGAATGGTTCGTGGGTTAAGATGGAAGAACCTAGAATCAAACCTCTTAATGGACTTCAATCTATTAGTGTTCCTATTGACTATTTTGGTAAAAGGGAGTATAAACTTTCTGCTACTACTACTAACCCTTTTATCGATAACAAAACAATCGAGGTCTTCTTCGAATTAGGCGGTAAGGATTGTGATCCTACTAAGCCTGATGGCATTGATGGTGATAACCAAATCTGTTATGACAAAAAGGCATCTCCTGCTGTTAAGACAAAATACGATGTCCACTCTCAAGATACTGACGATAATGTAAACTATCGTTGGACTTTGACTAACAACGATACTAACGAAGAGTATCAAATTGGTAATGGTGTTTCTTCTGATTTGAAAGGCGATGTACTTTCTAATGCTTCTACCAATCTTAGAATGCCTTCTATTTATGTGGCTTATCCAAAGGCTGGTCACTATACTTTGAAACTTGAAGTTTACAAGTCTACTGGTGTTGGTGGTCAGTTCGACAAGGTCACTAATGCAGACTATACAAAGACGCTGAACATTACGGTTTACGATAAACCAACTGGAGATTTCCATATAGTAGATGATAGCAACAACCCTATAACTGAGTTGTGTCCATTCTCTTCTAATAAGTTGTTGGTTTCTGATGTCGATAATCCTAGTTTATACGATTATGTTTGGACAGGTGCTACTGAAACGGTTCCTGGTATTGCTAATGTAGACTTCTCTGGCAATCCTTGCGACATGAAGGGTAAAACATATTCTGTTACCCTTTCTGTTCAGTTAAAAGCTATGCCTACTTGTGCAGCCGTTGTTACCAAACCTCTTGCTACAAATTTTGCACGTCCGGCTATTGATTGTGAAAGTTTGCGTGGTAAGTATGACATCAATTCTAAGGATTATGTAGAATATATTGTTGAGTCTGCTCATAACTTCGAAGCCAGGGTCCCTTTGCGTAAACCGGCTTTGGTAGGTAACTCATGTAACAATAATCCTAAAGTCACTATTACAATTACAGGTAAGGATGTTGAAGGTAATACTGTTAATAAAACGATTGAAAAACAGTATGCGGATATGACAGATCTTAATACTTATATAGATCTTCCACCTTCTGCTGGCAAAACTGGCGATAATGCTTATACTGTTACTTATACCGTTTCTAATGGTTGTGGTGGCACTAACGATGTTTCTGAACCTTGTTCGTTCAATGTTGTCATTCGTTACAACTACAATCCTAATGTAAATTGTAATAGTTTAACTCCTAAAATTCTGACAGGCTATCTTTCTGCATATGGTAGTGCTTGTTTGGCTACACCAGGTTCTGGTTCAGCAGTAATTCCAGGTCATAATCCATTACCTTTAATTTCAACACAGGTAATCAAGTTGACTGATACAAATTTGGGCGATGTGTTGCAAGGTGTTGTTGTTTCTGTAAATGCAGATGAAGCTCGTCCTGTTGGAAACTATACCGTTGTTTGGCGTTTTACTAATAGGGCTGGAAACTATGCGGATTGCGAACAGACTATTCAAGTAATAGACGATACCAAACCTATTGCAGACTGTCATACAACTGATGATGTAATAGAAATATCAACCGACGCTGCTGCTTGTACCACGTCTGCTGCTTCTCTTTATGCTCAGTTAAAAGAATCTTTAGGTGGTGTTGAACCAACTGCAGTGCCTGCTTGTAATACATCTTCAGTTGAATTGATTTCTTCAAAGTATTATCAGTTAGAAGGTACTGATAAGTGGAATAAGTGGAGTGATGATGCTGTCTTCGAAAAGGGCAAATCTTATACTATTCTTTGGACTTTTAAGAAGAAGATTATTACCAATGTTAGCGATGATTCTGTGGTTTGTAGGCAGAATGTTAAAATTGTTGATAACGAAAAACCTAACATTAGTTGTCAAGGCGCAGGTACATACGTGGTTACGGTTAACTATTGGAAGATGGGTACCGATATGTCCAATAATGAACCTGATATCTATGCTTCTGCTACCGGAAATTCTGTTCCTAAAAAGGAATATACCTTAAAAGATATTTTCTACATTCCGACTGCTACTGATAACTGCGATGGAACATTGTATCCTTCTATTCGTATCGATACTTTGAATAGTGCAGGAGAAACCATTTCTAAGGTTATTACATCTTCTGATGAGACTCCTGTTGAGCAGTTAGATAAAATCAACCGTCATCGTTTCTATAAAGATAATGTTTATACGGTTGTTTACTTGTTTGTTGATGCTGCGGGTAATAGAGACTCATGTGTAACTCAGATTTCTGTTGTCGATCGTGACAAACCTGATGTTACTTGTTGGGATCCTGATATTATTCCTGCTCAGGCTGATGCTGATTGTAAGGCTGTTGTCGATAATTTCTCTTTCGACAATTTGGTGGGTTCGCTTGATAGGGAGTTTACCGATGGTCATTTGGCGCATATTAATATCAAGTCAACAACAACTAATCATGGTGTTACTACAACGTCTACTAAGATATTAAAGAATATCATGCCTTCTCGTATTACGAGGGTTCGTTATGAGTTGATTGGTAAAGATCAGTATAGTACAACTCCTATAGTTGAATGTGATAAGAACGTATCAAAGGATAAACTATCGGATGGTACTTATATTGAAAAATATTCTAAGTGTATCTTGGAGAAAGGTGCTGGAAATTGTACAGAATATGTATATCTTTCATGTATTTCTGATGCCTCAAGTACTTCTTCTTCTAAGCGTAAGAAAGTTCACTATAAGGAATTATATGAAGGTTGTTTGTCTACAACTTTCAATTTGGGTAAAACAATAATTACTTTCGCTTACGATAACGGTAAGGGTGATACTGCACGCTGTTTCGGAACTGTGCTTGTTGAGGACAAGACGAAACCTACTATCGATTGTGGTACAGATTATGCCATAACTAAAACATATCAATTGCCAGATGCTGACAATTGTGTGTTGCCTAAGGGACTTACTGAAATCAAGGTTCCAACACTTGATGATTTAAGTGCAGAAGACAATTGTACTCCAAAGGAAAATTTGAAATTATCTATTGAAGTACACGGAGTCAAAGTTCCTGACGTTCCAGCAACTTTCCCTATTGGAACAACTGTTCTCAATTTTGTGGTTACCGATATTGCTGGCAATTCAAGTTATTGTACAAATACGATTACCGTTGAAGATAAAACAGCTCCAGATTGCGATTATCTCGGTTTACAGAATATTGATGTCCCTGCTGATGAAAATTGTGAGGCATCTCCTGCATCTGTTTTCCCTGGTGGTTTCAATCCTCCAGCTGTTAATAATGATTTGTGTTCCCCTGTTACCGATCAGGTTTTGCTAACTGCTGATGGTAAAATTAAGGGTGTTGGTACTCGTGATGATGGTAAGGAAATTTTCGAAGATTACTATCAGAAGTCTACAGTTATTACTTGGCAGTTTACCGATGCTGCTGGTAACTCTAGTTTCTGTTCACAAACCGTTACTGTTAACGATGAAACCGAGCCTAACCTCGTTTGTGAACCAAGAGATATTAAATATACTTTAAAGGCAACTGAATGTTTAGCTCCTTATGCAAGTGTTCAGTTGAAGCAACCAAAAATTACAGATAACTGTTCTAACAAGTTCGATGTTTCATTCACTCGTCAGTATGTTTATGCTGATGGTTCTATGGGTGCAGTTGTTAGTGATAATGCTCATTTGGAGGATCCTTTCCGTCCTGGTACTACTATTATTGTATGGACTGTGAAAGACGAGGCTGGTAATCCTGCAACATGTTCTCAGAATATTATTGTTACCGACGAAAATCCGTTGAACTTTGATTGCCCTGATGATATCGATGATAATGCTCCTGAAGGCTCTTGTGAAAAGTCTTTGACTATCGATCCTTCAACGCCAGATTATGTACGTAAGCACAAGTGTTATAATTACGATATTGTGCCTACTTTGACTAAACGTACATTTAACGGTGAGGTAGTAACTGCTAATCTCAATCCTGTTTATGGTGTAGGTGTAACAGAACTTTATTGGATGTATCGCGACTCTTCTGGTAATGAACAGGAGTGCGTACAGACTATTACTATTCACGATAAAACAAAGCCAGAAGTAAAGTGTAAACCTGCTCAACTTTACACTGATTCTACTGGTAAGGGTTCGTGCGTGCTCGCAACCGGTACTCTGATTGACCATCTTGTTAAGAAGAATTTGATTCCTTCTGCTACCGATGCTTGTCAAACTGAAACTCCTGAAATGACAGGTGAACGTTATTACCTTGGCCTCGATGCTAAGGGTACTCCTGTCCTTCAACGTGATGCTGATGGCAAAGTAATTCCATGGAACGAATCAACTGTTCCTTATAAGCCAGGTTACTATATTATTCGCTTTATCTTTACCGATAAGGAAGGTAATTCTGACTATTGCGAACAGGAAATCTTTATAAAGGACTCTAATGAGCCTAATATCGATTGTGATGCTTTCGCTCCAAGTAAACCTGTAAATCCTGCTAAGGATAAATGTGAGTTTGAAATTAAACTTTCAACTCTTGGTGCTACTGGTAATGCAACAGAGTCGTGCGACGATACAAAACCAATTACTGGTGTTCCTTATATTTTCGAAGGTGACATCTTGAGTGGTTCTATTGACGACTTGAAGCCATTTGAAACTACAACACTTTCTTCTGGTGAAAAACTGATTGTGGTTTGGAAGTTCACTTCTCACCACCAGGTTGATAAGTATTGTACTCAGATTATTTCAGTAGAAGACAAACAGGCTCCTACTTGTAATCCTGATCCAATTGTAGCTTTGACTGCTGATGACGCTACTGATTGTACTGCTGAAGTTCTTGTAGATCTCGAAAAACTTAATGCTAAAGACAATTGTGGAAACGATGGCATTAAGTATGAATATAGTTTCAATGGAGGCGACTATCAGTTGGCTACCGGCTCGTTTAAGATTCAAGACGTAGAGGTTGGTACTTATACTATCGATTGGCGTCTGACCGACAAGTTCGGTGTTTCAGTTGGTGAGGATGCCGTTTCTTGTACTTCTTCCGTTACTGTTAAAGATAACACAATGGCTTCGTGTGACGACTACACTATGCCTGATGTTCCAACATTAGATGACGCAACTGATTGTAAAGCTTCATTTACGCTTGCTTTGCCTACTGGTGTTACAGACAACTGTGCGAAGCCAGAAGATGTGACTTACGCTTATAAGTTCGATGATGAGGAGTTCGTTCCTATTTCAAAACCTAAGGTTTTAAATAATGTTTCTGTAGGTACTCATGTTATTACTTGGCGTTTGTTCGATGGAACAGTCTACAATGAGAATGGTTGTAAAACAACCGTTACCGTTGTCGACAAAACCGCTCCTACTTGTACCGACAAGGATATGGGCGAAATCAAGTCTGACCTTACTGCTTGTAGCACCGATGTTGAAATTAAGTTGACCGACATTGCTGCTACGGATAACTGCGGTAAACCTATTAAGTACAAGTATAAGTTCGACGACGACGCTACTTATACCGCTATTGCTGAAGACGAAAGCTTCAATTTTGAAGTTGGTCCTCACACTATTTACTGGCAGATTAGCGACGGTACTAACGAAAGTGACGAAGCTGCTTGTAAGACTACTTTCACTATTCTCGGCAACGTTCCTTTGAAGATTACTTGTGAAGACGATGCTCCTGAAAAGACTTTCAAGACTGATGATTGCGGTCCTGTAGATATTTCTGCTATTGATGTTCCTCAGGCTACTGACCCTTGCTTCGGTAAGGTTGATGGTACTCCGAATATCGATCTTTCTAAGCCGCTTACTTTAGGTGACCATTCTATTGTCTGGACGTTCGTAAACCACGATAAGACTCAGACAACAACTTGTACCCAGACTATTCACGTGGTTACTACTCAAAAGTTGATTATGGATTGTGAGTCTCCTGCGGCTCCGTTCAAGTTGACTGATGGTAACTGTATGATTAATGTTCCTCTCACACAGCGTTTGGCTGAAAACCCTTGTAACGATAAGGAAATTATTAAGGGTGAGGCTTACGTCTTTGGTGAGAAGGTTCTTCCTGCTGACTACAAGACACAGATGTTCCCTGCTGGTTCTTGGGATGTTATCTGGAAGTTCAAGAGCGTAACTAACACGCTCGAAACTTTCGAAGACCAGTGTAAGGAAACTATCATCGTTGACGATGAAAACGGTGCAACTCTTCCTTGTAAGGATGGAGAAAAGGTTGAAAAGACCATCGATGGTTGTGAGGTTGACGCTGCTGAACTCGACTTCAAGAATACCTCTGTTATTGCCGACGAAATTTGTTGGGATGGACACACCGTAACTCCTGATATTTGGCTTACCCCTAAGGAAGGTGATGATCCTGTTAAGGTTAACGACCCTAAGGATTTGGGTACTTTCCGTCCTGGTAAGTACGAAGTGACTTGGGAATATATCTTCCACCCAAGTGGTAAGGGTGAGTTGAAGGCTTATTGCCACCAGCCAATCGAAATCATGACCACCAAAGAAATCGTAATCGATTGTGATGATCCTGAGTTCGCGGCTATCCCTAAGGATGCTAACGATAAGTGTGAGGTTCCTGCCGATGAGGTGACCTTCAACGCTCCTAATGCGACAAATCCTTGCGATGCTACCGTTTCTATCGCACCGCAGGCTTACATTGGCGACAAGAAGATTTCTGGTAATACATTTACCGAAGCCTTCCCATTGGGTACCACTACCATTACTTGGAAGTATGTGGATGAGACTGGTACTTTGACCAACTCTGTTGCAACTTGTACACAAGATGTTGTTGTTACCGACAATACTAATCCTACCGTTACTTGTCAGGATGATATTACTTATTATCTTGGTCGTGACGTTGATGGTGTTCAGAGCGAATGTAATGCAACTCCTGTTGCTATCGACTTGAAGCGACCTACTGTTGAAGACAACTGTACTTCTTCTGCCGAAGACTTCCGTTTCTGGTTGAAGCGTGAACTCAACGGTGTTGAAGTCGACAGCTTGGCTCCTTACGAACCTGGAACTACAGTTGTTACTTGGACAGTTAAAGACAAGGCGGGTAACGCTTCTACTTGTAGCATGAACGTAATTGTTCTTGATACAGTTAGTCCTAAGCCTGTTTGTCCTGCCGATATGCCTAATATCGAGGCTCCAGAAGGCAAGTGCGAGGCCGAAATTCCTGCAATTTCGCCTGAAGCATACAAGTTTAAAGATAAGTGCGATACCGAGGAAATCATTCCTGTAGGTACTCGTAGCGACGATAAGGCTATTTCTGACCCTTATCCTGTTGGCACAACAACAATTACTTGGGTTTATACCGACTCTGTTAACAGTCTCCTCCCTGTAGGTGACCCTAACAGATACGAGTTTGTCTGCCGTCAGGTTATCAGCGTGGCTGATATCACCAAGCCTTTGGTTGATTGTTCTAACACTTCAACTCCTATTAACGAGGAAACTGTGGTAGGCGAGTGTGAAGTGCCTGCCGATAAGATCATCGACAAGATTACCCTCCCTACTGCTACTGATGCTTGTCAGACCGAGGCTCCAGTTATGACCTCTAACCGTTGGTATTTGGGTCGTGAAGGCGATTCTATTCCAACCCGTAAGTTGAATGACGCTGACGAGGACATCAAGTGGAACGACGATGTTCCGTTCAAGGCTGGTTATTATGAAATCCACTTCATCTTCACCGACAACTATGGCAATGCCGACAGCTGTAGCCAGAAAGTGTTCGTGAAGGATATGAATCCTCCTTATTTGAACGACTGTAAGGAAATCACCGATAAGGTGCTTAACCCAGAAAATGGCGAATGCGATGCCGCTATCGTTCCTGTAGAGCTTAACGCTTATAAGGGTAAGGAAGTTTGTACAGGTGAAGATATTGAAGGTGTTCCTTCATTGCTTGTTAAGGTCGACGACGAGTTCGTTGTCTCTACCGATCCAATCCCTGCTACTGTAACTTCTGGCGACAGCATCTACATCCGTTGGACCTACACTTCTCAGATGGGTATTTCTGCTTACTGCGATCAGATGATTAAGGTGGTCGACAACCAGAAGCCTGTTATCAAGTGTGATATTTTGACTCCTCCTATCACTTTGACTGCTGATCCTGAAGAATGTTTCATCAGCGCTGCTAATGCGAACATTCAGGCTCCAACAGTTGAAGACAACTGTGGTACCATTACAGGTCGCCCTGTTCGTATCGATACTTTGACTAACTTGCCTAACGGTTTGACAATGGAAGACCCATATCCAACCGGTAAGTCTGTCATCCGTTGGTACTTTGTAGACACCAACCCTGAAAATGCTGATTCTTGCGATCAGACCGTATTCGTAAAGGGTAGTGTTAAGCCAGAAATCGACTGCGACACTATTACAGGTGTTGTATTGCGCGATACTATTGAAACTTGCGACATTGCTGAACAGACGCTTAAGGTGAACATCCCTGTTGCTATCGACAAGTGTGCTCCTACCGAAGATATGAAGTCTGTAAACGGTGTTGGTGTCCGTAGCGACGGTAAAGAAATCAATGATTTGTATCCTTTGGGTATCACAACCATCACTTGGAGCTTTACCGACTTCACTGGCAACGCCGTTGCAACTTGTACTCAAGATGTAAACATTGTAACAAAGCAGCGTCTCATCACCGATTGTGCTGACACTACCGCTGTTTACGATTTGGAAAAGGATGAGTGCTTGAAGGATGTTACGCTCGACCAGCGCACTGCTAAGCATCCTTGTCCGGAGGCTGTTGCTGAAGCAGACCGTCAGTTCAATGGTGTGCCTTACTTGAATGGTGCAACTGAACCTTTGACATCTCTCAACATTAAGTTGCCACAGGGTAAGCACTATGTAACTTGGGTATTCACCGATAACACCCACACATTGGCTGCTCCAATCGATTCTTGTATCGATTCTATCAAGGTGGGTAACGACAATGTTCCTCCTGTTCCTTGTGTGAACGATAGAATTGACACTACACTCCAGGATCTCTGTGAACTTCCTGCTGCTAAGGTCGATTTGAAGAATACAGGTGTGGACGCACCTCAGCTTTGTGGTGACGATGGTGAAATGGTTACTCCTGAAATCTGGACTGCTAAGTTCCCAACACACGTTAACGATCCTGCCGATCTTCCTCCTTTCCATACTGGTGTCGACACCGTATTCTGGAAGTACGACTTCAACCCAGGCCACCAGGGCATCTTCACCGTATGGTGTAAGCAGGTGGTTGATGTGAAGACCGACAAGGGTATTGACCTTGCTTGTCCTGATTCTGCTGACAATGTAATTACTGTAATTGCTCCAGAACATGCTTGTGAAGTTCCTGCCGACACTATTACCCTCAACCCTGTTGTTGGTAAGAACCCATGTATCGACACCGTATTCATCACTGGTGTGCCTGACCGCGATACCACTTTGGCTTGGCCAATTGGTTTGACAACAATTACATATACTTATACTGATACAACTAAGACCCTCATCAACAATATTGCTACTTGTAAGCAGTATGTCGATGTTAAGGATACTGCAAACCCTGACATCGATTGTGAGGCCCTCTATACCGGCATCAACCAAATTCTTGCTAATTGTAAGATTTCGGCAGACGAACTTGGTTTGCAGGGTATTGATGTTACCCAGTGCGGTTTCGTTATGACTCCAGTTCCTACCCGCTTCAGTGGTAAGGCGTTCACCGACGATTATGTTGCTGGTAACGATACTGTATACTGGACTTACACTTACCAGCACAATGGTTTGACTACTGTATGTCCTCAGCCAGTCATCCTTCGCGATACAACTCCTGTATTCGATTGTAAAGATTTGAATACAATCACACTCACTGCTCCTGAAGAGAAGTGTGTTATCGAGAAGTCGTTGGCTGAAGTGCTCGATGCGCTTGAACCTTATCCAACAGCAATTGACCCTTGCGATGCCGCTAATCCAATTCCGGGTGTCTACAAGGTGGCTGGTGTTGATACACTTCCTACTCAGTTGACTGCTGGCGACACTATCCATGTGATTTGGTCGTTTGCCGATGCCGATCGTTTTGCCGATACTGCATTCTGCGACCAGTATGTAATCATCAAGGGTAATGTTACTCCTGAAATTGATTGTGAAGTCGCTGCTCCTGCAATTAAGGATACTATCGACGATTGTGGTCCTGACCACGAGTTGAAGTTGCCTATTGTTAAGGCTTACGACCCTTGCTTCAGCGACTCAATTCCTGGTTCGTTCGTTCGCGACGATAACGAAGAAGAGTTAAATGCTCCATTCCAGTTGGGTCACACCAATGTAACTTGGACATTCTGGAATGTGGACTCTACCAAGTCTAAGATTTGTGAACAGGATGTACACGTATATACAAGACGTGAAATTGAAAAGCCTTGCGACACTGCTTCAATGCCTGTTGTAGAGGTTCCTGCTCCTGAAGATGCTTGTACTGTTCCTGCCGACGATGTGAAGCTTACTCCTGCATTCGCTATCAGCCCATGTACACGCGACACCATCTGGGGTGTTCCTACCCGTTTCGACGGTGAAGAGATGAATGCTCCTTATAAGATTGGTAAGACCATCATTATCTGGACATTCAACGACGTTACCGATAACTTGGTGATCCAGTCTGATACTTGTCACCAAATTGTACGTGTAGGTTCTGTAGAGGTTGAGCCTGTTAAGTGCGACAGCTTCCCTGCCATCGAAAAGGTTTTGGCTGAGGGTAACTGTACAATAGATGCTGCTGAATTGGGCATCAAGGCTCCAACTATCATCGACCGTTGTCCTAACGGCGCTGCCGATGCTGAACCTGAGTTCGTGAAGCCAATCATTACTCGTTTCTCTAAACCAGGATGGACTTCTTCTGAAGAAACCGAAATTGCTGAGTTTGGTGTTGGTTACGATACCTTGTGGTGGTCTTACCCACGCTTCTCAACAGTTTGTGCTCAACCTATCCACATTATGGATAGTATGGCTCCTAAGTTCAACTGCGACGACTTGAAGCCGCTTTTGGTTGAAACCGAAAAGGGTAAGTGCGATGTAAATATGGCTGACATTATTACAGAACCATATCCATTCGCAACTGAATACTGTATCGACTCTGTAATCGTAGGTGTTCCTACCTTGCTTAACGGCGATCCGCTTCCTACTTCTTTGAAGGCTGGCGATTCTATCGTAGTTAAGTGGACATTCTCTGCTCCTGATTACTCTGTAGTCGACAAGACTTGTGAACAGCCAGTTCGCGTAATTGGTACTGCTGCTCCTCAATTCGATTGTAATTCTTTGACAATGCTTGAGTTCACAACCGATTCTTGCTCGCTTGAATTGGGTGAACAGAACATTCCTGTTCCTGTTGCTACCGACAGTTGCACAGGTAAGGATGTTCCTGGTGTTGGTAGCCGTGAAGATGGTGGCGATGTATTTGGCAAGTATCCACTTGGCCAGACCCTCATCACCTGGACATTCACCAGCCCAGACAGCAAGATTACCAAGACTTGCGAACAGTTGGTTGAAGTGAAGACCAAACGAGAAGTCGATGCTAAGTGTGGTGAAGAGAATTATCCTTCTTTGAGCTTCGATGTTAAGAACGGTAAGTGCGTAATCCCTGCCGATACGCTTAACCTCACTGCTCACGAGGCATACAACCCTTGCAACACCGATATTAAGATTGAAGGTGTGCCTACTCGTAGCGACGATAAGGAAATGGATGCTCCATACGAACTTGGTGTAACAACCATTACTTGGACATTCACCGATACAACTAACACCTTGGTTAACCCAGTGTCAACTTGTACACAGACTGTCACTGTAACCAATGCCAACACTCCTGATGTTGAGTGTCCTACATCGTTCCCTGCAGTTCGTGTATCGCTTGATACTGACGATTGTAACCTCGATTTCTCTAAGATTCCGGTTTATCTCAACCCAATTCCAACCAACCCTTGCTCAGACGAAATCGCGCTTATCGATACAACTCGTAAGAGCGGTAAGGGTGTTAAGGAACCTTACGAAGTGGGTGTAGATACTATCGTTTGGAAACTCTGGTTCGCAAGTAACGAACTCCCTGTATTCTGTGAACAGCGAGTTGAGGTGGTCGATACCATTGCTCCTGCATTCGACTGCTCAGTTTTGGCTGATACCATCGTTGTAGAAATCAAGACCGCTGGTAATACAGTAACCTTCGAGGAAGTTAAGGACAAGGGCTTCTACATTCCTGAAGTTACCGACAAGTGTTCTGAAGTGTTTACTGAAGTTACACGTGGCGATGACAAGGAACTTGAGGAAGACTACAAACTCGGTAATACTTTAATTACCTTCCGTTTCTCTGATGTATATGGCAACGATACCGTCTGCTCACAGATCATTAAGGTTGTAGACATGATTCCTCCGAAGGTTATCTGTCCTCCTCTTGAAATGAACATTGCTTGTTATGCCGACACAACTCCTGCTTACGGCTCGTTCGACGAGTTTGTTGCCGCTGGTGGTAAAGTTGATCCGGTTGAAAAGGCTAACTTGTTCACCTTCCGTCATGAAGATAAGTTCGAAGGTGACTCTTGTAAGGCTGTTATCACTCGTAATTACTATCTCACTTCTATCAACGAGGTTGATGTTCATTGCGAATCTGCACAGCACTTCTACGTAAAGGACTCTATCGCTCCATACTATGTAGGTATTCCTGCTAATGGTTCTTCTAAGGTTACCACTTGCGACAAGCTCGATATTGAGCCTCCTGTTGTAACTGCCGAAGATAACTGCGATCCAGAACCTTCATTGAAGATGTTTACTCGCTCTACCCAGGGCGACGATCCTTCTAAGTGTGACTACTACACTTACGATGTTACTTACACTTGGGTTGCTGCTGACCGATGCGGTAACGTTGCAGACTCTGTTCGTTACATTGTTCACGTTAAGGACACTGTTTCACCTGATGTTAACCTTCCTGAAGATTGGGATGCTCCTGAACATCCAATTTATTTGAAGAAGTGTCGCTTCGGTGTTCCTGACCTTACCGCTTTGATTGATACCAACTGGATTAGTCAGAATTGCGGTTCGAACGAATACTTGACCTTCACTCAGTCTCCTGCCGCTGGTACTGAAATTACTCAAACTACCGTCGTTAAACTTTATGTGACCGACGTCTGCGGTAACAGTACCGAACTCCAGAAGGTTGTTGAAGTTCAACCTCGTGAAGAAATTGTTAAGATTACTCCAAGCATCGATCCTATCGTCTGCGGTGGTGATGGAACGCTCGATACTTTGCGTGAGGCTGTCAACTGTTTGGCTGATACCCGTATCCGTAAGGCTTCTGGTTTCACTTGGAACCAAGACTGGGATGGTACTTGGGTTAAGGCTAAGACCGTAATCTTGTGGGATTACTACCGTTCTGTATTGGATGAAGACCACTTGGTTTACAGTAACAACCCTCAAACTTATGGCGACCGTTTCGAATCTACCAATACTTATTACGGTCAGTCTGCCGAAGACAAGGCTAAGGCCGATGCTGCATTCGCAAGATATTTGATGTTGCTCCGCCAGCACCAGTCAGACACTTACTTCTTCGTGGCTCAGGATACCGTTTCTGGTTGTACCGATACTGCAAGCGTTAACATTCACGTTCACGAAGCACCTCGCTTGCAATTGGAAAGCGGCGACTGGACCCTTTGTGAAGGCGACTCGCTTGCTTTGAGAGGCAGCTTTGGTAGCAACTTCCCAGTTTGTGTTAACGACATGGGCGGTGCTATTCTTGAAGAAGGCTGGATGATCAACGACGCGATTTACTATCCTCACGATTCTGTAAATTACGATGGTGGTATTAAGCACACTGCTATTTACTATGCAACTAACCATTGTGGTACTACAACAACCTTCACTTCGCTCTTTACTACTTGCAGCGGCGACTTGCTCACACGCGAAGATAGTTTGGCGGCTGCTGGTTCTGATGCAAACTTCAAGCTTATGCAGCAAGATAAGTTGATTACCCGCGACAGTGTTGCAATTGATGTTTATACTCATTACGATCCTGCTCAGGTATTGTTGACTACTTATCCACAGGTTAAACCACGTGTATGGACTGGTGAAGATGCCGATTTGATTCTTACATTACCATACAAGCCAAGTTATTTGTCTTGGCGCCGTGTTGAAGGTGATTTCGATGCTCGCTCTGGTGCTGAGTTCGACAATTTGGGTGCTATCATCTATGGTGGCAGTGGCGAAAATGACGATATCGACCTCTATCAGGAATACTGGAATAAGCGCGATACTACTATCGCAGACTCAATTCATTCCGAGAAGAGCGGTCTTAAGACCTTCCGTTACACTATTGCTCCGACCGATACTTCTTACTACTACGCTGTAGTTAGTAACGGTGTTTGTCCTGCAGTTGCTTCTAACATGGTTAATGTCGACGTTCTCAAGGATATTCCTACTGCTATCACTCCTTACACTAAGGATGGTAGGAACGATAACTTTAGGCCTGGTCACCACGTTGTCATCTTCAACCGTTACGGTCAGATGATTTACGAAAGCAACGATGGTTGGGATGGTACTTACCGCGGTCTTTTGGCTGACCCTGGTGTTTACTTCTACAGCCTCGAGTTGAAGAACGGTACGGTTTATAAAGGCTCTATCGAAGTGGTGAAGATTGAGTAGTAGTGGGGGAGTGATTCCCCAATTAGGGGAGTTTGCAAATCTCCAACTCAATCCTTTCTTTAGTAAATAAAACTACTTTAATATGAATAGGGGCGATTCTCCAATAAGAGAATTGCCCCTGTTTTTTGTTCCAAAATTTTCAACAATTTCATTTTGTTGGTGTGTTTTTCGTACTTTGTTTGGAAATTTTTTTAAATTTGCGCAACTACATATGGACTCAAATAAGCCGGAACTAAACTCGGTTTTTTAATACGTATGCCTTTTTGGTGTGTTAAGTTATTGACACACAGATGTTATTTTTTTTGATGTAATTTAGTATATTATGTTAGCAATAGGTAATTTTAAGCGTTATCTCGCTTTTTCGTTGCTTACTGTCCTTTCTATTTTTAGGGCGTCGGCAACACTTACGCTTACTCCAGACGTGAAAGAGTCATGTCCGAGTGAGGCCATTGTCTTGACGTGTGCCTCTACTACCGACATCACTGGTCACTATTTGGTGTATGAGTATTCCTACAGTCCTTCCGGACCTTGGACGTATGCCTCAAGTATGACTCGTTTGAAAAAAATTGCAGTCGACTTCCCCGACGATCAGGAGATTTGTTATTACAGAGTGTCTGATGCTCAAACAGGTGAAACCTCTGCTGTGACTTCCGTAAGTAGAAGTACAAGCAGCGATTGTGCTGTTACTTGTAATCAGACCACTACCGGTGAATACTACCTTGGTACTGACTTCGACCCTCTTACTCCTGGTGGTCAGGGCTCTATTCCTGATGGTGTGCAAAGCCATTTCGGCGATCATCACATTGCTTTCGATAAGGGTGGCGTTGGTGATTATAAAATTATAAGCGACCTTACTTCTGAATTTGGTGGCAATGTGCATATTGATGATTCTTTGGGAGTTGCTGGTAAAAACTACTACTATTTCTTCGAGAATCCGAACACTTCTGTTGTAACTTTGTCTTTTGATCCTAAGTATGTCTGTGGTCAAAGTTACCGTTATACTATGCGCTTGTACATTAAGTACGATCCTAATTGTACAAGAACCCCTTCTCAAGATTGGTCTAACTCAAGTTTTATTGCTCGAACTTACTTCGGATTGCAGACTGTCGACTATTTGGAAGCTACAGCAATTGACGATGCTACTGGTGTTGTTTTAACTCCTGGTGGATTTGTTTTGGCTGCAAATACTGGTGATGCTGCCCGTATTCCTTTTAATCAGTTGCTCGATTTCTCGCAGGTAGACAAATCTCATGTCATAAGACTCGACGTTACTTATTATGGTTCGTTCCCTTCTAGTGCTAACGGTTTGAGAGAGTTTAAATTTGCTCCTTTCTTTGAACAGCTTGACAAGTGTACTAAAGTTGCAATCGACTATATCTCTGCAGAAATCGAATCTGTATGTATGGATAAGGGCGCTTACTGTATGGGCGACTACGCTGTCGTTAATGCGGCTGGTTTCCCTCGTAACGCTGACTATAGATGGCAGATTCAAGACCCTGTATCTAAAGAGTGGTCTGACCTCGTAATTAATGGTATCAAACAGTTTGGACCTCAATTCAATCGTATTTCTATTCCTATCAAGGAAGTGGGTAAGACCCACTATCGTGTTTACGATAACGACAAAGACCATGTTACATGTGTAAAAGAATGGGTTTGGGATAACAAGATCAACCAAAATGTTGAGGTCGTTAAGTGCGACACTGTTTTGGTGGAATTTGATGTGACTGGTAAGGATTGTGACCCTACTCCTATCGACTCTATTGCCGGTGACACTATTATTTGTGTGCCTACCGATTCGAAGGGTATTTCTATGACGGTTATTCCTATCGATGCTAACGAGAATGTGGTTTACCACTGGGAACTTGTTGGCCCCGATAAGCAACCTATTTCCGATAAGAGTATCGTTTATCAGGAAACGCAGAATACACGTGGTACTGAAATCTTCCTCCGTTTGCCTGGAACAGCGCAAGAGGGTGACTATGTACTTACTGTTTACATGACCAAGGAAGAAGAGGGCGTTTTAACAACAGTTGGATCGGCCGTTTCTAAAACAGTTCATGTTTATCGTACTCCGGTTGCTCACTTTACTATCGATGGCTTCATCAATAATGGTAAAGATGAGATTTGTCCTTCCGACAATCATCAAGAAATTTATGCAACCGACAACTCTACAATCAATCCTGCGCACCAGTATATTTATTCTTGGTCGCATGCAACCAGCATTGTTGCCGATGGCAAGACGGCCATCATTTCTTGGAGTGCTGGCGCGCACGACTCGCTTTGTGCTGAATTGATGAACAAGTACACCGTTGGCGAGACTGTTGAAATTGATGGTATTGGCTGTAAGGCTACTTGGGATACTACTTTGAGTGTTACCAAGCCTGCTGACCCTGTCATCGATTGTGACGCGTTAGGCAGCAAGGCGCCAATTGAAATAATCTTGAAGGCTAACGAGTCTTTTGCAACAGTTACTCTTCCAGTACCTGTTGTAACTGAGTCTTGCGACCGATTCCCAACCGTAACTATCATTGGCGATGGCTACGATGCCGCTGGTAATGACCTTTCATTTAAGATTGTCGCTAATCTCGACGATATGAAGAATGGCAAGGTTGCAGAGATGATTCGCAAGTTTACTGCAACTGCCGATGCTAAAGGTACTAACGGAGTTGAGGTGACTTACTCTGTTGTTGATGGCTGCGGTAAATCTTCAAATATCTGCAAAATCAAGTACATCATCCGCGATGTTACTGGTCCAGACGTTCCTTGTTCTGATATTCCGAACTATACCACTCGTCTTTCTTTCTACAACTTGAACGATGAAGATGGTGTTGATACTTGTTTGGCATATCCTGGAGAGGGTAGTAGACCAGACTTGTTGCCTGTTCTTACCGAACCTGTCCTTACTGACCAGAATGGTGTAGATGGTAAGATTAAAGGTGAGTTTGTAGGCCGTTTAGACAACCAGATGACTAAGCCTGCTACTAGTGAGGCTTTGTTTAAGAATAGCAAGATTAAGCTGAACGACCCTGTAACTCCAGGTATAAGCTATATCCTTTGGAAGTTTGCCGATGCAGTGGGCAACGCTTCTTACTGTATGCAGACCATAACTGTCATCGACGATAAGAAACCTGTTGTTGAATGTCCTGATCAGAAGATTCAAGACATATCTGTTCAGTCTGGTACTTCTGAATGTGGATTGTCAACCGACAGCCTTTTGGCAAAACTCAATCCTGCAAGCATTCCTTCTGCTAAGGAAGTTTGTCCTAAAGAAGTTGAAATACTTAATTCAGTCCTTTATTATAAGGAAAGCACTTCTAAAACTTGGATTAAGATTGAAGACAAGTCTGCGTTGCTCTTCAAGTTAGGCATTACATACGATATTGCTTGGCGTTTCTACAAGCAGAACACAGGTACTACTGTCGACAAGGATGTTTATGCAGAGTGTGTCCGCTCTTTCAATGTGGTTGACTCTGTTGCTCCTGTTGTTGACTGTAGCATCTTGCGCGATACCGCTGTTACTGTAAACCTCAGCACTGAGGGCAAAGACTTGAATTATGCTTCTGCTTCTGACGCTCGTACATTCTCTTATATTACTTATACATTGAAGGGATTCTTTAACATGATTCCTTCTGCTTACGACGCTTGCTCAGGCGAAATCAGACCAACCGTTTCTATCATAACTCCAGATGGAAAGTCTAAGGTTGTTGGTGTTCCTGCCGATGCTGAAAAGAAGGTGCTCGACGCAATTAACAAGTTCCAATTCCCTGTTGGTGTTTCTGTATTGGAATATGTTTACGTAGACGATAAGGGCAATACCTCTTCTTGTAAGCAAGATATTATTGTGTACGAGAGAATGGCAATCAACTGTACTTCTGAATTGACCATTCCTGTTGATGATAAATGCTTGGGTCACCTCGATGTGACTGCTGCCACTGTGAATACGGCTTTGGTTTCATATGTGCGCGAGTACAAGTATTTAAACTACAATTACATGGGAACACCTGTTAAGTATGTAGACGTAGTTAATGACAATGACGTTTATCCTGGCCCTGTAGGCCCTGTAGGCCCTGCTGGTCCTGGCGCATTTGGCCCTGGTGCATTTGGTCCTGGTGCGTTCGGCCCTGCTGCTCTTCCTACTGCTTATGGTTACTATGGTAGTTACGTCTTCAAACTCGACGACTCAATGACCGTTAACTTGTCTAACCGCCAGGTTGAGGTCTTCCCTATTGCAGTAAAGAAGGTTACTAATGTCGATGAAAATGGTAATGCTACAGCTAAGTCTGTTACAGAAACTATTACCAACGCATCTCCTAAGGAAAAACTCCAACTGAAGATGTTGCAGCACCGCTCTGTATCTTATAATTTCTGGACTCAGAAACAAGATATTGTCGATTATAAGAACCAGGTTTATAAGAGCATCACTCTTCAGACTAAGACTTTCAACAAAGAATTTACCGACGAGTTCAAGACTTTTGAAAAGGGTACTCACAAACTCGTTTGGTACTACGATAACGGCCAGGAGAAAGATAGCGAAGACAGTTGTGTGGTTATTGTCTCTGTTGTAGACACTACCGCTCCGAATGTTGTTTGTGGAGAATTCGGAAAAGACATTGTTCGTGCTTCCGATCCTGAAACTTGTACCGCTATTGTTAATTTGAAACAGCCTACTCCTGAAGACGTTAACGCAACCGACAACTGTACCGCAACAAGCGACATCAAGGTTTCGTTCAACCGTGTCTTCAAGGGTGTTACTTCTACTTCGCTTACCGATCCGTTCCAGCAGGGTACTACTGTGGTAACCTGGATTTTTGCCGATGAAGACGGTAACGAGTCTTATTGTATACAGAACATCACTGTTAACGACTCTACAGGTCCTGTGGTTGACTGTAACAAGATTTTGGTGAACCCAATCAACGTTAAGGCCGATGACAAGTGTCAGGCGCTTAAAGACGTGATGGTTGAGGCTGGTCTTGCAATTCCTGTCCTTGATCCATCGGCAGAGCTTTGCTCTCCTACCAAGGATCCTATTAAGGGTGTGGGTGTACGTGAAGACGAAAATGGTGTGAAGGATGGACTCGATGTGATGAACGATCCTTATGCATTGGGTCATACCATCATTGTTTGGACCTTTACCGACTCTCTTGGCAATGCTACCGTTTGTCGCCAGAACATCTATGTGAACGATGAAACTGGTCCGAATGTAGATTGTAAGGAATTTGAAGAGAATCCTATCAATTACGAACTCGCTTCTGATGCGTGCGAGGCTCCTAAAGACAGCATTTTGGCTCGTTTGGGAACACACAAGGTGAAAGATAACTGCGATGCTGATTCTATTGCCGGTGTTCCATACATGCTTCGCAAGGGTGGTGTCCGCGCTCCAATTCCTAATGCGTTTGTAAAGGATACTACTTATATCATCGAATGGGTATTCACCGATAAGGCAGGTAACGAATCTACTTGCCAGCAGAAGTTCTCTGTTATCGATACTACCGCTCCTAATAACGATATCTGTCCAGATCCTGAAAAGTCAATTGACGCAAAGGTTTCTTGTACTTTGACTTTCGACGACTTGGATCTCCCTGAATTGAAGATCAACGACCTTTGCGATGGTGAGTTGATTGGCAAGTTGACGGGCGAGGTTGCTCAACCTGGCGGTAAGATCGTTTATCCTTCTAGCAAAGAAGAGTTCGATGCTTTACAGTATTATGCAGGTACTGAAAACTATTTCACTTGGACCTTTACCGACCATGCTGGTTTGACTAGCACTTGTAAGATGAAGGTGACTATTAACGATAGCATTCCTCCTGTAATCAACAACTGTAACACCAATAACGATGCTACATACGAAATGAGTGAGGGTGTCTGCTACGCTAAGTGGAAGGATATTTCTAAACTCATTGTCATTCCTGTCGCGTTCGACGAATGTCAGGATCTTATCGACGGTACTGGTTCAACACCAATTGAACCTTCTGAAATACGCCGCTACTTCGATGGTCAGCTTGTTTCTGTAAGCACGGGCTCCGATACTGCTTGGCGTGCCGATCCGTTCCCACGTGGCGTTACCCGTTTGGTTTGGGTGTTTACCGACCGCTCTGGTAATGTAGATTCTTGTGCAAAGAGCATTCGTGTTGTTCTCCGCACCGATCCATCATTCATTTGCGACTCAATCCAGCCAAATCCTATGCGACCTGTCGCTGAAGAGGGTACTTGCTCTGTATTCTTTAAGGATTTGAAGTTTGGCAAGTATTATGGTTTCAATGCTTGTACCAACGACTCTATTGAGGCCAAGTTGCTCTTGGGTCCTGTACCGTCTGCTCTTCCTGTTCCAAACGATTTGGAATTCAAGGTGGGCGACACTATCACTGTGTTCTGGGTTGTAACCGACGAAGACGGCAACCATTCAGCATGTCCTCAAATTGTTATACCAAGTCACAGCAACCCAATCGACTTCGATTGTAATACGCTCGACACGTTGCGTGCCGTTGCTCTCGAGGGTGTGTGTTATGTGCCTGCCGACCAGGTTAACTTGCCTAATCCGTATGCAATTGACAGTTGCGCACAGGCTAATGGCGCTAAACCAGATACCATCTACGCAGTTCCAACCCGTAGCGATGGTGCTGCTCTTAACGATAATTACCCAACTGGTAAGACTGTTATTAGTTGGATGTTTGTCAGCCCATTCAATTTAAATGATACACTCATCTGTAACCAGGTGGTTAAGGTAGACGGTAACAAGCATTTCGATTTGAATTGCGATGTTATTTTACCTCAGATTAACGATACTGTTACAGACTGTGGTCCTGATCCTAATATCGAGTTGACTGCTCCTCAGGTTCCAGACCCATGTGTTGAAGATACTATTATTACCGGTGTACCTGTTTCTCGTAGCGATGCGCAGGCTATTGATGCTGCGTTCCCTCTTGGAACAACCGTTATTACATGGACATTTACCGAAGCAACTGGTACTATTACCGACACTTGTCGTCAGAACATTTTGGTGCTTACCGAAAAGGACCTTGTAAAACCTTGCGACACTGCTGCTATGGATACCATTTTGGTTCCTGCTCCAGAAGACGCTTGTACAGTTCCTTCTTCCGATGTTCCTTTGGTTCGTCCTTATGCGTTGCATCCTTGTACTTTCGACACTGTTTGGGGTGTTCTTTCACGTCCGGGTGTTACCGATGTTAACGCTCCTTACGTTATCGGTATGAACCGTTTGATTTGGACATTCACCGACACCACCAATACTTTGGTTCGCCCTGTTGGTACTTGCGAACAGTTCGTAAAGGTGGGCGATGTTGAGGTTGAACCTGTTAATTGCGACAACATGCCAGACATCAATAAGGTTTTGGCCGCTGGTAACTGTACTATCGACTTCGGCGATTTCGAACTCAACATTCCTCCTGTTATCGACCGTTGTCCTAACGGTGACCCTAATGGCGATCCTGTTGAGATTCTTCCTACCATCACCCGTGCTTCAAAACCGGGATGGTCTACTCAAAATAGCAAGGAAATTGGTACTTTCAGCGTAGGTCGCGATACCATTACTTGGTTGTATGTGATTGCAGGTAACGAATACCGTTGTGAACAGCACATCTCTGTTAAAGACAGCGTAGAACCTGATTTCGACTGCTCTAAGTTAGGTTTGGTTTTGGCTGAAGCCGAAGATGGTGAGTGCGAAGCTCTGCTCGATGCTGTGTTGAAGTTGCTCCAACCTTATCCAAAGGCTGTTGAAACTTGCACTGGCGACTCTATCGAGGGCGTTCCTACTCTTGAAGACGGTTCTCCGCTTCCTTCTTCTTTCAAGGTTGGCGATACCGTTATTGTTAAGTGGACCTTCATCGATACGTTGGTGAACACTACTGCTAAGATCTGTAAGCAGCCTGTTACTGTAATCAGCAACGCTGAACCAATCTTCGATTGTAACTCGCTCGACACTTTGTTCTTTGTTGCACACGATGCTTGCTCTATCGTTCTTGGCGAGGCCGACATTCCAGTCCCTGTTGCTAAAGACTCTTGCACTGGTGCTGATGTTCCTGGTGTGGCAAGCCGCAAAGATGGTGGCGACGTTTATGGCACTTACAACACTGGTTTTGTTACCCTCACTTGGACATTCGATTCTCCTTACAGCAAGAAGAACAAGGTTTGTACACAGGTTGTTCATGTTGTAACTGACCTTCCTATCGACGGCAAGTGTGGTGAAGATAATTATCCAACTATCAAGGTGGCTGTTGAAGATGGCGTTTGCGAGGTTCCGTCTACCCAGATTCTTGCAAAAATCATCGACCACAATGCTGTTAACCCTTGTCACAACACTTGGATTATTAAGGGTATCCCTTCTCGTAGCGACGGTAAGGATCTCGATGAAAATTATCCTATCGGTAAGACCATTATTACTTGGACTTTCACCGATACAACCCAAACGTTGTTGAATCCTGTTTCTTTCTGTGAACAGATTGTTGAAGTTGGCGACAACAACGAACCTCCTGTAGATTGTGAAAAGACATTCCCTGCAGTGAAGCGTTTCTTAGATGCTGACGATTGCTCTATCGATATGACTGAAATTCCAGTCTACCTCAACGAAATGCCAGTTAACAAGTGTAACGGCGATATTGCGGTGCTCGACACCACCCGTGAAAGCGGTAAGTTGATGAGTGAGCCATTTGAGGTTGGTAAGGATGTTATTATCTGGAAGTTTACCTTCCCTTCTAACAACCAGACCGTTGTTTGTCGTCAGAACATCGAGGTAATCGATACTATCGCTCCTAACTTCGATTGTAACACCCTCACTCCTGTCATCAACGTTGCGTTCAAGGTGGCTGGTGTTGACTATGTGACATACGACGAGGTTGTGGCTGCTGGTTTCTACATCCCTGTTGTGAAAGACTCTTGTTGCGAAGTTAAGACTACTGTAACACGTAGCGACAACTTGCAGTTGGAAGACAACTTTAAGTTTGGTGAAACTGTCATTACCTTCGTCTTCTCTGATGACCATGGTAACGATAAGGTTTGTACCCAGATTATTAAGGTTACCGATATGGTTCCACCAGAAGAGACTTGTCCGAAGATTGGCGGTACTTATTCATGTTTGTCTCAAATCCCTCAATCGTTTACTTACGAAGAATTTGTGGCTGCCGGTGGTTCGCTCGACGATCCTTCTCGTGCTGATTTGACTACCTTCAAGGTGGTTGATGAGGTTGTGGGCGACTCTTGTGAGGCTTGGGTATACCGTAACTACCATATTGAGTCTATTCGCCAGGATTTGGTTACATGTAAGAATGGTCCGGATACTTTCTATGTGAAAGATAACGAGGCTCCAACTTATGTGGGTATTAGTCCTGTTGGTGAATCTGTTAACGTGGCTTGTTCTGATATTAACTACAACGTTCCAAACGTTAGCGCTGTTGACAATTGCGACAACAACGCAACAGTGACAAGCAACTTCGTTTCAACTCAAGGTGCCGACCCAAGTCAGTGTGACTATTACACTTACGACTTGATTTACTCTTGGGTGGCTACCGACCGTTGCGGTAACGCTGCTGCTCCTGTTTCGTTCACTGTTCATGTGAAGGATACAATGGCGCCTACAATTCATACTCCTGCAAACTGGAGCGAATCGTTGCACCCAGTTTATTTGAAGAATTGCCGTTTCGGTGTGCCTAACATCACTGATTTGGTTCCGCTCGATTCTGTTGAAATGCCTTGTGGCGGTTTGGAATTCTTGAAGATTTGGCAGAGCCCTGCTGCTGGTACTGAAATTACAGAATCTGTAAATGTGGCGTTGCACTTTACCGATGTTTGTGGTAACGATACCGTTCTTTATAAATTGGTTGAGGTTCAGAATCGTAAGGATATTATTAGAATTATTGCAGACGAGTCTGCTATTGTCTGTGGTGACGATTCATCATTGACCGATCCTCGAGGCGCTTCTAACCAGCTTGCCAACACCACTATCCGTAAGGCTAAAGGTGAAACCTGGGCTGTAGACTGGGATGGTTCTTGGGTATTGGTTCCTACTACCGTATCTTGGGATTATTACCGTGGCGGTATTGGTTTCGATCACTTGATTTACAGTGATAACGCTTCTACTTATGGTAACTTGTTCGAGTCTATTAAGTATAACGCCCTCTCAACCCCAGAAGAAAAGCAGGCTGCAAACGAAGCTTACATCAAGTATCTCTTGTTGCTCCGTCCTGCTCAGTCAGACGATTACTACTTCGTAGCAATGGATACCGTTTCTGGTTGTACCGATACTGCTAAAGTTTACATCGACGTTCGCGAACGTCCTCGTCTCAACTTGGCTTCTGGTGTTTGGAATGTCTGTGATGGAGACTCGCTCGCAATCAATGGCGACTTTGGTGCTGCGTTCAACGTTTGTGTTGATAATGGCGGTTCTAACATCATCAGCGAAGGTTGGATTATTGGCGACACTGCCGCTTATGTTCTAAACACTCCTATTAACTACGCCGACGGTGAACATCAGAAGCTCGTATACTACGCAACTAACGAGTGTGGTACTACTACCACAAACCACACCCTCTTTACCCATTGCGGTGAGGTGTTGTTGAATCACGCCGATAGTTTGAAGGTGTTTGGCTCTGAAGAAAACGTTCTGTTGGCTAAATTCGACAAATACTATGCAAGCGATAGCGTTGACGTTAAGGTTTACACGCATTATGATCCTGCACAGGTGCTCTTGACTACTAATCCACAAGACAAGGCACGTATTTGGAACGGTGAAACTGCAGACCTTATCCTCACTCTCCCTTACAATCCTGAGGTTATATCTTGGCGCCGTGTTGAAGACAAGTTCGATGGTACTACTGGCGCAATATATGACCGTTATGGTAATGTTATTTCTAACATTAATGGTGAGCGCGACGACGTAGACCTCGAATTGGAAGAATGGTTCAACCGCGATACCACTGTCGCTGATTCTATTTACTTCCTCGAACACATGAGGCTCAACCGATATGTTTACACTATTGAGCCTTCTGATTCAAGTGTTTACTATGCTGTAGTTTCTAACGGTGTTTGTCCTGCTGTTACTTCTAACCTGGTTAGCCTTGATGTAGTGAATGAATTGCCAACCGCAATCACTCCTTACACAAAGGACGGTATGAACGATGACTTTATGCGCGGACACCATGTAATCATCTTCAACCGTTACGGTCAGATGATTTTTGAAGGTAACGATGGTTGGGATGGTACTTATCGTGGCATCTTGGCAGACCCTGGTGTTTACTTCTACAACTGCGAAATTCGTAACGTTGTTTACAAGGGATCACTTGAGGTCGTTAAAATTGAATAATATCTCGTTTATTATTAACTTTACGAGGCGGATGGTTTTCTATCCGCCTCTTTTTTATAATTGAATGTTGAAACAATTACCTCTATTTTAAGAATGAAATCCGGTAAACTTCTTTTATTAATCGTTACACTTTTTACTGTCTTTTCTTTTACAGCTAACGGTGCTTCTACCGACGCTTTTAGTCACTTGGAGATGAGAAACCAGGATGACAGCGTCTTCCTTATGGACAGTTATAACCGTTTTAGGAATGACAAGAAGTTTAATTCTCCTGTAGTTCAACAAAACAAACAAGAGATATTTCGTATTGTTAATGTCGTTATAAGTACAAAAAAGAGTAAGGATAGTGTTGACTATCTTAAATTGATTATACCCGACTTAAAACAGTTTCTATCGCATAGAACTGAAGAGGTAAAAGTTGATAGTATTGCCAAAAAAAGTGATGGTGAAAATTTCGATGCAGATTTATATAATGCTCCTTCTACAGAATACAAAACCTTCATTTTGTACTTATCGCAAAATGGCGATACCGTTGAAAAGGATATTGAATACATAGACTATGCAGAAAAACTAGCAGAACAAATTGAAAGAGTCAATAGGAGGTATTCCTCTGCTGATGACGATTTCCGCTATGGCGATATTCTGCTTACCGCTTTCAATATGGCTTTGCAAGGCGATACTATAGAAATGGAGCGCTTTAGGAAAGAAACAGAACAGAAGTACATTAAAAACGAACTTGCCAAATACAACGCCAATGGGCGAATAAACAATGAACTTGCTGCAGTAAAGTTAAACACTAAAGCCGATAGCATATCTTTCGCACAAGGTTACTTTACAGGTAAAAGCACTGCAGATTCGCTCTCTTTTAAAGACAATTACAATTTTTTAGAAGGCTTGACAATTGGGTACGAGGCTCGTAAAAATAATATTGGTAAAATTGGTTGGCTCCAAATTATCAACATAATGGAATCGAAGCCTTTAGCCTCTCAACCACTCTTCATGTTAGGCATTGAAGTAGGAGGTAAGGGTGAAAAAGACGGATATGAACCATCTTTCATTGCTGGTGCCTATTATGGTTACGCAGGTGAGCGCACCCAATGGCAACCCAATGATATGGCGGCTTACCTGAAAAAGAATGTACTAGATCCTAGCTCTTTGTTTGGTACATGGATGGTTAACAAGGTAGAAATTATTGATAATGATAACAAAATTACAGACAAGGATAGGAGACAGTCAACAAAAGACATCCTTAAATATAAGCTTGTCATAGTTGATGACCATCAATATAAATTTAACAAGGGCACAGTAAAGCAGAATGGAAAATATTCCATTAGAAAGAACGAACTGCATCTTTTCCCATTTTCTCGCAGTTTTGCCATTAAAGAAGACAAAACAGTAGCAGAGATGGTATCGGATGAATTTGAATTTCAAATAATTTCAAGAACCGAGAAGGAATTGGTATTAGGTGCCAATTGTCGCGATTGTTTTGTGATGATCTACTTCCGCAAGAAATAATAAGCTCACCTTTTAATGATGAACTCAAAAGTGTCTTTAATGTCATCTTAATTCCATTTTTACTATGTTTGACTTAGATAGATTTATTACTGCCCAAAACAATTGCGGTATGTATGAATTGGCTTTGAGTGAAATTAAGGCGGGCAACAAGCGCAATCATTGGATTTGGTTTGTTTTCCCTCAAATTCATGGATTGGGGCGTAGCGCAACTTCTCAAAAATTTGCCATCAGTTCGCTTTAGGAAGCGAAAGCGTATCTCGATAACGATTTGTTGGGAAATAGGCTTAGAGAGGCTGCAAATGCGCTTTTAGAACTGAATTGCACCGTTGAGAATGATAAAATATAGAGTCTAAAATATAAATAGAAGTTCAGACTTTTTTAATTTCACAAATAAACGCTTTTGATTATGCGTTGCCGTTACATTGCTTTTATAATTATACTCTTTCTCTCTTCTTGTGCTAAAGAAGACTATGAAGCCAAAACATACCTTGTTGAACAAAAAATAGATTTGGAGTTGTCAAATGACTCATTAATGGCGAAGGGATTGGTGGTTTCGCCTAATGGACCATTCAAGTCTATTAACGAAGCGGTCGCTAAGGCAGTTGATGGTGTAACTATTTACGTCCTTCCTGGTGAGTATTGCGATACTGTTAAAGCATGGGGTAAGACTATAAACATCATTGGTACCGATAGCGCTAAATGCATACTCTATAACGCTACGGGCGATTATAAAACACCACCTATTGAAATGTCATCGGGTCATTTGAAGGGATTGACTATTATATCGAAGCCCTGTGCAACTTTACCGGCTCCCACCGTAAAGAATTATTGCCTTCATATAGAAGACAATTATTGTTATGGACACACTTTTTTAATTGAGTCTGTTCGCTTTGTGTGCGAAACTTCAACACCTGTTGGTTGTGGATTGAGAGGTAATTATTCATTGTCTTTTAAAAACTGCTCTTTCGAAAGTTTGAATTCTTATCCATGCACCTATATTCACGATGGTATACATAAAAGTGTGTCGGGACATGCGGATGTGTTGTATTCGAATTGTTCCTTTAAAATGGTAAGTGCTATTCAACCGTTGAGTTTTAAATCTCATTTAGAAGAGAACACAACTACGGTTACTTTTATCAATAATAAATTTGATTGCCCCATATTGAATACAAATTTACAACCTGTGGCTACCAAAAATGCTGTAGAGGGAACACATGACGGTTGGCTTGGTATGATGAATTGGTATTTGGGAATTGAAAGTATGGGCAATCCTGTGCAAATATTAAACTATTAGGATGTTTGACTTAGATAGATTTATTACTGCCCAAAACAATTGCGGTATGTATGAATTGGCTTTGAGTGAAATTAAGGCGGGCAACAAGCGCAATCATTGGATTTGGTTTGTTTTCCCTCAAATTAATGGATTGGGGCGTAGCGCGACTTCTCAAAAATTTGCCATCAGTTCGCTTTTGGAAGCGAAAGCGTATCTCGATAACGATTTGTTGGGAAATAGGCTCAGAGAGGCCGCAAATGCGCTTTTAGAACTGAATTGCACCGTTGAGGATGCTTTCGGCGGACTGGATGCGATGAAAACGCAGTCGAGTATGACTTTGTTCGATCTGGTTTCGCCTAACGATGTCTTTGGAATGGTGCTCAATCATTGTTTTAATGGTGAAAGGTGCATGCGAACTCTTCAGATTGTACAATAACCCTCTTCTGTATAAAACAGTAAATGGTAGACTGCTGAAAGTAGTCTACCATTTTTTGTTTAGGTTCCGCTTGTACAATCTCGATGACGTGTTGTACCTTTCTGTTTTCTCGTCCCTTTATTGAAACCTTTTTCCTATCAGCATCTGTTTGCAAAGTTCAGCGAAACCACTCACTCAATCCATTTAAACAGCGCTAATCCGAAGAAAAAGGTTCCCGTAACGAAAAGAAGATTGCTTGTCCTGAAATCGGCTGTGCCAAGTTGTTTGCTAATGAGGCTGGTTAAAAGGAAGGTTACTGATAGTACGAAAGCGATTGTTACCGTTTTTTCCCGTTTCTTTTTATTCATAATGAAAAGTTTTTGTTTCATAATAATGAACCCAAGGGTTTAGAAACGGAAATTTTCAGGTCCCTTTTAGTAGGTAATTATGCGCAAAACAAAAAAGGAACGCGGCTGCGTTCCTTTTTTGTTGGTATGTGAAAGATGATTATTCTTCGTTAAACTGGGTTGCTCCCATACAGCTTTCTGCGCTGCGAGGCTTGCCACATTCGTCGTTGCTGAGGTCGAAGTCTCCAACTTTTTCAATGGTAGTAACCTTTTTGCAGAGGTCTTCGTGTCCATCCTTCTTGAGTTCGAGTACAGGCAAGAAACCGCAGTCAAAAGAGAGGGTATACTTGAAACTGTCTGCAAACTTGCGGTGGCTGTAGAGGTCCATATCATCTGCGGTCTTCTGCAAGTGAGGGAATGATACGAAACTGTTGTTCAATGCTACGTTCTCGCCAGTGGCTTCTACCAATGAGTTGAAAATTTCAAATTTGCCGTTTTCTACAAGGTAGGTGCCAAACATGCTACAGTTATACATCTGCAAACTGGTGGTCTCCTTACCGATGAGGCGGATGTTGCTACAAGCAGCCATATCGGCGTCAGATGTACGGTCGCTGAAGCAGGTAACGTTCATCATCTTAATTGCAGGACTTGCTGAATTGTTTACGTAAAGTACAGCGCCGCCGCTCTTCGAACTCCAGTTGGCGTGGAAAGTGGTGTTGAAGATATTTACTTCAGAAGTGTTGTTGCTTCCCGAAATGCCTATAACGCCGCTCTGTTTGCCAAGGTTGCCTGCAAAGAAACTGTTGCAAATATTTACTTTAGAGGTTGTGTTAATGTTGCTACAGCTGTTATTGCCTTCGGTTGTAACGCTTGCATCGTTAAATCCGGTTATCCAACAAGAGTCTATGCTGACTTCTGCTCCGTTGATGTTGAATGCGCCGCCTGCAACAACCTGGTTTTTCACACCCTTAATGTGCATACCCACAATGCGGAGGTTTTTCACCTTGTTGCCAAGGTCGAACACTCTGCCCTTAACGTCTCTTGGAATAAGTATGGTTTCAAAGCCTTCTCCTTGCTGAGACATTTTTGGTTCGCTCTTGTCGTCGCGTGATGCGCTTTCAGGGAATCCACCACGAATCACCACGTCGGTCAAGTCTTTCACCTTGAAACCGTTAGTTGAACTTGGCTTGTAGGTGCCGGCAGTGAGGTTGATGGTAACCGAACGATTGGCATTCTTTTCGCGGAATTCGCGTGCAATTTGTAGCGCACGGTCCAATGTTGCCAATGCTTTGCTCCAAGTGGTACCCGCAAAACTGTCGTTTCCGTCATGTCCGTTTACGAAGAATTCGCCTGGTACTTCGCAAATATCAGATACGCGAATTTCGTTTGAACTGATGGTGATTTCTTTACCGTGTCGGTCTTTACCCTTAATGTCCAACCAATAGGTACCCAAACCAACGTTAGTCAAGTTCGGACCTTTCTGGCCTGGCATGTCGCTGTAGTTGTTAACCCACTGGTAGGTGAAGTCTGTCAAACCAGATACTGCAGAAGTTAGAGATGCGTGGGTTTCACCATTAGTGCATTCTTCTTTCTTGCTGTAGTCGATTGCTACACTGTATTCTTCTTCGTATGCGCCGTATGTGCTGGCAATAGTGTTACGCTTAATGTCGCGCTGGTCGTATTGGCACTTGATGTATGGAGCGCCTGCCTGACCAACAATAGCCAACTTGTTGCTTGGAATCAATACCTGGGTAATACAGTTGTCTACACTGCTAATCTTGTTGAAACTGCCGCCCTTGAAGTTTGCTCCGAACTTTCGTGGGTTGTAGGCGTTGTCTTTCTCTTCTGCAACGAATGGAGACTTTTTAGGGAAGTTGTTGCGGTAGATGTCGGCGTTACCCGCGCATTCAACAATAGAGTGGTAGATGTTCAATTTACCGTTCTCTTTGTAGAAGTGGTCGCAAATGGTACTTGCGTAAATGTTGCAGATTGGTTCGCCACCCGCCATTCTTATTACCGAACTACCGTATGAGCCACCGTCGCCTACAACTTGGTTGCTGTAGAAGGTACTGTTCATAATGGTAATGTTCGGACTTGCGTTGTACGTCAACAATGCGGCACCTCCTTTATAGCGGTTGGTGTTGTGGTTGAACGTACTGTTCTTTATGTTAACCTCGGCGTCTGTCATAATGTTCAAACAAGCACCCCATTCGAAACCTGCGTTTTTAGAGAATGTACTGTGCAGAACGTTGATTTCTGGCTTGATATCCATACGGTTGGCCTTTTCAGTGTGCAATACGCAAACTGCAGCCAAAGGACCATTGGTGGTTTGTGAGATTCTGAAGTTAGTGAACCAACAAGAGTCGATGGTCAACGTGGTGTTGTCGCTATAGATGGCACGGCCGTCTAATGTAGTCGCATACTTTTCACCATCGAAGTGGATACCTACGAGTTTAATGTTCGCCTTGTCTTCCAATTTAATGATGCGCTGCGATGCAGAGTCGCTGCGGAAGGTGGTCGCAAAACCGTTAGGGTTTGCTGGTGAAATAGGGTTGCGGTGCGTTCCACTAATGCTTCGGTCAGTTGGTAATTCGTCGTAACCGCCATAAAGGGTCACGTTGTCTGGAATGTCGAAACCATTAGTTTCATTTGGTTGGTAGATACCTGCGGCAATGTGGATGGCCATTGGGGTGTTGGCGTACAAACTTGATTTGCGCAACATCTTAATGGTTTCCAATGCCTTGTTCAATGTGCCGAATGCGTTCTTCCAACTTGTACCGTCGCGATAGTCGTCGCCGGTCTTCTTTACGAAGAATTCACCGTGTCCGCACGATTCGTCGTTGCGGAGGTTGACAGTTACGTTCTCTTTCGATCTTAACTGCTGGTCACAACCAATGGCTACAACATAGTATTTTGAACCGTTGCTGTTTACTGGGGTTGAAAGGTAGACGTTCTCGTTGCGGCTTTCTATTTCTCCCAAAAGCTGTGGCTGGTTAAAGCTTGCTCTGTAGAAGCGGTAAATAACCGGAAGAGTGTCTTTACTCTTTGTGCTTACACGGGCTTTCAACGTGGTGTTGTAGTCCTGGCATACGGTGGTCGGGCTTGCCTCGGTGATGAGTTTTGCCGAACTTGTCTGCAATTTCGCCAATTGGCGGATGTGGAATGGGTTAGAAATGACGTGGCGGCTGCCATACTTCACTTCTACAAAGTACGATTCGTTTGGCTTGTTGGCGCTACCGTAGAAGATAGGGCCTGTTGCTCCGTCAATGGCTTTGAGGTTGCTGCCATCGGTTGAACCAATGTACCACTGGTAGGTGTATACCGAGTTAGTCAACGATACGTTCAATTCCAAAGTACCGTTCACACATGTGTAGTCGCGTTTGTCTTTGGTGTAAATCTCTGCACTCAAGCAGTCGCCCTTACGTTGAAGGACTTTCACCGGCTCAGAAGTGGTTGAGAATACGCCATCGGTTGCTACTACTTTGTAGTAACCGGTATGGTCTGGAATATAGGTGGCTGTTTCGCCACGTGGCACTGGCACGTAGTTACCGTTGCGTGTCTTGCTGTAGTACCACTGACATTTGTAGTTGTTGTTAGGGAAACCGTTTGCCACTGCGGTGAAAAGTGAACTTTCAGAGGCCGACTCAAATGAGTTCTCACAGATTTCCACGCTGTCTGGGGTAATCTTAACCGTTGGTCTGATGTACGGAATAAGTGAGTAGTTGATGTTGTGGCCTTGCAAACGGAAGTAGATGGTCACTGGCGAATATGGTTCGCGGGCATGACCCTTACAGTTGGTTGGCAAGAAGAAGAAACGGTAGTCCAAATCGGCCGGGCTGGCTTCCAACAACTCAAAGTTCTTCACTTTCGCAGTGTTGGTAATGCTCGATGTCTGGATGTCTTCGTTTAAGAACTCCATGTAGAAGTGTACGTAGTCTTCCAATGGGTGTAATACGAAGCTACCCCAGCGTGCCTCGCTGTTATAGCAGAAATTAGTAGAGTCGAGGTTTTCCTCGTCAGTACAGTCTGCACCCCAGTAAGGAATCGCTCTGACACCTTTCTCGTTGGTGGTCAACTGCCAGATGTCGATTTCTCCAAAGTCGCTGAAACGCTGGCCGTTTTTCTTCTTATAGCGGCATTTGATGGTGTGTCGGCCATTCACCCATTTGGTTCTTGAGTAGGTCTCGAACCAACGGTCGTTACGGCCGGTCATGTGCTCGCCGTCGACATACCATTCCCATTGCAGCAAGTCGCTGTTCACTCCAAGTGGTGGCTCTGCTTCGAAAGAGATGGCCGCACCTTTTATGAACTTACCGTTGTTGTCGATTTTGTCGCTATGGTAAATGATTTTTGGCTTGGGGAATGTAAACATATGGCGGTGACTTGGGCGCACACCCACAAATAGGGTGTCGGGCGCTCCGCTTGGCTTGAATGTCAACCAAATGTTCAGTTTCTTAATTGTGTCGCAGAGGCTCAAACCCATGTCGCGGAAACTGGTAGGTTTCGACAACTTGAATTCGCGGTTTGGCGTTACGCAGGCAATTGTAACTTGGTTAGACAACTCCGGAATGCTTTGGTTGTACGAACTTAGTTCTGAGTCGGAGTTGCGTAAACAGATAGTTGTATTGGTTGTAACTGTCTCGTCGCCCTTCCAATGAATAACATTGGTTTCATCTTTGGTTTTCATTTTTCTAAAACCATCACCAACTTCTTCAGATGGAAACAAACCATAATAGTTTTGGGCAGATGCCGACGCTGCTGTAATTGTTAGTATTACAGCGGCAAATCCTTTTAGGAATCGGGTTATGACAGTGCCGTCAGTTTTATGTACCATAAGGTTACTTATGTTGAAAATAGCGTTTAATCTTTTATACCACAAAAGTCTACAGTACGGTTTTTGCCGGCTGTAGACTCATGTGTGTAGTTTATTATTGCAAAAATAAGCAGATTTTTCTGAAGCGAAACTTTTTTCTGCTTATTTCTTAATGAATTTCAAACGAGTATTGTTTCCTTCGGTAACAATATTAATTTGGTAAATACCACTTGCCAAGTTGCTGGTATTGATGCTTACCTCATTACTATTGTAGGTCTCGATGAAAATCTGTCGTCCGATATTGTCGTAGATAACCACCTTCTTAATGGCCTCAACATTCGATGTGATATTCAACTGCTCATCAACCGGATTTGGATAAATCGCAATGGTGTTTGGCAACTTAATCTTTGAATTCTCTTCCGATGTTACACAATTTTCAACGGAACCGTTAGCTGCCATAGGAGTCTTACAGTTGTTCTTGAAGTAGTGTCTTTCCGAACTTCCATCGGTAGCCCTACCATAGGTCTGGTTGGTGCCGATATTGATGATTGTAGTTAATGAGTCAACAATGGTTGTTGGTTTGCTTGAAAGTACGATGTTGTTCACTTTTGTGTCGCCCAACTTGAAGTCGACGTGCAAAGGACCATTCCAAGTGTCGTTGTCGCACCAAATCATCTTGTAACCGTGTGCTGGAACAATTGTCGCATTCGGATCAGTTGTCGGAATTCTGTATTTGGTTGGCTTGGCTGCATTGTCGCTAATGTACCAACCGGCAATGTTTACGTCTACGTCACCTGCATTGTAAAGTTCAATCCAGTCGCCATACTTGCCATATTCGTCAGCGTAGCCCAACACGTAACCTTCTGCAACCTCCTTGTTTTCTACCGTGCGTTGGTTAGATGTGCAGATTTCGTTGATAAAGATTTGCTTTACTTCGGCATTCTTTTCAAATACGGCTTCCATGGTGTAGTCGTCGCTTACGGTTGTCTTGTAGGTGACATCTTTCGAAGTTGCACCCGAAGCTTTTCCTACAGCGTTTAACGACATTGCGAAAGTGAAGTCACTACTTGTAGGTGTGTTCTGGTGTACTTCTACTGCTACAACGTTTTTGCCTGCTACAAAATACTTGCTTGCTATTGAAATCTCTTTCACTTCGTCGTTGGTGTAGTCGTCGGCAAGAGTGCTGTAAACAACACTGTCTGAAGAAATGTTTTCCCTACTAACTTCTGTCCCGTTTATGTAGAGGATGTAACCGTCGTCGTACGATATCTTTGCTGTGAATTTCTCGTAGTCTTCCAAGTTGTCGATATCGACGCTTGTACGGAAATAACCTGTTATTGGTTTGTCATCAGCGTCTTCTCCGTATTTTAAGGCGGTGGTGTAGTCGTTTGGTCCATAACCAAAGGATCCAGTTCCTTTCAACCATCCCTCTGTTTCAAATCCAGACTTGTTCCAACCTTCAGCGGCGCCTTCTTTGTTGTAGAGGTAGTCCCATTCAGAACTGCTGGTGAGCAATTTTGAAGATGGTGCAGACGACAACTTCCAGTTCTTGAATACGTAACCGGCAGGAGCGATTGCTGTTACTGTAAGTGGTTGGTTGCTGATGTATTTGCTCTCATAAGAGTCTTTGCTCCAATACATACCATTAATAACCCAGTCGGTACCTGCAACGTTTGAGGTGATGTTCAACTTTATCGGGCTTCCACCCATATAGCTTGCAAGGTGTTCGAGTACGTATTGAGGACGTTTTTCAGCGAACTCTCTCATTGCCTTAAGTTCGTCTTCGTCTTCAAAGTTTGGCTGCCAGTGTTCGTTTGCAACCATAGCGCAGTATTCTGGGTATGCGTCTTTTGCAACACTGTCGATTTTTGCCCTTAAAATGTCGCTCTTGAAGTATGTTTGCAACATCATAAGGTTCTTGGTCATGAACTTGTTCTTAAACTCATCGTCTTTCATCAAACTTGAGAAGAGGATGGTCTTCCATTTCGATTTTTCGTCGAATTTATAAGGACTGTTGCTGCTACCGTTACCCCAGTTTACAGCGTCGCCTTCTCCAGCACTGAATTTTATCATGTTGGTGCTGTAGTTGGTGTAGTTCGGTGCCCAACCTTCGTACATGCCGAAACCGAAATCGGTGTCGTATACAATCCAGCGGAAGCGACCGTTGTTTCTGTTGCGCCAGAATTTTAGGTTGTTGCCTGGCCAGTCGGTGTTGACAATGAACTGTTCGAACGCCATATAGTTCATATATTCGTCCATGTCCATCAACTTGTTCATTTTTTCGTAGTAACCGCTGGTGTTCTGGCCGGTTTGTGCTTCGGTCAGCAACTTGTTGTATGCGTCGATTGTACCTTCTGTAACAACAAGTTCGTTCTTATAGTGCTTGATTAAGTCGATGTCTTCTTCGTCTAAATCGTAGTTGCTGTACAGATAGTCGCTGTTGGTGTGTTCGTTAAGCAACATCAAACCCTGGTATTCTCCGTTCAAGTAATAACCTACCGGACGGTATGCCTGGTAGTCGATGTTGGCTCCGTGAATGAAACTCTGCATAATGCCGTCGCGGAAACGCAAGCCATCGTAGTCGTTACCACCGTTACGGAGGTGTAAACTCTTATATTTTGTGGCTGCTGGCTTGTCTTCGAAGAATGCGTATTTCATCTTGTTTTTGCCACTACCGCATTTTTTGCTTGCACACAGGGCGAGCGACTTTGTCTTGTATTGGCGTGAGCAACCACCCATTACTTTGCCCTCTAATTCGTGGTTAATCACGGTCTTGCCGTCAACAATGAACTCGAAGTTCATTGGGCGTTTCCAGTCTTGGTTGTAGTTGGCCACACCGGTTAAATCGCAGATGCCCTTTATACCGTTAGAACCTTTAACGCCAATGCCATAGGTGTCGCTGTCGAAGTTTTTCTTGTCGGTTACGACTGAGACAATTGGCAGTTTGCCCAAACTGTTGCAGTAACTGTGTTTCTTGTCGTCTAAAATGAATGAAGCGGTCGCTACAGGACTGCAAACCTTTCCGTTTGCATAAGCACGCGCTCTGATTACAAAGGTTTTGGCAATGTCAATGCCATCTTCGTATAGCTTGCCATTCTCTTTTGTTGGAACGGTACCGTCGGTCGTGTAGTAGATTTTTGCACCAGCAGTGGTAGAGCTGAGGGTTATAGTCATAAGCTCGGTATTGGCATACACGCCGCCATTCTTATTAAATGTTGGTGCCGCACACTGGTGACTTGTCTGAAATGCTTTTAGGCTTGTTGCCACATAGGCGGTGTCGTTCTTCTTTCCCGGTGTTGGTTCCATATAGCCAACGCCGCTTTTCCCAACACCATACGATACGTATGAACAGATGTCTGGAACATTTAGGGTGGAAACAATCTTGCCAGATGGGTCCATCAGCGAAATCTCACCACCGTCGGCGTCAAGTTTGTAGCTGATGTGCTTCTTTATGCCTGCAACTTTGTCGAAAAAGAGGAGGATGTAACCCGCTGAATCTATTTTGCAGTCGTAGTCAATCACATGCTCTTTAATGGTGTCTACCTCTAATGGCTTATATAAGATGGTGTAACCGTTGATGTTGACGGGCGCGCTACCGTTGTTGTATAGTTCTACCCATGCGCTGTATTGGTATGTTTCTTTGTCCATTACAGTGTTTAGGTTGCTTGGCATTGCCTCGTTAACGACAACAGCAGCACTAACAGAACTAATTGCCCCGCATAACATCAATGGAAGAAATAACCTCTTTACAATTTTTTTCATCTATTTACCCTCAATAATATACCCCGTTTTGAGGAAATCAAAACGTGCTGATAACAACTTAAAAATCGAATCATTCAAAGGGAATAGTCCCTATTATTTCACTTTACTTCTTTAATATTAGATTCGTACTGCAATATTCGTGAAAATACTTTTAATATGCAAAAGTAACAGCCTCAAACTACCATTTTGTCACAAAAAAAGCTTTGGTCGAATGTTTTACTTGCTCGACATGTTCATATGTTATGACTCTATCTGATGTTTTAAATTGTAAGTATAGTGTGTGTGTTTGTGTGAATTTGTAATTTTTTGATCGCGTTTCCGCCTGTTTTGTTTAATTGGTGCTAATTTTTCAAAAAGCAATTTGTTATTCTTTTTCCAAAAATCAGCATCTTCTCTAACTTTGTGATGTGAAAAGTTTCCGACAAGAAACAAAATGATATAAAATCGCCAAATTTTAAACATTGAATATATTATGCAGAAGAGATGGATTATCCTCATGGCCATTATGGTTTTGATTTCCATAGTTGGTCTTTTTGTTGACGAAGGTTCTTTCGGTTTCCAAATGGATCCGAATATAAACACCGCCGATGTGGCTTGGATGATTACCGCCACTATTTTCGTGCTGATGATGACCCCTGGTCTTTCATTCTTCTACGGTGGTATGGTGGGTGCCAAGAACGTTATTTCTACCATGTTGCAGAGTTTTATCGCCATGGGTATTATCAGTGTCATCTGGGTGGTGGTTGGTTTCAGCCTTTCGTTCGGTGACGATTTGGGTGGCCTTGGTATTTTGGGCGACCCTTCTACTTTCTTTATGTTTAAAGATGTTGACGGCCATGTTGATACTAATTTGGCTCCAACCATTCCGTTGGCTTTGTATGCGCTCTTCCAGATGAAGTTTGCCATCATCACACCTTCACTTATTACAGGTTCGTTTGCCGAACGTGTGCGCTTCTCGGCTTATATGGTGTTTATGATGTTGTTCTGTATCATCATCTATTGCCCATTGGCACATATGACTTGGCATCCTGATGGCCTTTTCCGTCAGTGGGGTGTTGTCGACTTCGCCGGTGGTATTGTGGTTCACGCTTCTTCTGGTGTGGCTGCCTTGGCTGGCGCAATCTTCTTGGGACGCCGTCAAAAGAAAGATGCAAAACCTGCTAACGTTCCTTTCGTTTTGCTCGGTGCGGCTCTCTTGTGGCTCGGCTGGTTCGGTTTCAACGGTGGTTCTTCCCTTCACGCCGATGCTCAGGCTGTTAAGGCTTTCTTGAACACTAACACTGCATCTGCAACTGCAATGATGACTTGGATTTTCTTCGACTGTCTTCGTGGTCACAAGCCTTCTGCAATGGGGGCCGCTGTAGGTTGTGTGGTTGGTTTGGTGGCTATCACTCCTTCGGCTGGTTATGTGACTGTAGGACAGAGTATCTTTATCTCAATGGTGATTACAATCGTATGTAACATCTGCGTTCACTGGAGCAACCGCTTCCGTGTTGACGATGCGCTTGACGTGTTCCCAACCCACGGTATGGGTGGTATTGTAGGTACCGTTTTGACTGGTATTTTCATTCAAGAAGGTTTGATTGCTTGGAACCACGACGGTTTTATCATCTTCCTGAACCACTTGCTTGCTTTGGTTCTGGTTATCGGTTACACCTTTGTTGTTAGTTATGGGCTTTACTGGTTGACTAACAAGATGATTCCAATGCGCGTCTCTTTGAAGAGCGAGGAAATTGGTCTTGACTTGAGCCAGCACGACGAACGCTACGGTTTGGCCGATGTTGCTGAACGTGAAATTGCTGAGTATTCTGAAAAAGAAGACAAGTAAGAACTCTTCTGAAAAATTAAGTAAATAAATTATCCTTCAAAGGGGCAGAATTGAATGGAAACATTCTTTTCTGCCCCTTCTTCGTCGTCTTTGAATGCATTTCACTCTTTCGTAAAAACGTTTTGATTGTATTTTCTTAGTTGATGCCCGTTTTTTCTCATTATGTGCTTCTTTTTGGTTGTAGTTTTGTTATGCTCGAAACTTACATCGGAATAGTGTTTCCTCTCCCGTTGTTGGACGTGTCCGTAAAACGGCCAATTGCTAAATGTCGCAAATGTTTCGTGTGATGCTAATTTTTTTTCATAAAGCGTGCGTGCGGATGAAAAACTTTGTGGCGTCAGGTATTAATTTTTATATTTGCATTGTTGTTATACTCTATAAGATTATATGAAAAAAAGAATTTTAGGTTCTGCCCTTTTGGCACTCGCTGCAGTGTCTTGTGGTAATCAGGGAACTCCAAGCACAGACGCTGCTAAAAATGACTCTGCTACAGTTGAGAAGAAACATTACGAAACCCTTCGTTTGGAAAATGGTGTGAATGTCAGCCATTGGTTGTCACAGTCAAAAAGCCGTGGCGAAGAACGTAATAACCAAATCACTAAGCGCGATTTCGATTCTATCGCCGCTATGGGTTTTGATTTCGTTCGTCTTCCAGTTGATGAAGAACATCTTTACGATGAAAACTTTAACCGCGACACTGCTGGTTTCCGTTTGATGCATAACGCTATCAAATGGGCGCTTGACGCTAATATGAACATTGTTGTTGACCTTCATGTGGTTCGCTCTCATCACTTTAACAGCGAAAACGAACATCCTAACACATTGTTCACCGATCCTGCCGCTCAAGAGAAGTTCGTTGCTATCTGGAAAGATATGCAGAAGGACTTGCAGCAGTATCCGACCGACCGTTTGGCTTACGGAATCATGAACGAACCTGTTGCTCCAACTCATGAGGCTTGGAACAAGTTGATTGCAAAGACTGTTGCAGGCATTCGTGAGGCCGAGGCTAACCGCACGCTTATCATTGGTTCTAACCTATGGCAGATTCCACAGACTTTCGATTCTCTTCGTGTTCCAGAAAACGATAAGAACATTGTGCTTAGCTTCCACTTCTACGAACCAAGCTTGGTTACACACCACCAGGCTCCTTGGACCGATTATGCATTCTATAAAGGCAACATCAATTATCCTGGTGTTCCTGTCGATAGCGCTAACTTGGCTAAACTTTCAGGTAAGGAGTTGGAAAAAATTATTTCTATGAACGGTGCTTATAACCGCGACACTATGTATGCACACATGAAGAAGGCAATCGACAAGGCCGATGCCCTCGGTTTACACTTGTATTGTGGTGAATTTGGCGCATATCCTAAATTCATCGATAAAGAAACTCGTTTGCGTTGGTATAACGATGTTTGCAGTGTATTCCACGAATATGGCATCGCTAACTGCCACTGGTGCTACAAGGGCGATTTCCCTATCGTAAACGAAGACCTTTCTGCTAATGAGTTGCCTGCTATTTTGAACGGCAAATAATTCGTAGATGTATTTAACTATAATAGATCCGAGTCGCATTGGCGACTCGGATTTTTTTTGTTATGTCTTGGACATACTGCGCACAAATCCTCAATTTTTAAGCATCGAAGGTGAATTCTGATACCTTAAAATGTCTTTAGTGGTGCCAAATTTTATGTGCTGATTAGCAGCTTGTTGTACGAATTTACAAAGTGACAAATTGTTATTTTTGCCAAAAAACAGAATGTTTTCTGGGTTTAATCGTACTTTTTTGGATGTTGCCTTTTTAGGCGTTGTCACATCAACAGCCTGCGAAGTTTTGGTTGTGTTTCCTGTTTTGTCGAACTTTGTGTCGCAAGGTTGAAACACAAATCTTCGCTTGCTCGCATAACCTACTTTTATATATACAGGAACTCACTTTTGTTTTAGGGTTCGTGGTCTTTGGAGAGGCCGTTTATTTGGCATTTGTTGATAGTGGCGTAGTTGACTGTTTTTATCGAAAAGAATACGTTGCGTAGGATAGTTTTATTTGCAGAACAATGTCAAGAAAAAGAAACACTGGGAATGTGTTTTTTAATTCCCAGTGTTCTTTAAATTATATTCGGAAGTTTGCATGTTTGAAGTTTGAGATAGTTCTAATAACTTTTCATTCATTGTTATTCATAATTTTGTTAGCCAGGTGCCGCATGGACCTGGTTTTTTTATTTTTTCAACTTGGCTGGGGAACAAACAACAAAAAAGGCACATAAACTATGTTTATATGCCTTGTTCTTTGCTCTTCCTTTTGGACTTGAACCAAAGACCCTCTGATTAACAGTCAGATGCTCTAACCGACTGAGCTAAGGAAGAATATGTTGCTGTCTTTCCCGCTGTCAGGTGTCACCACCTTTGCTCTTCCTTTTGGACTTGAACCAAAGACCCTCTGATTAACAGTCAGATGCTCTAACCGACTGAGCTAAGGAAGAATGTTGTGCATTTCTTTCGTAATGCGATGCAAAATTAAACCAAATTTTCGAACAATGCAATACATACACGAAAAAAATATTCATTAAATTAGTGGAATAATTATAAACGAACATTTTAAAGGTAAATTTCATATTATGGCAAAGCAAATATTAGGTATCGGTAATGCGCTTACCGATATGTTGTGTGTACTTGATTCTGACGCAATTCTCTCTTCTGCTAAATTGCCAAAGGGCAGTATGCAGTTGGTTGATAAGGACACTCAAACCGCGTTGTTGAAGTCGCTCGAGGGACGTGATGTGAAGAAGGCACGTGGCGGGTCGGTTCCTAATACTATTGCCGGTATTCAGCAACTCGGTTTGCAGACTGGTTTTGTTGGTCGTGTGGGTACTGACGCTGTTGGCGACTTCTTTGAAGGCGATTTGAAGGGTATTGGCGTGAAGTCGATGATGATTCACGACAACGCTATGCCTACAGGTACTTGCCTTTCTTTGATTTCTCCAGACGGTGAACGCACTATGGCCACTTGCTTGGGTGCTACTGGCTTGTTCGATGCGTCTGAAATCAAACCAGAAATGTTCGAAGGCTACGGTATTTGCCATATCGATGGCTATTTGCTGCAAAACCACCAACTAATTGAGCGTGCTATGGAGTTGGCGCATGCTGCTGGCGTGATGATTTCGCTCGACTTGGGTTCATATAATGTGGTTGCCGACAATCTTGAATTCTTGCAGCGTGTTATTCCGCAGTATGCTGATGTTGTTTTCGCTAACGAAGACGAATCGAAGGCTTATACTAATATGGAGCCTGAACAGGCGCTCGATGTGTTGGCTTCACAGGTTGAATACGCAATCGTAAAGGTTGGTTCTAAAGGTTCTTTCATTAAGCACAATGGCGAAAAAGTGTTCGTTAAGCCTTTGCCTAACTGCAACTGTATCGATACCACTGGCGCTGGCGATTTGTATGCGTCTGGTTTCCTTTACGGTTTGGCTAACGACAAGTCTATTGCAGAGTGTGGCCGCATCGGCGCATTGGTTTCTGGCAAGGTGGTCGAAGTTGTGGGTACCACTATCGATGCTGATCGTTGGAACTTCATCAAGTCGCAATTGTAAATTAGTGATATTCTCCCTTTTGCTGAACATCATAGTCTATTCCTATCTATTTTGCTTATGGTACGTGTCTTTTGTCTGATAGTTGCTTTATTGGTAAACTTCTGTGGCTGTATGGCGCAGAAAGTGACGGTGGGCACGTCTTCAACTTATACCGATGGTGCTTTTCACACCACTTCGGCTTATATTGTCGATGCTCCGGTTTCTGAGTTAGACAAAGTCCTTCACGAAATTTATGTGGGTATACAGGACAAACCTACAAAAAATTTGAAGTGGCTTTGGAAGAATCTGGGACACCATAGCAATGTGGAAGATGATGTGGTTCTGTCGGAGCGTGGTTTTTCTTTCGACCCGCGTACGTCAAGTTACCTGCTGAAACTGGGACTTGCTATGCATAAGGGCGACAAACCTATGTTGTTCAATGTGGAAGGAAAATTGCGCGAGTCGACTACAGGGGGAAAAAAGAACGTTTTACTAACGGTAACTAAAAAGATTAAGATATTGAATAGCGCTTCTTTCTCGCTTACGTCCGTACCGCAAGCGGGAGGTAAGTCGCTTATATTAGTGAAGTCTGATATGGCTTTTGGCTGGTTCTTCAATATGTTCTTTACCGAAAGCCGCTACCGTTCTATTATGGAGTGGCGTATTCAGGGCTTGACCATGAATGTGAAGAAGAGGGTAGAGGGTGATACCAGCCCGAACTATTAAGGTGCTCTGCTTTTTGGCATGGCTTATCTGGGGCTTTGGCCCTACATTTATATACATAGAGAGATTTTTATTGAAATGTTAGTTAGAATTTATCCCGAAAATCCACAAGAAAGGGAAATTGACAAAGTGGTTCAGTTCCTCCGTGATGGCGGACTGATTGTATATCCAACCGATACCGTTTATGGTTTGGGGTGCGATATCTTTAACGCAAAAGCGGTCGAGAAGATCTGCTGGTACAAGAAGATTGATCCTCGCAAGGTGAACCTTTCGTTCATCTGTTACGATCTGTCTAACATTAGCCAATATGCAAAAGTTAGTGACGAGACTTTCAAACTCATGAAGAAGAATTTGCCTGGTCCGTTCACTTTCATCCTTAATGGCAACAACAGTTTGCCAAAGTTGTTCCGTAACAAGAAGACTGTTGGTATCCGTATTCCCGACAATAACATCATTCGTCAGTTGGTGAAGGGCTTGGGTAACCCTATCCTTTCTACTTCTGTAAAAGACGATTCGACCGACGAGATGGAGTATTTTACCGACCCCGAGTTGATGGAAGAGAAAATGGGACATATTGCCGACGTTGTGATTAACGGTGGATATGGCGAACTCAATCCGTCTACAGTGGTTGACTGCACTGGCAGTGAACCGGTGATTGTACGTCAAGGTAAGGGAGAACTCGTTTGGTAAGTGGTGCTCTATGTGGGTAATGCTTGCTCTTTGCTCGGCTTTCTTTCTGGGCATTTACGACGTTTTTAAAAAGCGCTCGTTGAATGGGAACGCGGTTCTACCTGTACTGTTCCTCTCGGTTTTTATCTCTTCGGTCATTTTTGTTCCGGTTTTGTTGCTGTCGCGGTTTAATCCGGCTGCGGCGGAAGCGGCGGAAATTTATGTGCCAGAAGTTGATGCTCAAACGCACTTCTTCATTTTCTTAAAGGCCATTCTGGTCCTTAGTTCGTGGGCGTGCGGATTTTTTGCGCTGAAGCATCTGCCAGTGACTATTTTTGCTCCAATACGTGCCACACAACCAGTGTGGACTATTATGGGGGCACTCCTTATTTTTGGCGAACAGTTGTCTGCCATGCAGGTGCTGGGTATCGCCATTACTCTCATTTCTTTCTTCCGTTTTTCAACAGCGGGCCATAGTGAGAATATTTATTGGAAGAACAATGTGTGGTTGTGGCTCATTATTGCCGCAACTTTGTTGGGCGCGTGCAGTGGTTTGTACGACAAACACATGCTCCGCATTTTCGACCGTATGGCCGTGCAGGTGTATAGCACCATGTACCAGGCGGCGTTTATGTTTGTGGTGTTGATGCTGGTATGGTGGCCTACGCATAAGAAGACGACTCCGTTTCAGTGGCGTTGGACCATTGTGGGCATCTCTGTCTTCTTAACCATTGCCGATTATGTGTACTATAGGGCGTTAAGCCAACCCGATTCGCTTATTTCGGTGGTTTCTACTATCCGTCGTTCGGGTGCGGTTATTTCGTTCCTGTATGGCGCTTTCTTCTTGCACGAAAAGAACCTCCGAACTAAAGGCATCTATTTGTTGGGTGTCTTAATCGGTGTGTCTCTGTTAGTTATTAAATAAATTGTGGCAGTATGGCTGAACAACGAAGTATAGGTGACTCTTTGCTCGACCGTGTGCGGACTGGTTTGACTTTAACGCGCACCCAAAAGGTGCAGTTGGTCTTTTATTTGAGTCTGCCTGCTATCATGGCGCAGATCTCCACCATTGTTATGGACTATATAGATGCCTGTATGGTTGGTAGCATGGGGGCAAACGCGTCTGCTGCTATAGGACTCGTGTCCACAAGCATATGGCTGATTGGTGGTTTGTGTGGGTCTGTTGCGTCGGGATTCTCGGTGCAGGTGGCGCATTTGGTTGGTGCAACCAATAATTCGTCTGCCCGTTCCGTACTTCGCCAGTCGTTGGTCATGACGTTCTTGTTTGGAACGGTCTTGGCGGTAGTTGGGTGTTTAATCAGTTCCCGTTTGCCGTTTTGGTTGGGTTGCGAAAATACCGATATCGCTAAAGACGCGTCTACCTATTTCTTCGTCTTCTGCCTGGCACTTCCCATTTTGCAGATAAATTGGTTGTGCAGTGCTATGCTGCGTTGCAGTGGAAATATGCGGGTGCCAAGTTTGCTCAATGTGCTGATGTGCGTGCTCGATGTGGTCTTCAACTTCTTCTTAATCTTCCCTAACCGGCAAGTTTCTTTCTTCGGGGAACTTTTCAATGTGCCTGGTGCGGGTTTGGGAGTGACCGGCGCGGCCTTGGGCACAGTCTTAGCCGAGGTTGTGGTGGCGTTCCTGATGTTTTATGCGTTGTGCTTCCAGTCGGGGGTGATGCGCTTGAACCAAGAAAAGGGAAGTTTTAAGCCAACCTCTTCTGTCTTGAAAAAGGCGGTACATATTGGTTTGCCAATTGGTGTTGAACATTTTGTTATGTGTAGCGCGCATGTGGCCTCTACGGTGATTATTGCGCCTCTGGGTCCTGCGGCTATCGCTGCCAACGCTTTCGGCATTATTATAGAGAGCCTCTGCTATATGCCGGGTTACGGCATTGGCGATGCGGCTACTACGCTTATAGGTCAAAGTTTGGGCGCCAAACGAAAAGAACTTTGCAGTAGTTTCTCCCGCCTGTCGGTGGCTTTGGGCATTATTGTTATGTCGCTGTTGGCGGTGGTAATGTATGTTTTTGTTCCCGATTTAATGACGCTGATGTCTCCCGATGAGGAAGTCCGCCAACTAACTGTGGGGGCATTGCGCATTGAGGCGTTTGCCGAACCGATGTATGCTGCGGCTATTGTGGCCTACGGTGTGTTTGTTGGTGCGGGCGACACCATCTTCCCTTGTGTGCTAAATTTGGCAAGCATCTGGGTGGTGCGTATACCGCTGGCGGCTTGGCTGGTCGGCTCTATGGGGCTTTATGGCTTCTGGCTGGCCATGTGCATAGAACTCTGTTTCAGAGGAGTCCTGTTCTTGGTCCGAATGTTTTATGGAAATTGGATGAAATCGGCACATAAGTTGTCTGCTGAACAAGGATGAGTCTGGTTTAATCGAATAATAGAATAGATTGTTATGGAAAAACAGATAATAAAGGACGAACGCTTCTTTGGAGAGCGTCCGTTGTTCGAGTCTCATCATCTTTGCCTCGATAATGTGTATATAGGCGAAGGTGAATCGGCTATTAAAGAGTGTAGCGATATCGATGCGGTGAACTGCCGTTTCGAGGGGCATTATCCTTTTTGGCATGTAGATGGTTTTACAATCAAAAATTGTTATTTCAGCAAGGATGCCCGTTCCGCATTGTGGTATTCTTCTCATCTGAAGATGACCGATACTATAATCGATGCCCCTAAAATGTTTCGTGAGATGGACGACATTCTGCTCGAGAATGTGACGGTTAACGACGCCGACGAGTATTTCTGGCGTTGTAATAATATAGAGGTTAAAAACCTCACCCTGCACGAGGGTACCTATCCGTTCATGTTTTGTAATAATATTAAGGTAGACGGATTGGTTAGCGACAGTAAGTACGTGTTCCAATATGTGAAGAATGTTGAAATCCGTAACGCGAAAATCACCACCAAAGATGCTCTTTGGGAGGTTGAAGACGTAACGGTTTACGATTCCGAACTCAATGGCGAATACTTGGGTTGGCATTCTAAAAACCTCCGTTTGGTCAACTGCCACATTACGGGCGAACAACCGCTCTGTTATGCGGAAAACCTTGTGCTTGAGAACTGCACGTTTGGCGCCGATTGCGACCGTGCTTTCGAATATTCTACAGTTCATGCTGATATTAAGGGTGCTATAACTAATATTAAGAATCCGACTTCAGGCCACATCCTGGCCGATGCTATCGGTTCTATAACAATCGACGAGAATATCAAGGCGCCTGCTAATTGCATTATTGAAGTAAGAAAATAGTCGCTATGGCAAAAGAGCAATATAATTTCGATGTCGTTCCTAACCGTCGTGGTACAGGCTGTTACAAGTGGGACAATACCGCCGATGGCGTGCTACCTTTATGGGTGGCCGATATGGATTTCCCTGCGGCTCCTTGCATTATGGACGCCTTGCGCAAACGTCTGGAGCACGGTGTGTTTGGGTATGAAAAAGTGCCCGATAGTTATTACGAGGCGGTTATTAATTGGTTTGCCCGTCGACATGGATGGAGTATGCAGCGCGATTGGATTATCTACACATCTGGCGTGGTACCTGCAATTTCGGCTGTCATAAAGGCAAAAACACAACCTGGCGATAAGGTGCTGATTCAAACCCCTGTCTACAACTGCTTCTTTTCGTCAATTCGCAATAACGGTTGCTCAATTGAAGAAAACGAATTGGTCTATGCCGATGGTACGTATACAATCAACTTCGAGGACTTTGAACGCAAAGTGTCCGATCCGGCTGTGAAGGTTTTTCTGTTGTGCAATCCACAAAATCCTGCGGGTAGAGTATGGACGGCCGGCGAGTTGCGTCGAATGGGAGAACTTTGCTTGAAACATGGTGTTTTTGTCATTGTAGATGAAATCCACTGCGAACTGGTCAGCCATGGTTGTACATACACACCTTACGGGTCTCTTTCGGCAGAGTTGATGGATAATGCTGCGGTTTGCACGTCGCCAAGCAAGGCGTTTAATATTGCCGGACTGCAAATAGCCAACATCACAATTTCGAACGAACAGTCAAGGAAAGAAGTCGACCGCGCTATCAATATCAACGAGGTGTGCGATGTGAACGTGTTTGGTGTGGAGGCGTTGCAGGCGGCTTACAACGAAGGCGAGGCGTGGCTTAAGGCGGCAAACGACTATATCTGTGGCAACTACCAACTGCTCTGCTCTTTTGTGGCAGAACAGTTGCCAAAGGCGCTTGTGTGCAGAATGGAGGGTTCTTATCTGGCATGGTTGCGTTTAGAGGGGTTCCCTGCTTCTTCTGTAGTGGCTAAACGTTTAGAGGCAGATTTCGGACTTAAGTTGAGTCCCGGACAGCCTTATGGAGAAAATGCGGGTCGCGATTTCTTACGTATTAACCTGGCTTGCCCTCAGTCTGTGCTGAAAGAGGCTTTGACGCGTCTAAAGAAGGGATTAGACACAATAGCGTAAGCGGTGTTGTTTATAACTATTTCTCTTTCTTTCTCATTTTCTGTTGGTCTAAAGTAAAATAATTTGTAACTTTGCACCGCTTTTTCGGGTTCGACTCAGAAAACTCGGAAAGTGTGATGGGAAATTAAGCCATTACTAACTTAATTTTGAGTAACACAAAAATTTTTAAACAAATGAAATCATTCGCATTAAATGGTGCTCTTAGAACAGAGACCGGCAAGAAGGCAACTAAGGCAGTTCGCGCAGAAGGTAACATCCCATGTATCCTTTACGGTGCAGGTAAGGTAATCGCTACTTTCTCTGTAACTAACAACGATGTTCGTAAACTCGTTTACACTCCAGAAATCTACGTTGTAGAACTCAATATCGAAGGCAAGTCTTACAAGGCTATCATGCAGGAACTCCAGTTCCACCCAGTTAAGGATACTATTCTTCATATCGACTTCCTTGAAGTAACTGAAACCAAGCCAGTTGTTGTTAAGGTTCCAGTTGTATCAGTAGGTCACGCTGAAGGTGTTAAGGCCGGTGGTAAGCTCCTCAAGAACGTTCGTAGCTTGAGAGTTAAGGCTCTTTACACTAACATCCCTGAAACTCTTGAAATCAACGTTGAAAACTTGGGTCTTAACAAGTCAATCCAGGTTAAGGACTTGAGCTTCGAAAACCTCGAATTGATCGACAACCCAGAAAACGTTGTTCTTACTGTTAAGCCTACTCGTGCTGCTGCTGCTGCTATGGCTGCTGCAAGAAACGGTAAGTAATCTTGAATATATTTTTGCTTATAAAGCATGAAATATCTGATTGTGGGTTTAGGGAACATTGGAGCTGAGTACCAAGACACCCGCCACAACACAGGTTTTAAATTATTGGACGCCTTTGCTAAGGCGTCCAATATTGTTTTTAGCGAGGGCCGTTACGGCGCTACTGCCCAGTGCAGGGTTAAAAACGCGGAACTGGTGTTGCTGAAACCCAATACATATATGAATCTCAGCGGCAATGCGGTTCGTTACTGGTTGCAGGCCGAAAAAATTCCTGTCGAGAATCTTTTGGTCTTGGTCGACGACATTGCCCTCCCTTTTGGTACTTTGCGCTTGAAGGGTAGTGGTGGTGCTGGCGGACATAATGGACTGAAGAACATCGAGGCGATGATTGGCACGGCTAAATATGCGCGTTTGCGCTTTGGCGTGGGTGGTGATTTCCCTAAAGGTATGCAGGTCGATTACGTCTTGGGAAATTTCTCTGCTGATGAGGCTGCGGCTTTCCCTGAACGTGCGGCTGTTGTTACTGAACTCATCAAGAGTTTCTGTCTCGCTGGTCTTGAACTGACCATGACGCAGTTCAACAATAAATAAATTTCTCCATTCTCTATATGAAAGAAGAACTCAAAGAGGTACGTATCGATAAGTGGTTGTGGGCGGTTAGACTTTTTAAAACAAGAAGCCTGGCTGCCGATGCCTGTAAGAAGGGGCGTATTGCCCGTAATGGTACTAACCTTAAACCTTCACACAATATTCGTGTGGGCGATGTGGTTATGGTTAAAAGGCCACCTGTTACTTATTCGTTTAAAGTGTTGGCGCTCTCGGAAAATAGAATGGGTGCTAAATTGGTGCCGGAGTTTATGGAGAATGTAACGCCTGCTGAGCAGTTCGAAATCCTCGAAATGGCTAAATTCAGCATGAATGGCAAACGAGACAGAGGTACGGGTCGTCCAACTAAACGCGAAAGACGTCAGTTGATGGACTACATGGGCGATGATGAAACACCAGATGCTCCTTCTGTTTCTGATGAGGATCTGCCAGGATTTATCTTTGGCTATGATAGTGACGACGATGACGACGAAGAGGATTAATCTTCTATTATAATTGAAAGCGAATGAGCAATCATTCGCTTTTTTATTTCCCTATTTCTTTAGTTGGGGTGGCGTCCATACTAAAATATGCTACCTTTGTGTAAATTTAAGGTGTTTATATACCAAATGGTAGTTGAGGTTTTCTGATGTTTTCGTTTTCTCCGTTAAGGAGTTTTCTAAGACATCTTCGATGGCTGTTTTCCAGGCCTTCCCAAATGGGAACTATGTCTTAAAAGGCCGTTTTCTGTTAATAAACTTTATTTTGCTACCAATTGGTATATAATTTCCAAATTTAAAGTGAACAATAAAACACTACGCACAATGTTGACTTATTTGAAAAATAGTATTTTCCCCGTACTTCTTACGTGTTCATTCGTGTCCTCTTCCGCTATGTCTGCCGATGATTTCCGAGTAGAGGCTTCTGCCGGAAACCCGTTGGCTCAAGACAGTTTGGCTATGTGCTATGAGGAAGGTTTAGGTTGTGAGGTCAATTTGGCGACAGCCGCCCAATGGTACGAAAAATCTGCTAACTCGGGCAATGTGAATGCTATGGTAAGTTTGGCCGACCTCTATTTAGTAGGGGCTGGTGTGGAACAGAACCATTATAAGGCATTCCAGTTATATAAAACGGCTGCTGAGGCTGGAAATGCACAGGCGTTGAACAATTTGGGGTACTGCTACGAAATGGGCTATGGCGTGGATTCTGACAGTGAAATGGCCTTTTCTGCCTACCAGCAGTCGGCCGACGCTGGCAATGTGTATGGCCAGGAAAATGCAGGGCGTTGCTTGGAGTATGGTATTGGCGTGGGTAAAAGCGGACATAAGGCCCGCAAGTATTACAAATTGGCGGCAAAGCAGGGTAGCCAAGTGGTTGCCGAGGCTATTGAGCGCAGAAGGGAGCGTAATTTAAATTTGTTCTTTATGATTTTCTCTGCCTCTGTCAGCACTTTAGACGTGGTCGATGTCGCACATTCAGCCAGTCATAGTCCGCATCATCATCATTATTCTAATCGTAACCATAGCGTTTCGAAAGGTTCGGGAAGGGGTGCCCTTCAGTCTGTTCCTAATGGTCGTGATACACGCGGTCACCGCTAATTTTAGACCTGT
>JAKSKS010000010.1 GCA_024401615.1 Paludibacteraceae bacterium
ATTCTCACAGACACAAGAAAGGGTATATCATAAATGTTCATTATGATACACCCTCCTTTCTATGCTAATAGAAGTTCTTTACTTCTTGTGCTCTTTAATCCAGTTCTTAGCGTTTACAAATGCTTCAATCCATGGAGTAACTTCGTCTTCGTGTACACGGTCTACAGGGTAGTATGCACACTGCCAAGGGAAGATTGCACGTTCAGGGTGAGGCATCATTGCCAAGTGACGGCCATCGCGGCTTGCAATTGCTGCTGTTGAGAACATTGAACCGTTAGGGTTTGCAGGATAACTGTCGTAGTTAAATTTAGCTACAACTTTATACTTGCTTTCGTCATTTTCTGGGAACCAGAATTTTCCTTCACCGTGGGCAACCCAAACACCAAGTTTGGTGCCGCTCAAACTCTTCAGCATTACACTGTCGTTTTGTGGAATAGTCAAACCAACGAATGTTGATTCAAACTTATGTGAGTTGTTGTGAAGCATCTTAGGTTTAACCGCATCTTCTGGGTAAATCAATCCCAATTCTACCATCAACTGGCAACCGTTACAGATACCAAGGCTGAGGGTGTCAGGGCGTGCATAGAAGCGGTCGAGGGCTGCTTTTGCCTTTTCGTTGTAAAGGAAGCCACCTGCCCAACCTTTAGCTGAACCAAGAACGTCACTATTAGAGAAACCACCGCAGAATACAATGAAGTTAACGTCGTCGAGGGTCTCGCGTCCACTTGCCAAGTCTGTCATGTGTACGTCTTTTACATCGAAGCCTGCCAACCACATAGTGTATGCCATTTCGCGTTCTCCGTTAGTACCCTTATCACGAATGATAGCTGCCTTAATGCCAGAACGGGTCTTACGATCTGCGTTCAAACCAAGTTTGCTTAGTTTGCCGCTGAAGGTCTCATTGAAGTTGTATTCAAGCGGTTGACTCTTGTAGTTCTCGAAACGGTCCTTAGCGCATTCTTCACCGCTCTGTTTTCTATCGAGCAAATATGAAGACTTAAACCAAGTGTCACGAAGAGTATCGATATTGAATGTAAGGTGCTTGTCATCCTTTGCAATGCGCAATTCACGGTCAACAATTGGTTTACCGATTTTTGCAAAGCCAATACCTGCAGAAGTCAAAGTCTTTTCTACTAGGCTGCAGTCCTTAACTTGGATAATAACACCTGGATTTTCAGAGAACAAAATCTTTGCAAGCTGTGGTTCTGGAACATCTTTCAACTGAACGTTCAAACCGCCTGTTGCATTACCGAAGCACATTTCGAGCAAGGTAACAATCATACCACCTTCGCTAATGTCGTGACCTGCAAGGATGAGTCCTTCCTTAACTAATTCCTGGATGGTGTTGAATGCATCCTGGAAGTATTCAGGGTTCTTTACTGTTGGAACTTCTGAACCGATCTTACCAAGTGACTGTGCCAATGCGCTACCGCCAAGCTTAAGTGCGTCGAATGAGAAGTCTACATGGTAGAGGGTGGTGTTGCTGTCTGGCACAATTACTGGGCTAACAATGTTGCGGACATCGCTTACCTGGCCAGCAGCGGTAATAATTACTGTGCCTGGTGCCAAAACCTTGTCTTCGCCATATTTCTGGGTCATTGACAAAGAGTCTTTACCAGTTGGAATGTTAATACCCAAGTCGATTGCAAAGTCGCTACATGCTTCTACTGCTTCGTATAAGCGTGCGTCTTCACCTTCATTCTTACAAGGCCACATCCAGTTTGCACTTAATGAAATGCTTTCGAGGCCGTTTTCTAGCGGAGCCCATACAATGTTTGTGAGGGCTTCTGCTATACTCATTACAGAACCTGCTGCAGGGTCTACCATTGCAACCATTGGTGCGTGACCAAGAGATGTTGCAATACCTTTCTTTCCTCTAAAGTCAAGAGATACAGCACCAAGGTCATTCAATGGTAATTGAATTTCACCAGCGCACTGTTGTTTTGCAATCTTACCTGTTACAGAACGGTCAACTTTGTTGGTCAACCAGTCTTTACATGCAACTGATTCCAACTGAAGTACGTTGTTAAGGTATTCTTCTATCTTGTTGTCGTCGGTAGTGACGTCTGAATATGTTGTTTTAACAGTCTTGTCTGTGATGACGGTACGTGGAGGGTTACCAATCATATCCTGCATTTGCAAGTCGATTGGCTTTTCGCCGTTCTTACGTTCGAATACGAACTGGTGGTCACCTGTGGTTTCACCAACTACGTACATTGGAGCGCGTTCGCGGTCTGCAATCTTCTTAACAAGTTCAATATCCTTCTCCTTAAGAAGGAATCCCATTCTTTCCTGGCTCTCGTTACCGATAATTTCTTTTGCAGATAGGGTAGGGTCTCCACTAGGGAGTGCGTCCATGTCAATCTTACCACCAGTGGTCTCAACCAACTCTGAAAGACAGTTCAAGTGACCGCCTGCTCCATGGTCGTGGATTGAGATAATTGGGTTGCTTTCGCTTTCTGCCAAGGTTCTGATTACGTTAGCAACACGTTTTTGCATTTCAGGATTTGCACGTTGAACTGCATTCAACTCGATTGCGTTGGCGTATTGACCTGTGTTGACAGAGCTAACTGCACCACCGCCCATACCGATACGGTAGTTGTCACCACCACTTACTACAACCTTTTCGCCTGGTTCAGCTTCACCCTTCATGGCATCGCGCTTGTTGGCGAAACCAACACCACCTGCCAACATGATTACTTTGTCGTATGCAAATTTCTTTGCGTTTTCTTGGTGCTCGAAGGTTAACAATGAACCACAAATGATTGGCTGACCAAATTTGTTACCGAAATCGCTGGCACCGTTTGATGCCTTAATGAGGATTTCTTCTGGTGTCTGGTACAACCAATTACGTTCAGGCATATGCTGTTCCCATACACGGCCACCAACGGTGCGTGGGTATGAGGTCATATACACAGCTGTACCTGCAATTGGTAAACTTGCCTTACCTCCGCCAAGACGGTCACGAATTTCGCCACCAGTACCTGTTGCAGCGCCATTGAATGGTTCTACGGTTGTAGGGAAGTTATGTGTTTCTGCCTTAACAGAAATTACTGATTCGATATTTTTCACTTCAAAGAAGTCTGGTTTGTCTCCGCTTGCTGGCGCAAACTGTTCAATAACCGGACCTGCCTTAAATGCTACGTTGTCTGTATAGGCAGAAACGAGGTCATTAGGGTTTTCTTTAGAAGTTTTCTTAATCATGCTGAAAAGAGAACTCTCTTTCTCAACACCATCGATGATGAACTTACCTCCAAAAATCTTATGACGGCAGTGCTCTGAGTTTACCTGGCTAAAACCGAAAACTTCACTGTCGGTAAGTTTTCTTCCAAGTTTAACCTCAAGACTCTTAAGATAGTCTACTTCAACTGGGCTCAATGCCAAACCTTCGCTCTGGTTGTAGGCTTCAATATCGTCAATATAGACAATAGCGTCTGGCTGTTTGTCTATAGTAAAGATATCTTGGTTCAAGCCATTGTAGATTCTCTGCAACATTTTGTCGTGGGCGCTATCTGCCCCCTTTGCTGCAAAGTATTCCTCAATACGTAAAATTCCGTTCAAACCCATGTTCTGGGTTATTTCAACGGCATTTGTACTCCATGGGGTAATCATTTCACGGCGTGGTCCAACGAACCAGCCTTTCAATTCTTTGGCATCAGTGTATTTTGCACCACTGAATAACCAAGTTAGTTTCTCGATGTCTTCTGCACTCAATGCCTTAGTTGTGCCTACTGCAAGCACTGTGGCATCTTCTTTTTGGAAGAATGAAATCATATAATGGTTGTTTGTTTGTTATTTCCTTTTATAGGGGATATATTATTTTACAAAGTTACGAAAGTTGTGACTTTGAAACAAATAATTAGTTAGCGCATTACTTCTCAATTGCCTTGCCTTGTGCTTGCCATGAGAGTATTCCTCCGTAAAGATTGGTAACCTTATACCCCTCTGATGCTAATTGGTATGCAAAAGCAGAACTTCTACGTCCGCTTCTGCAGTATATTGCAATGTGTTTTTCTTTCTTTAAAAGGTCTACTGCCTTTTTCAGATGATCTGGATCTTTAAAGTCAATTAGTATCGACCCTTTTATGTGCCCTTCTTTGTATTCTTGATTTGTTCTAACGTCTAATATGATTACTGTGTCTGACGCTATTAGGTTTTCAAAACCGTTTACATCTGTGTCTTTGTAATTTTTCTGTGCAAACGCTGATGAAATTCCCAAAAGTAGTGTGAATATTATTGAAAGTGTTTTTTTCATAATGAAATCGTTTTGTTTATTAGATTTCAAATATATTTTCTTTAAGGCAATAATACAATAAAATTAAGTAGAACAGTAACATTATTTGCAAAAAAAAGGAGCACCCAATTGGGTGCTCCAGTTTTTTCGGCTTTATACAGTTAAAATTAACCGTTAACCTTAGCCATGTGAGCGATCAACTCAAGAACCTTGTTTGAGTAACCGATTTCGTTGTCGTACCATGATACAACCTTAACGAAGGTGTCAGTCAAGTATACACCAGCGTTAGCGTCGAAGATTGAAGTCATAGTGCAGCCAAGGAAGTCTGAAGAAACTACTGCATCTTCAGTGTAACCAAGAACACCCTTCAATTCGCCATTAGCAGCTTCCTTCATTGCCTTGCAGATGTCTTCCTTAGTAGCTGGCTTAGCCAAGTTAACAGTCAAGTCAACAACTGATACGTCCAAAGTAGGAACACGCATAGAGATACCAGTCAACTTACCGTTCAATTCAGGGATAACCTTACCTACAGCCTTAGCAGCACCAGTAGAAGAAGGGATGATGTTGCCTGCAGCAGCACGGCCACCACGCCAGTCCTTCAAAGATGGACCGTCAACTGTCTTCTGAGTTGCAGTTGTAGAGTGAACAGTTGTCATCAAACCGTTAACGATACCGAACTTGTCGTTCAATACCTTTGCGATAGGAGCCAAACAGTTAGTAGTGCAAGATGCGTTAGAAACGAACTGAGTACCCTTAACGTACTTGTCGAAGTTAACACCACATACGAACATTGGAGTGTCGTCCTTTGAAGGAGCTGACATTACAACGTACTTAGCACCAGCCTTGAGGTGAGCTTCAGCCTTGTCCTTTGACAAGAACAAACCAGTTGATTCAACAACATATTCTGCACCTACTGCGTCCCACTTCAAATCAGCAGGGTTTCTTTCTGCAGTTACGCGGATTTCCTTACAGTTAACGATGAGCTTACCACCGTTTACGTTACCTTCAGCGTCCTTGTTATCGATACCTTCGATAGTGCCTTCGAACTGACCGTGCATTGTGTCATACTTCAACATGTATGCCAAGTAAGATGCAGGGCAAAGGTCATTAATACCTACGATTTCGATGTCAGAACGAGTCTGAGCAGCACGGAATACGAAACGACCGATACGGCCAAATCCGTTAATACCAACTTTTGTTGCCATTGTTTGTAAATAATTTTTTATTAATAAAAAAGTGATTTTGTCCTATTTATTAGCGATCAATTACACATTAATGTCTCTCTGGATGGTTCCCATCTCAGTGTTTTGTCCGTAACTATGCTTAAAACAGTCACAAGACGACTTGCAACTGCATACTGCAATTAGACTCATTAATAATATGATTATTTTAACCGCTTTCATCATTTGTAGATTATGCTTTGTCTACGTTTTCTACGTTGATGATTTCACCATAGTTACGTTGAGTGCCTCCGTAGCCTGGACAAGTTGATGACTTGCATGCGCTAAATAATGCTGCTGCTAGAGCTGCTGCAATAATGAGTTTTACGGCTTTCATTTTATGTAAGTTTTATTTTTTATTCATTGTTATTGTTACCACAAAAGTAATCATTTATTTTCTTATTAGTATAAGTCTGTTCGCTTTTTTTATTTACTTTTTCAGCGATGGCCTAATTTTTACTTTTGTTTCTATAACGCCAAATCCATGAACTAATTAAAATTAACTCTATTAGTATGGCTGGTAGGGTTGCGGTATTGTATTGTTGTATATCGCCAATGGTTGATCCCGTCATTTTGCATACTATATAGTATATTATTGCCAGTATGCAGCCTATTCCACTAATCCACATCAGTGTGTTCTCTATTTTTTGAGCCTTTTTTATATATATGAGTATTCCCATTATAAACAATAGAGGGTGTAACCACAGTAAGTTGAGGTTGGGACTAACAAATTCGTGGACTGACAGGCAACTAACATAACATATCACTATACCTAACAAACCTATTAGCGTGAAAAATGTTGTCAAGGCCCACCTGTCGTCTTTCCCTGTCGCTATATAATATAGCGCATGCAATAACGCAAACAATACGCCTGTCCAAAGTACTACTGATGGATTGAACACATTTGTCCACTCTGTTCCTTCTTCTATGTTCTGTTTGTCTAGTAGTTTGTGGGTTTCTTTAACTAATGGGCGTAATGTGTCTGCCGACCTTATTGACAGTATTTCCGATTCTTCTTTTAAGAATATCGGTAAAAAGAGCTGGTCCCATTCTGTCAACTGCAGGTCTGTTGGCTGCCCTAAACATAGGTCAATGCCAAAACAATACCATGGCGATGTGGGAAGTAAACCGTAAATAATGTCGCGGTAGGTTTTATTCTTTCCATCTTCTTTCTTGAAGAGTTTGTTATAAGTTGCCCCTTTTTCGCTCTCTTTAGCATAAATGAGGTCTCCTTCTATACATTTACGCAATATGGTTCTTGGTCTTGTCGCACAGTTGTCGCTAAAGTATTTATAGCGGTATACCCTGTTTTCTGGCTTGTAGTTTTCCAACAAGGCTCCGTATTCTTTTTCTGTTTCTGCTTGGGTTATATTGAGTGCCTGTTCGTGATAGTCTGCGTTTTTTTCTATGGTTTCCTCTGTAGAGTGCTGCATACTGGCTTTGCCTAGTCTGTAGTCGGTTTGCCCGCTTACAAAACGCGTTACAAACGATATTGGTTCCCCAAATGAGAATATGCCATAGTTGAATATGATGTCCATCCCCAATTGTGGATCTTTAACCCTTATGGCTGTATGGCCCCATGCGGTAAAGATTGCCATATCGCTTGGCCCGCTTGTGAGCAGACTAATTGTTGCATTTTCCGATAGGGTGGAAGGTGCTGGGTTTATTTGTCCCTGTATGTTGATGGTTGCGATCAAAGAAAGCAACACTGTAAATAGCTTTTTTATCATCTCTATTGTTTGATAGTAGACTGGTTATATTTTCATATCCAGTCAAAATAGGTTCTTAACCCAAAAATATAGGTTCCTGCCGAATTCTCAAAGTCTTTGCACAATTTACTGCGATATGGCTTTTCGAATGTGGTTTCTTGAAATGGTTGTTCGCGGTATCTTTATTTTGAACCAGCGTTGGAGTGGTTCTTCCAAGCCAACTCCATGCATATAGTTGTAGGTTGCTAAACTTAACGCTGCCCCAACCTTCTCGCTGTCATAGTCAATGTCATCGCTGAATTCCACTTCATTATTGCTGAACGGATTGCTTCCTTTTGTTATGCGCTCAACTCCATAAGCGGCTGGGTTTTTCCCGCTTGGACTGTGAACGGTCATTGCGTACCTGTGCCAGAATGCGGATTGTATTAATCCTTCTGCAAACATTTGTCTGATTACTTCTAATGCGTCAACACATTCTTGAAGGGTTTCTGTTGGAAATCCATACATCAAATAAGTGTGCACCATAATTCCAGCATCTGTCAAATTTTTACAGGCAATTGCCGTTTGGTTTATAGTCACGCCCTTACTCATAAGTTTTAGTAGACGGTCGCTTGCAACTTCCAAACCTCCGCTTACTGCAATGCAGCCACTGTCAGCAAGTGCCTCGCAAAGTTCTGGTGTGTATGTCTTGTCGAATCGGATGTTCCCCCAGTAACTAACGGTCAGCCTTCTCTCTTTTAGTTCCCGGGCTACTTCTTTAAGTAGTCTTGGCGGTAGCGCTTCGTCTGTGAAGTGAAAACCGCTTTCTCCAGTCTGCGCCATTATCGATTGCATTCGGTCTACTACAATTTGAGCGGTAGGCGAGTCATATCGGCCAATGTAGTCGAGCGTTACGTCGCAAAAAGCGCACTTTGCCCAATAACAACCGTGTGCCATCACCATTTTGTTCCATCGTCCACTTTGCCACAGTGTGTGCATCGGATTGCTGTTTTCGGCTGTGGATATATACATGTCAAGGTGCAGGCCTCCGAAGTCGGGTGTTCCGGTCTCGCTAAATTTAATGTTTTCTTTTTCGTTTCCGCTAAAACGTATTGTGCCTCCTTCTATGTAGAACGTTCTTACGAGTTTCTCTTTCCCGGTTTTCCCTTCAAGGAAATCGCACAAGCGTTCGGTTGTTATTTCTCCATCATCTAATGTTAGGTAATCGCAATACTCAAAGAAGCGTGGGTCGCTTATCTCGCGAAGTTCGGTATTGGGGTAACCGCCTCCCATAACGATCTTAATGTCTGGATAATTCTTTTTTATATGGTCCCCGCATTTTAGCGCGCTGAGTAGGCATCCTGGAAATGGGACGGAAAAACCAATAAGTGAAGGTGTTGTTTCTTTTATCTTCTTTTCCAGCAAATCAAGCATCCAATCCTCTATCAAGGTGTTTTTACGCTTTAATTGCTTTTCTAATTTGTCAAATTTTGGGGCAAATGACCCTAAATGTTCTGCATAACGAACTAAATCGAAGTTAGGGTCTATAGTATCCCTAATATAGTCTGCTATGTCTTCTATATATCGTGTGGCTAGATATTTTGCTTCGTCTGTTTTCCCTGCTGCGCCAAATGCCCAATCTGTATCAACAATATTCTCAAATCTCGGACCTTCTGGCAGAAGCGTGTGGTTGGCTATCCTGTTGGCAATGGTGTGCTCTTTCCCTTGCAGAAAACGTAACACGGGCTCAACGCAGTTCTCGTAATCGGTTCTGGCTTCGAAGACAAACTGTTGGCCTTCTTTTTTCTTTATATCTTTACTCGCGTCAAAAATGGCTTGAAGTCCGTTTTTGCTGTATATCTTGTTCACCAACTCAATTCCTAAATCCATTTGCTCCACAACGTGTCCTTTTTGCTGGAGGTAGCCTTTCAAAACAGTGGTGGCGGGGTAGGGTGTGTTGAGTTGGGTTAGCGGTGGGGTTACTAAAAGAATCCTCATTTGTTAAATGTTTTCAAGTGTTGCCATAATTTTTGTACTGGCAATCCCATAATGTTAAAGTAACTGCCTTCTATGTGCTCTATACCTACAAAACCAATCCACTCCTGTATTCCATAAGCGCCTGCTTTGTCAAGTGGTTTGTATTTCGAAACGTAGTGTTCTATCTCTTCATCTGGAATTTGGGCAAATTTCACAGTCGATTCCACAAAAAAAGCATCTTCTTTTTCTCTTGTTTTAATGCATACTCCTGTATAGACTTGGTGCGTGCTTCCGCTTAAGAATTTGATCATCTCTTTCGCTTCATCTTCACTCTTGGGCTTACCCATTACTTTACCGTCTTTCCATACAATGGTGTCTGCTGTTATAAGTAAGTCGTTTTCACGGAGGTCTTCCGCATAGGCTGCTGCTTTTGTTTTGGCAATATGCAGTGGAATCTCACCTCCTTGCAGATTTTTGGGGTAATCTTCTTTTATGCCTTTTTTTACGTTGACGTCAAAATTGAGTTCAAGACCTTTGAGTAATTCCTGCCTTCTTGGCGATCCTGAAGCAAGTATGATATGGTATTGTTCCAACATGGTTCTTATTGTTTTTCTCAAAAATAAGGAATAATTGAATACGATTCCCTAATTATTGAAATATAGAATATGCAAAAAAAACGGGGGCCGATAAACCCCGTTTCCCTAAATCTTAATCTATTGTTGAAAATGTTTTCCGAATTTCGAGTCGGTAAAGTATGTAAGTCGTTATGAAATAGACTCCTGCTTGTATCCACAAACCCATTATGTATGGACTCGCATCTGCTACACTGCTACCCATTGAGTTGAGTGCGAGGAATCCTTTTATACCAAACGTTGAGGGTAGTATCTTGACAACTGTTTGCCAACCGCTACTCATCGATACCCATGGCCAACTCATGCCTGAAGCGAAAATGAAGATTACGGAAGTAAACACAAATACAACGAAAACCGCTTCTCGTTCTTTTATAAGAAGCGACAGTGTCATTGCAAAGAAAACGCAGGCAAACACGTATGGAACGATGAGGGCTAACGAACTTGTGCAGTTCATTAGTTGTGGAAATGAGAATAGTCTCGGTATTCCCAAGAATAGGAACATTGCGCCAAGTATCCAAATCATTATGTAACATGCGCTTTTTTCGCATATGTTGCGTAATGTCCCCCTGCAATAGTCTTTTGCGGGTATTAGTCTGCCTCCTCCATTGTTGTCCCTCATGGTTCCTGCTGCCATGCCAACTCCTAACAGTAGCATTTGTTGGACAATGAGGACCAATACTCCTGGTACGAGGTAGCTGCCATATCCGTTTTGTGGGTTAAACAGTGCTATGTTTTCGTACTTTAACGGTGCCGCATTTAATTCCTGCTCACGGGTCGTTTTATCTGCCACCATCTTTGTTTGAATTTTTGCGTTCGTTTTTAAAGAGGTCGCAGTTACACCTTGTAGGAGTGCTTTGTAGTACATCAAACTGGTCATGTCGCAGTAGAGGTGTACGCAAGTTTGTTCACCTCTAACTATGCTTTTATTAAAGTCTTTGGGTATTTCCATTATACCATATGCGTCGCGCATGGCAATTGCCTTTTTCGCCTCTTCCATGCTGATGCACTTGCCAACAATTTTCACTTCTTTTGTCGCATCGACCATTCGTGAAAAATCTCGGCTGAAACTTGTGTTACAGTGGTCTACCACAACAAGTGGAACGTCGGGTGTTTCCTCGTTGTTGTATAAGTATGAGTAAACAATAGGGTAGAATAGGGGGGCGATAATAAAGAAGATAAGAGTCCCCGGGTCTTTAACGGCTAGTGCAACCTCATCGATCCAGATTTGCACTATCCCGGAAAAACCGTCCCTAATTTTGTTCAATATATTTTCTTTGTCTAAAGACATAGTATTCTTTTTTATGTTGTACTCATTTATGCGTTGTATACCATCGCTTGGTATACTTTTTCTATTCGTGACATTACTGTCAGTGGTAATAGTGCAAATAGTAGCAATGCCACAAAGTTCTGCCAACTGTAGTACAAACCAAACCCGTTGAGCGCTTGCTCTGTGTAGATAACAAAGTAATGTCTAATCGGACAGACGTATGGCCATGCCTGAAATGCGGGAGGAAATGCGCTTACTGGGAATGTGAAACCCGATAAAGAGATACTCATTACCGATAAAAATGAGGCGACACTAAGCGATACACGCATTGTTGGAAATAATCCGTAAATGAAGATGGCCAAGCATTGGTTTGCCATTACCATTAAGCAAGTGGTCAAATTCATTATTCCAAGTCCACATTTGCAAGGGAAGCCTAAAAATCCGAACATCACAGAGTTCATACACATACAGACAATGCAGAATATTGCGGTCATTGGCAATAGTTTTGCCGCAAGTGCAAACATTATGTTGCCATCTGCAAGTTGTAGCAGCTGACGGCTGAGCCCATATTTAACTTCTATACCTAAGACATATAGAGTTAATAAGATTACGAGTACATTGTATATTCCCGGAAGTAGTATTGGACATAGATACACACCGTAATTCGTATTGTAGTTCGATAGTGGATGTGTGTCAACACTAATTGGTTGCAGAATCGCTTTTGCTTGAGCCTCTGTTGCTCCCTTTGCCAATAAAACGCTTCTTCCTACCGAGCCAGAGGCTAGTGCGCTCATTGTGGTCATGTCGCTCATCTGCAGACTGGCTGGAATTAGTACCGAATTGTTGGTGTAGAATGAAAGGGTTGGCTGGCGGCTGGCCATCAAATCCTTTTCAAAGTTTTCTGGTATTAAATATATACCGTATACTTCTCCTTTCTGAACCGCTTTTTGCGCTTCGTGAAAATCCTTTGCTTTTAAAACAATTTTGGTGTTCTTGAAAGCGTCTAGGTTTCTGGCAATACTTCTGCTTGTTTTGCTCCCGTCGTTATCTACAAGGGCTACTGGCAACTCGTTTGGAGCGCCGGCTTTCATCAAGTCTAAAAAAAAGAAACTGATGAATATGGGTGCGCCAAGTATGAGTAGAAGATATAGCGGCTTTCCTAAAATCATACGCCATTCCTCTACCATTATACGCCATATTTTCTGTACTTTTTGGCTCATCTGGCTTTCCCCTCGTTTTTTACTTTAAAATTACACTCATGCCGGCTACCAAACCTTCTATTTTCTGGGTCGGAATGGTCTTTATTTCAAATGTTTTCGAATCGTATTCTCCTTTTACCTTGCTGCTCTTCCAAGCGGCGAACGATCCCAAATCTTTCGCGCTTGTCACTTTAAGGGCGATTTCTTTGTCACCTAAAGCCGGTATAAATGCTTTAACGGTGTCTCCTTCTGGCAGACGCTGGTAATCTTTTTCCCTTACATTAAAGGTTATCCATATGTTGTCTTCTAATTGAACATTCATAATAGGGGCGCCAGAACCTACCAATTCGCCGCGTAAAGGGAATATTGTGCTGACTTTTCCTTCTGTTGATGCGAATAAAACAGTTTCTTTCAAATAACTCTTTACTTCCTGTATTGCTGCTTTTGCTCTGTTTACTTGGGCAGCGGCTGCGGCTTTGTCTTCTTCTTGTGCACCTTTTTGTGCCATTTCGTATTGGCTTTTTGCGGCATTGGTCGTTGCTACTGCGGCTTTGTATTGCGCTTCAACTTCGTCTTTCTTTTGCTCTGCAATAACTCCCTTCTCCCATAGGCCTTTAATTCTGTCATACGATTTCTTCATTACTTCTTCTGCTGCTTGTGCTTTCTGAAGCATTTCGTATGCTGCTTTTATTGTTTCTTCTCTGGTCCCATTCTGTGCCTTTGCGCTAACTGCTGCCGCTGCTTTTTCTGCGGCCATTGCCTGCTGCAGTTTTGATTCTAATTCCGGACTGTCAAGCACAACAAGGGTGTCTCCTACTTTAACCCGGTCGCCTTCTTTTACGCAGAAACGCTGAATTCTTGCGGGTACTTTACTCGAAATGCGCATTTCGTCCATTTCTACTTCTCCCTGAATTATTTCGGGTTCTGGTTTCATAACATATTGTCCAATCAATGTTATACCAATGATTATTGCTATATGTACAACAAATGCAATTGCTATGTTGACATTGCTGCTTGGGTTTTTGCTACTCATATCTTTATTTATTCTTAATTTTTCTGACCTAATTTTCCCGCACTTCTATCGAGGTGGATTCCGAAAATCTTTGCTTCTATCTCTGCGTCAATTACATCGCTGGTCGCACCTAACCATGCGGTTTGTGCTTCAAGAAGGTTCGATGCAGTGATTATTCCCGATTCAAAACTCAACTGGGCCATTCTTAGATTCTCATTTGCTTCTTCAAGGTTCTCATTCGCAACTTCAAGTTTTCTGATTGCCTCGTTTTGTTTAAAGGTGTACTGGGTTACCTGGAGGTCTATTTTTTCTTTGGTCTCGTCTAATTTCAATTGTTGAACCAAAGCCTCGCTTTGTGCTGCCTTCAGTTTATAATAATCTGCGCCAAAGTGGAATAGGGGAATGTTGACTACTACACCCACATTCCATTGCCATCCAAACTTTGTCTCTATACCATCGTAAAAATTCGGATTCATACCTATGTAGTTGGTCATCAGTGCTACGTTGGGAAGTAGTGCCGAACGCTCAATCGTTACTTTTTGGTCGTAAATAGATTTTGCTAATTCCAAACTCTTAATCTCTGAACGATTTTGGTATACTTCATCCATATTTGGTTTTAGCTTCTCTTCTACCGGTATGCTTTCTATGTTTTGGTCTGCCAAACTGTAGTCTTCTTCCAATGGTAAACCGCAGAACATGGCAAGCTGCATTTTCGACAAGTTAATACCATTCTCTACTTTCACCAAGGTCATTTTTGCCTCGTTTTTCTTTACTGATACGGTAAGTGCGTCTTTCTTTGTGGCTACACCTGACTTTATTAACTCGTCTACGTCTTTGGTCATCTTCTCTAACAGGTCGATAAGGCCTTGCACTGCCTTTTTCTTGCTATAGAGACTAACGATTCTCCAGTAGGCTTCGTCTACTTTTTCTATAATGTCTTCTTGCTGGGTCTGCTGTTTGCTTTCTGCCAAATCCTTCTTAAGATTGCAGACTTTGTTGTATGCTGCAATCTTTCCTCCCATATAGATAGGCTGGGTAAGGTTTAGTGCGGCAATGAACATGTTCCTTACATCTGCTTCCATTTGTTCCTTTGGAATTGTGGTATATTCCTTCCATTGGATTTTCTCTGGATTGGTCTTTGGATTGAATGGAACACCATTTGCGTCAAGTGGAACTGCCTTGCCGTTTAGCATTGTCCATTTGTTGTTGATTTGATTCGATGACAAGGTCCCGTCTGCTTGCATTGTTGGAAGTGCAAAACCGAAACTACCGTCTGCCATAACGCTCCCTATGGGAAGCATTGCATCTTCGCTTAATAGCGAGATCTGCTTCTCGTTTCTGAAGTAGGCCCCTTTTATGGATATGTTTGGAAAATACTGGCCAAAGGCCGCTTTTTTCTCGTATTTGGCTTGCTCAAGTTCGGCTGCGGCAATCTTTTGTTCTTTGTTATTCTGTATTGCTAAAACTTCGCAAGAGTCAAGAGAGAGTACGCGTTGAGCCATTGCGTTAGAGGCTAAGGCTAAACTCATTATTGCGAAACCAATTTTTCTCATGTTACTTTGTTGTTCTAATTTTAGGTTGTTCTAATTTTTCGATGAACAAATAGTGTAACAAATATAGTGTTTTCGTGGTAAAATTGGTTTACTGTGCCTTATGTATACGAGTTTTTGAACACTTTTGCTGAACTCTGTATAATCACTCTTCATCTTCCACGTCTAACTCTATGGCGTAATAGCATAAGCGCAGACTGGTGTCTGTGGTTTTCCAAAGCGACACCTCAGTTTGTTTATCGGAATAGGTTGTGTTGTAGTCTGTGTCTTCTGTTTTAAGTGTAGAATAGTCTTTGTCGAAATGGAGTTTGACTTCGGTATAGGTGCTGTCTATCTCGTCTTTGCTCAGGTCGTTTTGCTGAAAACAGAGTCGGTATACAACTTTCCCTGACGTGGTGTTGAACAAAACTCCATTCCAAACTTTACCTATATGGCTGATGGTGTCGTCTATCTGTACGGGTATTTCTTCGGGGTTGGCTCTAAAATCCCAAATCTTATTACCTATGTTTAGTCCTTTCTTTTTTAAGATTCTTGCCGCTTGCACTTTTAGTGTTTTTCCTATAGTGATTCCTTCTATTGTTCTATTTATTTTTTCTTGTGCATTGGTTGTTGTACTTGCCAGTAAAACAAGTAAAATGCATAGTATTTTAATCCTCATTTTTATTCTGGTTTTATAGTTTAGTTTTGGGAATGAAAATAGTAAAAAAAAACAGGTAATCAAAATGATTACCTGTTTAATGTGAGCGGAAGACGGGGTTCAAACCCGCGACCCTCAGCTTGGAAGGCTGATGCTCTATCAACTGAGCTACTTCCGCATTATTTGGGTGGGTGCAGATGGATTCGAACCACCGAAGGCAAGAGCCAACAGATTTACAGTCTGTCCCATTTGGCCACTCTGGTATGCACCCTTCGTTTCCGTTTTGCAGTGCAAAGTTAGGACAAAGATTCGTAAATACCAAATATATTTTCAAATATTGTTTGATATTTTCATGTCCTTTGCTTGAACCGGAAACTATATTGCTGATAATTAATCGTTACCCAATTTGACTTCTGTTAAATTTCTTCCACTTTTTGCTTGAAATCTAACATCTTTATTGCTGTAATTGCGCATTCAACGCCTTTGTTGCCTAATTTTCCGCCAGCACGGTCTTCTGCCTGCTGCATATCGTCGGTTGTGAGCAATCCAAAAATAATAGGGACCTCAATGTCTTTGTCTGCATTAAGGGCTGCAAGTCCGTTAGTTGTTCCGCTACATACGTAGTCGAAGTGTGGGGTGCCACCTCTAACAACGCTGCCTAATGCAATTATTGCTGTGTTGCCGTCCATTCCTTTTTCTTTTAATGCATTTGCTACGCTTTTGCTGGCAAATGTAAGTTCGAAACTTCCTGGAACATACATTACAGTTATGTTTTCTTCACTACCTCCGTTTTTCAAAATTGCATCAATTGCACCGTCGCGTAATCCGAAAGTAATGTTTTGGTTCCATTCGCTTACTATGATTACAAAACACATGTCGCTTGCGTTAGGAACGTTGTTTGCATCGTATGCCGATAGGTTTGTTGTTGCCATTGTTTTATGTTTGGTTGATTATTAAAAAGGGCCGCAATTAATACTGCGACCCTTCATATTCTTTTTGTTGATCTTTTATTCGCACATTGCAATAAACTTGTCTACATCCTGTGCCTGAACGCTTTCGCTATATTTGTCCTTGATAGTCTCAAATTGTGCTTTAGCGTTAGTCTTGTCTCCTTTTTTCAAGTAAAGAAGACCAAGTCGGCGAAGGTAGATTGGAGAAACCAATTTGTTGTTTGAGTTGATTGCTTTGTTGTATGCCTTGATGGCTTCATCTTCTTTCTGCAAATCCCAATAGCAGTCGCCAATTGCACCTTCAATTGCTGGTTCCAATGTGCTTTCGCTGCTTGAGTATTTCTTAAGATAGGTGAGGGCCTTTTCGTTGTCTCCCAATTGCTTGTAGCAGATGCCTGCATATGCGTTTGCAACGTTACCTGCATCAGTGCCGCTATATTGGTCGCTTATTGCCAAGAAACCAACAACCTGGCTATTGCCGTTAAGGGCAATTTGGAAAGAATCGCGTTGGAATGCCTGTTCTGCGGGGAACATGATTTCTGCTGCCTCAACGTTCTTAGGTTCTTTAACACCCTTGAAGTAATAAATAACACCTAAGATAAGAAGGACTATTACACCGATTCCGAGTAAAAGTGACTTACTGTTGTTTTCAATAAATTCTTCACCTTTGGTAAGGGCATTGTCAATGTCTTCTAACTTGTTTTCTACAATTGACTGTTCTTCTTGTTCAGAAAGGCTATTGCCATTCTCTTTCAATTCTCCTGCCATTTTTATTGTTAATTTTACTTTTATTCAATTTTTTGCGAAATTACAACATAATATCTTTTTAGAAAAATTTTTTTGTAAAAGTTTTTCTCTTGAAGGGTATTAGTTGCCTTTTTCGTCGCTATCTGCTTTTTTTATCGCTTCTAAGCATTGCGCAAAATTCTTCTTTTGTTGGAAAAATCCGTTCAGCACATGCTGGAAGTAACCTACTGTGTTTGGAATAGGCTCTATTAGCAAAATTTCACTCATTGTGTGTACACCCATCATCTTGTCTGGTTCACTCATATTGAACACAATTGTAAAGCCAGGCATTGCAGCATTCACTTCGTTGATGGCCTTCTTTACAGAAACAATTTCCTCAAGGTTGTCCAAATCAACGGTGTACCACCACATGTCGTGTATTCTGATGAAAGGGTATCCTTTTGCTGATCTTATGGCAAATTTCTCTCCCTGGTAGGTGGTGAGTATTTCTGACGGATTGTTTGGAGCCTCTTCATACTGGCATCCCAACTGTTCCAGCAACTTCTTTACAAATGCTGGGGTATCTACTGGTTGGCCTTGTGGCTGTTCGTTATTGCCTTGTACCTTTTGTTCGTCTTTTTCCATTTTATTAGATTTTTTTTATTTTTAACTGATTATTGTCATAACTACTTTTCGTGAGCCTCCGTAATTTCTAAACTCACATAAATATATTCCTTGCCAGGTTCCCATATTCAAGTGCCCGTTGGTAATGGGTATATTTAAACTTACTCCTGTCAGTGTGCTCTTTGCATGGCTTGGCATATCGTCTGCACCTTCGTCTACATGTGTATAGTAACTCTCGTTTTCTTTTATTAAACGATCGTATATTTCTGTCATGTCGTCTCTAACTGCAGGATCGAAATTCTCGTTTATACAAAGCGCGCAACTGGTGTGCTTGATAAACAAATTCAGAAGGCCTTGCTTGGGTAGTTCGGGGAGTTGTCTGACTATTTCATCGGTTATCAGCCAAAAACCTCGGTTCCTTGCTTTGAGCGCGATTTCTTTTTGGTCTATCATTGGGCTTTGTCGTTTGCAATTATTTCTTTTGCTTGTCTGATTTTTTCGTCCATAGGTAATTCGCTCTCTATCCAATTGATATGGATACCGCGTTTTTCCATGCCTCTAAACCACGTCATCTGTCGTTTTGCAAATTGATGAATGGCTATTTCTAATTGGGTGAACATCTCATCATAGGTGAGTTCTCCAATTATGTGCTGTGTGACGAATTTGTATTCTAATCCGTAGTAGATTAAATCTTCCGGATTTATGCCTTCGTTTATTAAATTCCTCACTTCGTCTACAAGTCCTTCTTTCAAACGTGCTTTAAGTCGGTTGCTTATTTTTTCACGTCGTTTCTCCCTGTCAATGTTGAGTCCGATGATGGTCGATGTGATTTCGGGGAATGGTTCTTTGTCTATGGGGGTATTCTTGTAATAGTCTGCTATCTCTATTGCTCTGATGGCTCTTTTACAAGTGTCTAAATCACTTACATTATGGATCGTTTTGTAACCTTTCAGTATTTCCACCAATTCTTCTAAGGATTTGTCTGCAAGTTTCTCCCTTAATTCTTGGTTGTCTGGAACTGGAGACAATCGGTATCCTTTTAAAACCGATTCAATGTATAAACCGGTTCCTCCACATAGAATTGGTGTCGCCCCTTTCTCTTTAATTGTATTATAAGCGGTGAGGAAATCGCGTTGGTACTCAAAGAGGTTATATTTGTATCCTGGTTCTACAATATCAATAAGGTAGTAGGGTACTGTGTTGCCGTCAATGGTATAGTCTGCTAGGTCTTTGCCAGTTCCTATATCCATCCTTCTATATATTTGCCGGCTGTCAGCGCTAATAATCGAGGCCCCCATTTCGGTCGCCAAGTGGGCTGCAAATGTGGTTTTACCACATGCTGTAGGACCCAATATGGTAATAAGGTCTTTCATTGCTCTGTTTGTGTCTTTTTATTGCAACAATGCGGCTTTTTGTTCTACTTCTTTTCTTGCTTCTTTTGTGCCATTAGCATATGAACTGAAGTATATTGACAACTTTATGCCGAAGTCGATATAATTGACACTATTCACAATTTTCTTGCCATCGTGAATGCGCTGGCTACATAAGGTGCTTGAAGTGTATGTTTGTGCACCTGGGTTCGGACGTGCAAGTATGTTTTCGCTGGTCAGTTCTTCGTTCTTGATGAGGTAGTCTCCGGTTGTTTGTTCTTTGTTTGTCCTCATCTTTAAACTGTTCAGCGAATAGTCAACATATGCGCTTGCTCCAAAATCAAGATAGTCGTTGATTCTGAACTTTCGTCCGATATTGGCACCTACCATCACATAGACTGGCTTCTCCGTAAATTTGCCATCGCTCTCAATGGTTTTGTTTTGCATTGCTCCAAGTGCTTTCGAACTGTAGATTGGGTCTGAAAAGTTATAGTACGCTGTAATGTCTACATCGTCCATCTTTTGCTCGTATTTTATATTTAGAGGGAACCCAAATTTGAAACCTGCAGCAAATATCCAGTCATTGTAGTCGTATGCGGCCATTAACGGAACTTCCAACAGTAGTGAGGTGAAGTCTTCTTTTATTGAGCCTACACGGTAGCCTAACCCAACGTGGTCTCCTTCAAAATCGACGTAGTTGGAACTGTCGCGAAACGCGCCGTCTGTAGTGTATTTGCAATGTGAGTAGGTTAATCCTAAACCAATTCTTGCACCCCAGCATTGATTAAAGAAGTAGTAGTAGTCTACCATGATTCCTGGTGTGAACGAACCTTTTGTCTTTCCAAATTCTGAATCTGACAGTAGGTTTGACATTCCTCCTGTTAAACTAATACCAATATGCGAGTGCGACTCATCTACTAAAAGCGGTAAGGTGGTTTTCACCTTACGGTTTTTTAATAGTTGTTTCATTAATTCGGCTCTTCTTCTTTCTTGGTCTGCTGTCAGGTCCGAAAGGTCGAATTTTTCAAAAGGAGTGTCTATACTGTCACTTTGGTTTTGACGCTTAATTTCCGGTTCGATTGGTCTTACCGGATTTGCTCCCCATATAGAGCGCTCCACGCTGAAGTCATAGTCTAAAGTTGAGTTCTGGGCATATGCATTGCTACCGCTAAAAAGCAGTACCAGGGTTCCCATTATTTTACTGAATTTGTTCATATCTTGTCTATAGGCTGTGCCTAACTATATTTCTTATTTTACAATAAATTTAGCACCCATATTTTTGTCTTCTCCTGTTGTTATCAGTATGAAGTAATAACCATGTCCCAATTGACCTGGTATTACAATAGGGAATTCTGTCGGTACGTCGTGGTATATGTTCAAACCCGCGCTGTTGTATACGTCTATATATAATCCTTTTTTCTGTGCTTCGCTAAAGTCGTAGTCAATAGTGACTGGTTCTCCTTTTGCTACTGGGTTTGGATATACTTTGAGTTCTTTTTCTTTATCTATGCAGATTTCTTCTGAGAAATACTCTCTGCCGTCGTCTGTTGTTACGTATACCTGGTAGCAACCTGCTAATTTGTTTCCAACAGTCTCACTGTAATATGCTTTAGTTTCTCCATATACAGATTGTCCGTTCTTGTACCATTGGTAACTGGTATAGCGGTCGCTTCCAATGTTGTTGTTGCAAAGAAGCATATAGTTGTATTTGTTTACAACAATAGGGTAGTCCAAACTCTTTGTAACGATAATCGCTATAGTTAGTATGCTGTCGCAACCCCATTGGTTTACCAATGTGTCTCGCATAACTGTGCTTCGGGTATACTTGCGGCCCTTGTATGTAACATCGTATTCTCCTTCAAGGGTAATGGTGTTATAGGTAGGGTGGTATACTTTAATCTGTGCGTAAATGGTGCTGTCGCAACCGCCTTCGTTAGTCAGCACTCGGGTTACTAATGTGTCGTGGTCGTATACCTCTCCGTTATATTCTACATAATTACAACCATCTTCAATGATGTGGACTTCATCGGGTTGGCGAACATTGATTGTTATCTCGCAGATGCTGTCGCATCCCCATTTGTTAACAAGGTTCTGTTCAAAGGTTGTGTCTCTATAGAACGATTGGCCGTTCCAGAATACAATGCCACAACCTGTTAAGTTCAAACGACCTTTTTCTTTTGGTTGGTGAAGTCGTAACTTATAAACCATAATACTGTCGCAACCAGATTTAGAGACAAACGAGTCTCTAATTTCAGCACTTTCTCTGTAGATTTTGCCTCGGAAGGTAATTTGGTCGCAACTGTCAATATATTCTGTATATTCTTGGTATTTGCCAATAATAATGTGCATATATTGCAAGTGCTTCTCAAACGACTGTGTCTTTTGATCCAAATCGTCCCATTGCATATATGGGTCGTAGGTTCGTTTCAAAAGAGTTGTGGTTTTGTCGTAGGTCTTTCCTTCTATGGTCAGGCTGTCACAACCGTAAAGTGTTATGGTGTCTGTAACAAGGTGTGTGATGTGCACCTGTGTCACAAGGAAACTGTCACAACCAACACTGTTTACCAATGTGTCTACAATTGTAGAATCGTTTGTTATATAGTGGCCATATACAGTTTTGCTTCCTTCTCCGTATGTGTGGAGGGTGTCGCTTGTAGACTTGTTGACAATAATGTTTATCTTGATAATGCTGTCACAACCATAGTGGTTCTGGTTTTTCAAAGTGTCGTATACAACAGCATTTTCTGTGTATTCAACGCCTTTGTATTTGGTCACATAGCAGTTTTGAATGCTTTGCTCTTCAATGGTTGGTTTCAAAACCGTTAAAACATAGTGCACAGTACTATCGCACCATTCTGTACCATATGCAGTGTCTATTTGTGTGCTCTCACTGTAAATCTTGCCCCTAAAGTGGATAGTGTCACAATTCGTATAGTAAATTGTGGTGTCTTTAGGTTGCATAATGGTAACATTGTAAATCGTGATGTTGGTTTCGTTCTCATCAAACTTTGTTGTGTCGTTTACAATGGTGTCGTTTGTTACGGTTATTTTACCCGAACTTAAATAAAGGGTACCTTCTGCACAATAGGTTTTATTGCTGTACTTTCTAGTTGTCTTGCCAATATGAATAGGTGTCTTCACTATGTGGTTACAACCAGTTTCCAATTGTGTTGTATCTATTATCACAGTGTCTTTAAGGTATGTGATACCGTTAAATGTTAGGCTGTCATATCCTTTAATAGAATCTGCAGTTTCTGTTAACGAGTAGTTTACAAAGATGTGGGTATATGTCACCAGTGTGTCTCTGTCTTTATCGTCTTTGAACCTTGCCTCAATGGTGGTGTCTTTATAGAACCATAATGCATTGTATAATGTACTGTCGCACTGCGCTGGTATGGTGTCGTGCTCAATACGTGTTTGAACAATGTTTATCTTTTGCTTGATAATACTGTCGCATTTTTCTGCATTTTCCTTAATGGTAGTTACTACGGTGTCTTTTACATAAGTAACACCCTCGTACTCATAACTGCCCAACGCGAAAATTTCAGGTAAAGTAGGGGCGTATGTGGTGTGTTTAACCACAATGCTTATTCCTACCAGACTGTCACAACCTGTTATTGTGCTTTTTAATGTGTCGTTAAACGAGATATTCTCGAAGTAGTACTTGTTCTCGTATTCAACTGAATCGCATCCGGTAATCGTGTCTTGGTTCCTGATAGTTATACATTGAATGTCGATAACTACTTTCTTCTCTTTGTTATTGCTGTATGCGACTAAAGTGTCAAGACCGAAAGCCGATAGGGTGGCATTACCTGATTTGAAACTTACTTTCCCGGTTGTTGATTTCCAATTGCAATCTGGGTAAGTATATGCTCCAAATTGGTCGGTGACATTCCTGTTGGTATTATTCTCGATAAACAACAAGGCCGATGATGCTAACAATGCGATGGTGTCGTGGGTAGGTCTTGGATAGTTGTTTTCTGTGAAAATCCAGTTTGTTTCCGGAAGTGTAGCCTTCAACTTTTCGTTTGTCATTTCTGCAGTTGTCAAACCTGAAGCTTTAGACGCGTCGCTTGCTCCTTCCAACTGTGCCAACTGTTTGTCGAAATAGCAGTTCTTTATTGATGTGCCAGCCGATGGCTGACCACAGATGTATCCGCATTTTGAATTGGTTAAGGCCCCATCGTGTATCACTTCGTTGACTACTAAACAGTTCGTTATGTCGGAATTTGAGGCTTCTCCTGCAATACCACCAACTCTACTCTCACCTTTAATGGCACCTGCATTTAGGCAATTGTCAACCTCGCTATCGTTGCTAACTTTTCCTACAATGCCACCGCTGTATGAGTTTAGTGTGAATGCAGCAATCTCTGCAATGTTGACACAACCGTTAATTTTTGTTTTGTTGGTTTCTCCTACTATACCTCCAGCCTTGTTTTCTTTGCTGGTGATAAGCCCACTGTTGCTACAACTTGAAATTTCACCATCGCTTATGTAGCCGCTGATACCTCCTGCGTCATTATAACCTGAGACTGTGGCCTCGTTTATGCAGTTGGTTACTGTTCCGTGCTCTATATAGCCGGCAAAACCGCCTACGTTTGATGTTCCAGTTACTTTTCCATAAATAGTAAGTGAGTCTACTATACCTCTTCTTATATAGCCGAATAAACCTACATTGTCCGCATCTCCCGAAATATTCACTTTAAGTTTGTGGCCATGGCCTTGGAAAATGCCACCAAAGTGTAGATATTCAGACTCAAATTCGCTTTCAGGAATGCCGATGGTTGTTGATATTACGCTGTCTTCTGGTATGTCATTCTCAAGTGAGAAGTACAATCCGTCACTCCAGTTCCTCGATTTGTCTACTTCTAATATATTGGTATTCACATATTCAGCAAGGTCTTCCATATCTTTTTTGCAAGTTATACGGTATGGACGGCTCTTGCTTCCGTTTCCTCCTGAGAATAGTCCGTTTGTAATAAACAATGGTTGGCGTTTTGTAATGCCGTTTAACTCTGCTATAAGCGTGTCTCTGCCGGCTTTGTTAAAGAACACCATATTGTCGTTTATCGCCAATTTCCCAGTTGCGCTTGACCATTTAACGTTGTTGTCGTTAATGAGTTCGAATTCAGTACCTATATTAATATAGATTTCACCTTCTGCTATAAACGCTGGGTTGGATATTAACTTGGCCTCTTCATCTTCTAATGCTTTTGGCATAGGGTAGTGTGAGTTCGTAAAGGTCCAGTTCTCACCCAAGTAATAGCCTTGCGCGTCTAAATTGAAACCAGTTAGTTCTGAAGTGGATAAACCCGTTGCGAAACCTTCGTTGTCTGCTCCGTCTACTGCTTTTGCCAGTGTCAACTGGTTGTTGTAGAAACACAGAGTTACGTTTGTTCCGTTATTGATGTTTTCGCCAACAATGGCACCGGTTTTTGTCTTTTCATAGTCCACGAATCCAAAGTTCATACACTCGTATATGAGCTTGCCTGTTTCCCCACTCCATCTGAATGAACCGGCAACACCACCTACTGCATATAAACCTTGTACAATACCTGCGTTTACTGCGCGTCTTACGTCGCAACTGTCAACAAAACCAATAATACCTCCTACGCTGAGCTCTCCTGAAATGTCACCTAAATTGGCCAAGTCGTAGTTGCGGCTTCCATTGTCTGAATAGCCACAAATTCCTCCTGTGTTAATTGTACCGTTAACAGGACCGTTGTTATAACATGTGCTGATGGTGCCTCCCATGTTTGAGCCAACAATACCGCCACAACTAACCGTTCCGGTTACACTAGCGTTGTTTTTGCAATGAATGACAGACGATCCCTTTTCGAGGGTACCGGCTATCGCACCACTAAAGCATTCTCCTTTTACAGAACCGTTTACAATGAGGTTGCTTACTGACGAATTCTTCGATACGATAGGGAATAGTGCGGTATAGTCTGATTTGCTATTTATATTTAAGGTAATGCTATGACCTCCACCATCGTAAAAACCATTCCATTCATATCTTTGGCGGTTGCTGTTGCCAATTGGAGTGGTATGTTCGTTTGTTAGGTCTGTTGTCTGTACAAAGTACTTGTGCCAACTGGCATTTCTAAAGGTGTCAACACAGTAATAGTCTTCAGACACAGTTTTTAATAAGAGTGTGAAGTCCTTCTCTGAACTAATTTTATATGGGTCTTCTTTTGTTCCTTTTCCTCCGCTGGCAAAGCCGTTTGAACAGAATGTAGGTACTATTTTCCTGTATCTGTTTTTCATATTTGCCACGCCTTCATAGTAATAGAAGAAGACGAGAGTGTCTGCTCCGAATGCGTTTGGTATAATTGTTCCATCTTCTTTCGGAGTGAATTTCTCATTGTAACTTGCTATCGCCAATGTGTTGTCGTAAGTTCCAGACTTAAACATTGAGCCGGGAACTGAAAATGTTTCGTTGACATCTTTAAGGGTGTTCCACGCATTGTCGAAACTATATGGTAAGGTAAGTAGCTTCCTACCTTCAAACTTCTTTAATGCTTTAGGTAATACCAAAGTGGTTTCGCTTGAAGTGTCCCATGCTCCGTTTAGCGCTTCTTTAAAGGTTGCATCGGTAAGCATTGCCTTAATGCTTAAACCTTCAGTTTCCCAGGTCTCGTCCCATATGGTGTTGGTCTGTGCGCACCAATGGGTGTTCCCTATTGTGCTGTTTTTCTGTAAACCTACTATATAGCCTATGTTTGTTCCGTCAATTTCATTTGTAGTTCTACCTGTATATCCATAGTTTACACCAGTTGTCAAGGTACTGTTGTCTGCAGAACCTATCAAACCGCCTGCTGTTTTAGCAGAAACCACAGAACCGCCATTTACCGCATCTTTTACCTCGCAGTTATTGGCATAACCCACTAAACCTCCGCTTACTTTGTTACTTCTTACAAATCCGTTGTTACCGCAACTGCTAAAACTGCAGTCGTATGCTTTCGCAATAATACCTCCGGCAGTGTCTGTTGCTACAATGTTTGTTGTGTTTAAGCAAGAATCAATACTAATATGTTTACCTAAACCTACAATTCCGGCGCCTAATTTGCATGAATAGATTTCTCCATTAACCTCCAAATTGGTAATGCTGGCTGGTTCGCTGGCTATAGTGAAGAGTGCGGCGTAATTACTTGCTTCTTCTATGCCAATAGTGATTCTTTTTCCATTACCGTTAAAGTGACCTTGGAATTCTTTGATTTCTGGGTACATCTCACCAATGTTCCCTTCAAACGCATCATCAATGTCCTTTGTTACTTTAAAGTATTTCTCATAACTCCAGTTTTGCTCTGGGTACTTGCTGTGGCTGTAATTGTTGACCACATACTTCAACTCTTTAAGGTCTTTAAGGTTGGAGATAAGGTATGGATCTTCTGATGTTCCTGCTCCGCCAGAAAACATTAGGGTGTCTACTGAATTTATGATGAGCGGTATTTCACGCATCATACCTTTGTAGAAGATACGTAATGTGTCTTTTCCTGTACCTACCAGGCCAATGGTGGTTCCTACAACCTTACAGATTTTATTGTTCGACGCTGAAATGATTTCTGGCACTTCATCGCCAGTTTCCATCATTACAATTTTAAACTGGTGGTTTACATCATTTGCTCTGTCGCTTGAATCTAACTTTATGATTGCAGAGGCCAATACGTTAAAATCAAGGTCTATGTCATTCGGTACTGCGTATACATTCTCATTATAAATCCAATTGTATACACCTCCGTGAGGACCTTGGTTCTCCAGTATAGATATGAAATGGTTATAAACGGAGTCGTAAACAAGTTGGTTGGAATAGAGTTCATAGATTTGGACTTTATCCTCAAAGACCTTGCCGTTCATTGAGTCTGCAATTAGGCTCATCTGCTTGTCATAGATACTGCCTCCATAATAACTGTCTTTAACTCCTTTGGTGTCTGCGTATGGATAAGAACCAATTGTGGCTCCACTGAAGCACTTGGCTAAATATTCGCTACCATCGTTTACTGGTGCTACGTTAACGTTGTTGTATGTCCATCCGTTAGAAAAACCGCAAACACCACCTGTAAAGTTCCAACCGTCAATATAACCGGCGTTCAAGTTGTCGGCAAAAGGGTAGATTGCTGTAACGGTACGGTCTACTTTCGAATAACCGGCTATACCGCCAATGTATTTCGACGTCAAAACACTTTTGTTGTCTACACCGTCAAATGAAATAGTGACCGCTCCTATGTTGCAGCAGAAGTCAATCAGCGTTGATCTCGCAAAACCTATAATACCACCTGCATTGTCGTCGAAGAAGGTGATATGGCCTGTGTTGTTGTTCTGGCTTGCTGTAATACCAAGTGTGTAACCTCCAATGCCGCCAACATTCATTGGTCCTGTCACGTTTCCGAAATTACTACATTTGCTGAGGGTTTTTGTTACACCGGTTGCCGCTGGGACTGTCGATTTTCCTACAATACCACCGATACCATTGTTGAGACTGGTGTTTACGTAACCGTACTCAACATTGATGTTCGCGTAGTTCTTACAGTTCGAAATGTCTATACACTGGCTGTAACCAACAATACCGCCAATACAAGATTGGGTATAATTCTTCATTGAAATGGAACCAGACACTTTACAGTTCGAAAGTGTGCTGCTTCCGCTTTGTGTAGGATTGGTGAAATACGCGATATCACCGCCCACGTAAACTTCGCTTTCAGAAGTCTCAACATCAATGCTGAGGTTCTCTATGGTTAAATCTTTGATGTATAGGTGGTTGCCGTTTACGCGACCGAATAAACCGCAATAGTTGTTGTCTTTTGCGATTGTAAGGTTGGTGATTTTGTGGTTGCCACCGTCGAAATTGACTTTATAGTCGTACTCGTCCTTGTAACAGTTGATAGGCTCAAAGTCAACGCCACTCATGTCGATATCTTCGGTCATGAGGTAGTAAAACGGTTTATTGTCGTCGGCTTCGTGGTTTACATAGTCACTAAGGGCTAAAAGGTCTGCCTTCGTCGAGATCAGATAAGGGTCGTCGTAGGTTCCAAAACCTCCGCTTAGGGCTGGGTGTCCCATAGCAACCGCGCTTATCAAAAGGCTCGTTAGGGTGAGAATTAGTTTATGTAGTTGTACGAGTTTACTCATTTGTTCGTTCTTGGACATTTGGTATACACCGAATTTTGATAGGAACATAAGTTCGCTATATCGGATTATATTCTCAAATTTATGAAATCCTATTGGTTTATCAATGTAAAATGAACGAAATTTACTATTATTAGGTGTGAATTCTGTTTTTTAGGTGGTTGTAGACCGATGAAATGACATTCTTTGTTAAAAGATTTCTATTTTTGTTTTGCTGATTTGAGAATTTAGTGTAATTTTGCGCACCGTTCATAAGAACGTAAACAAATTAATTAAAAATTTATGTTAAATCATTACGAGACCGTTTTCATTTTGACTCCCGTTTTGTCTGAACCTCAGATGAAGGAAGCGGCTGCCCGCTTTAAAGGCTTCCTTGAAAATGGTGGTGCAAAGATCGTTAACGAAGAGTCTTGGGGCTTGAAGAAATTGGCTTACCCAATCGATAACAAGACCACTGGTTTTTACTCTTTGATCGAGTTCGATGCAGAACCATCAATTATCGAATCACTTACTACTCAGTTCCGTCGTGAAGAGAAGGTAATCCGTTTCATGATTACCAAACTCGACAAGAATGCAGCTGAATATGCAGTTAAGCGTCGTTCTAAGTCTAAGTCTAACGAATAAGGAGGATTAAATCATGGCAGCACAACCAACAAACGCATCATCTGAAATTAGATATTTAACTCCACCTTCAGTGGACGTTAAGCGTAAGAAGTA
>JAKSKS010000100.1 GCA_024401615.1 Paludibacteraceae bacterium
TTCATAATTAGTCGTTAGGCACCATCCGGCGATAGCCGCTTGCACTTATAGGTATCCTGTTCGCCATCTGAGTGCCTATTTTCTTTATGAAATCTTATGGAATTTGTAAAGGAGTTATATACCAGTCGGCACCAATATGTAAAAACAAATGGCGAGTAGAATTATCTGCTCGCCATTTCTGTTTTATAATTATGCGTTACTTAATAAGGCCTAACACATCTTCAACAATCTGTTCGTCTAACAAGCGGTTGTCGCTAAGCAGCTGTTGTTGGTCGAAACGGTCGTAAAGGTCTTTCTTTATACCTCCAACCAGCACCTTCACGTCGCTGGTGCCATAGAAAGAGGCAATTCTTTCGCCAAAACCGCCATCTTTACAACCGTCTTCCAGCGTAACCACCAACTGGTGGTCAGCCTTTAGGCTGTTTAGTGTGTCGGCGTCCACACCATTCAGGTAGCGTGGGTTAATGAGGGTGGCGTCGATGCCTTTGCCGGCCAACATTCTAACTACATTTTCACCTTTCTGGAAGAACGATCCTGCGGCAATAATGGCCACTTTCTGACCCTTGTGCACAACCTTGTATTTCGATTCGAAACTGAATGCTGTTTCCATCTCTTCTGAAGTGTGGATGACCCCGTTGCTTGGCACGCGGATGGCAATAGGCTTTTGGTCTTGAGCCACTGCCCATCGCAGCATTGCAAAATACTCTTCGCAGTTGGTTGGCGCCAAATAGATGAGGCCTGGAATGCTGCAGAGCATAGGAATGTCGAACAGACAGATGTGGGTGATGTCGTTCATTGTGCCCGAACCGCCCCACATTACGTTAATGACTGCCGGATTGGAGTTGATGCAGAGGTCTTGCGCAATTTGGTCGTAGGTGCGCTGAACGAAGGTTGAATATACGGTCCAAACGGGGCGCAAACCGCCTTTTGCCATACCGCTGGCCATAGCGCAAGCCTGTTCTTCGGCAATACCCATGTCGATGTGCTGCTTGCCCGCCTCCTGGCGTTTGGCAAGCGTGAAACCTGCAGCGGTTGGTGTGCCTGCTGTAACGGCAATTAGGGTAGGGTCGCTCTTCATTTCACGGAGCATCCAGTCGGCAAATAGGGTCTGGTAATCCTCACCGCTGAAGTTCATCAGACTTTCGCCTGTTTCGGGGTTGAATGGCGCCCCCCAGTGCCATGTCTCCTTGTCGTTGATGGCGGGCTGGAATCCGTGGCCTTTTTCTGTGTGGATGTGGACAACCGTAGGCTTGTCGGTGTCTTTAACAGATTTGAAAATTTCGATGAGTTTCTCTACGTCGTTTCCTTCTTCCAAGTATTTGTACTCAAATCCCCAAGCCTTAAACCAGTTGTGTTCGCACTTGCCTTTGCTTTCACGCAAAGCGCGCAAGTTCTTATAAATACCGCCATGGTTTTCGGCAATCGACATTTCGTTGTCGTTCACTACAATGATGATGCCGGTGCCAAGTTCCGACGCCTCGTCGAGACCTTCGAAAGCCTCGCCACCCGATAGAGAACCGTCGCCGATGATGGCAATGATGTTTTCTTTTGTTCCCTTTATGTCGCGTGCCTTCTGCAAACCGGTTGCCAAACTTATGGAGGTGGAAGTGTGTCCGACTTCAAAGTTGTCGTAAACCGGACTTTCGGCTGGCGATGAGTAACCTGAAATGGCATTCATGTCATCTACATTACCCAAGAAACCGGCGGCACGGCCTGTTAGTACCTTGTGTGGATAGCACTGGTGGCTGACGTCGAACACCAACTTGTCGGTAGGTGCGTTAAACACATAGTGTAAAGCAACTGTAGCCTCCACAAAACCGAGGTTGGGACCAACGTGTCCGCCATGTTTGCTCACACGGTTCAGTACTGCTGCACGCGTCTCATCGCAAACGGTGCGGAGCGCGTTCATATCCAAACCCTTAATGTCGGCTGGAGATTGTATTTTTTCTATATACATAATGAAAAAGTGTGTTGTTAATTTCCTTTTACCCAGTTTTCAATCTTCTTTTTTCCCGCATCGGTGCGCGCTTCGTGTCCGTAGATTGAGAATGCCTTGCCAAATGTTGCTTTAGGGTAGATGGCTTTAAGGTCTGAAACGCAGTTGCCCAAGCCCGAACCTTCGTGCGTGGTAAACGGAATTATGGTTTTACCGTTTAAATCGTACTGCTTGAAGAAGGTGAACATAACCTGCGGATAGGTGCCCCACCAAACTGGACCACCAATGTAAATGGTGCTGTAGTCGGCAATGTTGGCCACTGCGCCTTTAAACCCAGGCAGTTCGCCATTTTGCTGCTCAACCTTAGCCAGGTCGCATAAAGCGGCGTAGCCCATGTTGTAGTCTTTTACACATTCAATTTCAAAGCGGTCGGCACCAGTTTGTGCGCATATAACGTCGGCAACCAGTTTGGTGTTCCCTTCCTTCACGTTGCCCACACTATAGTTCTCGCCTGCGTGTGAGAAGTATACTACAAGAGTTTTACCTGTGTTCATTTCCTTATTTGTGTTTTTTTGTGGCTGTGCTCCGCATGCGGTTAATGCTATAAGCGATAACAAGCCCATTAATAATTTTTTCATTTCTATCGTTGATAATTATGCGGTTTGACGGTATTGTGATGGGGTTTTGCCGGTATGGAGTTTGAAGAATCGGGCAAAATGCTGTGGATAGTCAAACCCCAGACGCTGGCTAACCTCGCTTATGTTTAAGCGTTCGTCGTTCAGCAATTCCTTTGCCGCTACAATCAGGCGGTCGTTGATGAAGTCTTTGGCGCTGTTGCCTGTTTCAACCTTCACCAGTTCGCTGAAGTAGTTGTTCGACAGACAGCATTTGTCGGCAAAGTAAGCCACTGTTGGCAGGCCTTCAGTCTCAGCCTTCGTCTTCAAATAGTCGTCGAGCATCTCCTTAAACTTTTTTACTACCGAATGGTTCAACTCTTCGCGGGTAATAAATTGGCGGTCGTAGAAACGAAGACAGTAGTTGAGTAGTAATTCGATGTTCGACACCATCAGTTCACGCGAGTGCTTGTCGATAGCGTGGTGCAGTTCTTGCTCTATCATGTCTAACACGCGGCGGAAAATCTCAATTTCGGCTGTCGACAAGTGTAATGCCTCGTTGCTGGTATAAGAGAAGAACTCGTAGCGGGAGATGTTCCTACCCAACGGGGTACGTGCCAAAAAGTCGGGGTGGAAAACGAGTGCCGTCCATTTCGGAAATTGTACGCCGGGCATGCTTTCTACTTTAACCGACTGACCGGGTGCGAAACTCGTAACCGTCATTTCGTCGTAGTCGTACTCTGTTAGTCCGTACGACAGCGTGCATCCTTTGTTTTCTTTTAGGAAAAGGGCATAGAGACCATAACGGAAGAGGCCTTCTTCCACTTCTTGCTGTTTGTCGTACCGAACTACGCTGATGAGTGGATGCAGTGTCTCGAATCCGTAGAATTCGTTAAAGCGCTGCACACTATCGAGGTAAACTTCTTGCGTTTTAGTCATTTCTATTTCAAATTCTGTTTGAAGAAATCATCAAGTTTGCTCCAAGGAATAAAGTTGTTTTTGCCACCGTCGTAGAGGTCGCAGTGGGTTGCTCCAGGAATGATGAGCAATTCTTTGTTGCTTGGGTTAGGATTAGGTTGGCGAACAAAGTCGTAACCGTCGGCCTTCCCGTTTATCATATAGTGATAAGCATTCTCGCCAAAATAGCGTGAGTGCGCTTCCTGGCCGTGTACGACAAGCACTGCCGAACGAATCTCGTTAATGTAATACAAGAAGCGCGTATTTGCGTAGGCCTGGCAACCAGTGGTTCGCCAACCGTCGTTCGAGTTTCCCGAGCGTTCGTGGTAACCGCGTTCAGTTTTGTAATAGTCGTAGTAGTCTTTCACAAACTGCGGTGCGTCGGCAGGTAGTGGGTCAACCACGCCGCCTGCTTGTGCATACGAACCGTTTTTCAAATCGTTAGTGCGTGCCTCTGCCCACGCCTTTCTTGCGGCATAGCGGTCCGCCTCAGAATTCTGGCCGTCGAAATAGCCATTTCCGTTCACACGGCTCATATCGTACATAGTCATAGCAGCCGTAGCCTTGATTCTAAGATCTTGGGCTGCCGCATTGAGCGCAATACCACCCCAGCCACATATGCCGATGATGCCGATTCGCTCTTTGTCTACGTTCTCTAACTGGTAAAGGTAGTCGACAGCAGAAAGGAAGTCTTCGGTATTAATATCGGGCGATGCTGTTCGTCGTGGTTCGCCGGTCGACTCTCCGGTGTAGGAAGGGTCGAAAGCGATGGTAACATACCCCATTTCAGCCATAGTTTGTGCATAAAGCCCAGAACATTGCTCTTTAACCGCACCAAATGGTCCGCTTACGGCAATTGCGGGAAATCCTTTAGCCATTGCGGAATCCGTTTTTGGAACATAGAGGTCGGCAGCCAAAGTAATACCATATTGGTTTTTGAACGTAACCTTTTTATGACTAACCTTATCGCTTTGCTTAAAGGTTTTATCCCAACTCTGAACAAGCGCAATTTCGTTGGTGCTTGCAGTCTGTTTATGCTGTGCGCACGACGCCATTAAGAGTGACGCCGCAGCCATTATTGTAAACTTCTTGATCATACGTTTTTGCCCATTGCGTAGGCCATTTTTAGTTTTTCGATACCCTCAATATCTTTTGCGTCGTTCACGCCACCGCAGAACAAAGTACCTGCTAAACGAACGTTCTCGAAGCAGTCAATCCAGCCCGTAAGTCCGGTTTCGGCTCGCTTTGGAGTTTCAGGCGCGTCTTCGGCCGCAGTGGTTAGCATATACACCTCTTTGAACTTATAGTCGAGCGAGTAGAGGGCGTTCATACGGTCGATGAGGGTTTTCATCTGTCCGCTCATCTCGTAGTAATAGATAGGAGTTGCCCAAACTACCACTTCGGCGTCTAATACTTTTTCGGTTATTTTGTTCGCATCGTCGTCTATAACGCATTTGCCGAGTTTTTGGCAGGCCAAACAACCCTTGCAAAATTGAATGTTCTTGCCAACAAGCGAGATTTTCTCAACACTGTGGCCGGCTGCTTTTGCCCCTTCAATAAACTGGTTGGCCAGCATGTCGCTGTTTGAACCAGGGCGTAGGCTTGTAGATATAACTAAAACGTGTTTCATAACATTTTGGGTTTACTTCGATAATTTGTTGTAATCGGCATCGCTAACGGGTTCTAACCATTCGTTAGGCTCCTTGCCGGGAGCGGTGTTGGTAACGGCAACGTGGGTAGCCAAATGTTGGAACCAACTATCCTTTTGGGCGCCGTGCCAGTGCTTGACACCTTCAGGAATGTCGACGATGTCGCCTGGTTTCAATTCAATGGCTTCTTTCCCCCATTCTTGGTACCAGCCTTTCCCGCTGACACAGATTAATATCTGTCGTGCACCGTGGTGAATGTGCCAGTTGTTGCGGCAGCCTGGTTCGAAGGTGACATTGGCGGTTGGTAACACTGTTTTATCGTCTGCCCCCAAATTTACGGGTTTAACTTGATTTAAGTAACTGTTGCCAATAAAGAATTTTGCGTAATTGACGTTAGGTTGTCCTTGCTTCCAGTCGCCAGCCACAGCGTCGGCGCCGTTGTCGCACTGCGAGAGGCCGTTCTTGCTCAAGAACATGCAGAGTTCGTCAATTTGTTCCTTGGTGTTACCCATATTCACAGCGCCAGCCTTGTGGGCAGCCAGTTGTGGGTCTACGCCCTCAAGAGCCGAGAGTGCGGCAACGGTTACAATTTCGCGGTCGGCAGCGTTCAGTTGGTTGCCGGCAAAAATGTCGCCAAAAAGGTGCGCTTTAAGGTAGTAGTCGTTTTGTGGGCAGAAATCATAGGTGAAGGGCTTGCCTCCGCATAACTGCGTCTGCACCTCTGTTCCCTTTGCCAAAGCGGCGTTGGCGTCAGTCCAAACGGCTGGTTTCTCCCATTCCTTGCCTTCTTGCCAATTGGGTTGTTTTTCGCCTGTTACCTTGTTAAGGACGCCCAACGCGTTAAGCGAGCGTGGGAAACCAGTGTAGGCATAAAGTTGTGAGAAGGCTTCTTTCAGTTCGTTGATGGTCACGCCATCGTTCAAAGCGTTCTTTACTGCGGGCTCAAGGCGGACTAAATCGCCTTTTGCTTCAAGGGCGGCGCAGGTGGCCAAATTGAGTTGGCGCTTGGTCAATGTTTGAGCAGACATATTTACTGTCATTGCCATTAGTATTAGAGATGGTATAATTTTCATATTCCAAAATTACAACCATATCTTGTAAAACGACCTACCAAAAATCTGCGTTAATCAACCAAAATTGGGGTTAATGGTGGGCATAGAAACTAAAACATTCCTTATTTTGGTTACACCTTTTCTACTTTATACTTTTCATATAGAGGCTCAAATTTACCCATCAGTCCCATGCAGTGTATATTTGCCGATGGATTCACCCATGTATTTGCGGAAAGGCGTTTATGCTAATGTTTTTTGTTTGTGTTATTCAATGTAAAAAACTTATATCTTTGTGAAAAAGAAAAGGCATATGTTACGATTCGTACTTTTTTTCATTATGTCGGTTGCTACATCTGCAATCACATTGTTTGTGGATAGTAAGGTTCATTTCGAGGGTAAGTCTTATTTGTGCTTCCTCTCTTTTGTGGTTTTCCCCCTATTGTTCGCTATTGGTTTTTACAAAACTTCGAAAGCAGCGCATAAAGTCACCGGAAGTGTGCTGATTGGCTCTTCTTTCCTAATGGTTTACTTTGCCTGGCTTATCTTTACTATTCTTAAGTGGGCGATTACATACCAAGGCTAATGGTGTGTTTTGACCGTAAATAGAGAATGGAGACTTTTGTAAAATACATTTGCAACGAGCAGCATTACAGCGAGGTGCTCGCCCGTGTTCAGCAGGTTAAACGCTATCTGTGGATTGGCACAGCAGACATTAAAGACGTTTATGTTGAACAAGGTAGCGAGTCGGTCCCTTTTTTGAAAATTCTGTCACTCTTGGCTTCCCGTTTCTAGCGGGTACTCTGCCCGCGCGTACACTTCAAAATGATTTTGTTTGATTTAGATACCGCCTATGTGGGTTCTGCCAACCTTACTGGGGCGGGAATTGGCATGAAGTCGTCAAACCGCAGAAATTTCGAGTGCGGCGTGCTGACAAATGAACCTAACCTGGTAAATAATGCTATGGATCAGTTCGATAAAGTGTGGATGGGTAGTTTCTGTAAAAAATGTGGACGCAAACAATATTGTGCCGACCGTATTAAATAGTGCTTTGAATCTTAGATAAACTGTTCCTGTTTTTCTCTGTAACCTGAATGGGGAAATACAAATTGGAGAGTAGTTTTTCACACAATGCTTTTATCTTGGCATTATTTTTGAGTGCAACTTGTTTCAATGACCAATTGATACCATGATGGACAAGATAAAACTGTATTTGTTAAAGTTTAAAACACTTATTTATAACCTTATACTTAAAATTGTAGCACTGCTGAAAGTGCTTGGACAGAAGTTACAGCCTGTGCGGCAAGCGTTGTGGAAAGGGCTGCAAAAGGTTGGAAGAGGCATTAAGGCTGTCTTTAAATGCAAGTGGCAGATAAAGGTGGCCATTTTGCTTGTTCCGCTTTTATTGGTTTCCTTATCCGTATTTTTGTTTGTAAAGGCCGTAGATGCTAACTGGAACGGATGGTTTGGCAAGTCGCCTAAAAGTGAGTTGTTGGACAAACCTATTCAAATTGAAGCCTCTGAGATTTATAGTGCCGATGGGGTGATGATTGGCAAATTCTTTACCGAGAACCGTACTTCGGTTGAATTTAAAGACATTTCTCCGATTCTTATCGAAACCCTTATCCATACCGAAGATGAACGCTTCTACGATCACCATGGTATCGACTATATGGGTATGGTTGGCGCCTTTAAAGATGCTGTTTTCGGCAATGCGCGTGGTGCCAGCACCATCACCCAGCAGTTGGTGAAAAATCTGTTTAAAATCAGAACCGACTATATGGATGGCAAGATGTGTAAAAAGTCGGGTTTGAGAACCATGATTATTAAGGTGAAGGAAATTATGGGCGCGCGCCGTATAGAAGACCGATACTCAAAAGAGCAGATTCTGCAAATGTACCTCAACACGGTTTATTTCGGCAGCAACGCCTATGGCATCAAGGCCGCCGCAAAAACCTATTTCAACACCACACCTGCTAATCTTACCTACGAGCAGTCGGCAAGTTTGGTGGGTATACTCAAGGCAAATACCTACTATAATCCGAAAAAGAATCCCGAGAACAACCTCAACCGCCGTAATGTCATCCTCCGCACTATGCAAGAGCACGGCGTTTTCACAAAAACGGTTTGCGATTCGCTTTGCAGTCTGCCTTTAGCGCTGAACTTTAGGGCAGAGTCGAACTTGAACGGTAAGGCCCTCCACTTCCGCGATTATATTGCTGGTGAACTGCAAGAATGGTGCGACGAAAACGGCGTGAACCTTTACCAAGACGGACTGAAAATATATACCACCATCGACTCGCGTATGCAAGACTATGCCGAGTCTGCAGTAAAAAGGCAGATGGCGGAACTGCAGGCAAAATTCAATAATGACTGGGGAAAGGACAACCCTTGGCGAGACCGTAATAATAAGGAACTGTCTGGTTTTATTAACGAACGTTTGGTACAAACCGATGCCTACAAGATGTGGTCGATACAGTTCGACGGCAATAAGGACTCCATTATGCGCCGTATGCGTAAACCGCATGCTATGAAGGTGTTCGATTATAAGAGAGGCATTAAGGATACGGTAATGAGCAGTATCGACTCTTTGAAGTATACGCTTCGTTTCTTGCACTGTGGTTTTGTGGCGATGGAACCGCAAACGGGCTATGTGAAGGCATGGGTGGGTGATGTGGACTATAACTATTGGCAGTACGATAAAGTTGTAGCAAAGCGCCAACCGGGGTCCACCTTCAAGTTGTTTGTGTATGCCGAGGCTATTCGACGTGGCGCGAGTCCTTGCGATGTGCGTATCGACTCTGCTGTAAACCGGAGTTACCGCGACCGTGTGGATGGACAATGGAAGCCGTGGCGCCCACGAAATGCCAACGGCGTCTTCTCGAACGAATATATGACGCTAAAAACGGCATTTGCCCGCTCGGTGAACAGTGTGGCATCGCAATTGTGCCGTGAGGTCGGCGCACAGAATATCGTGTCGCTTGCCAACCAAATGGGTATTGAGTCTCCAATAGAACCTAATCCGTCTGTTTGCCTTGGTTCCGACGATGTGTCGCTGCTCGAATTGGTGAACGCCTATACTGTAGTGGTCGACGATGGCCGCAAGCACAAGCCTGTGTTTGTAACACGTATCGACGACCGGAAAGGCAACACATTATATAAATCGCAGGTGTCAACTGAAACCGTGATCGATTATGAAACCGCATTTTTGATGCGCGAAATGTTACGCGAGGGTTTGGTCGACGAGAAGGGAACATCGCAGTTGTTGCACAGTTTCAACATCTTCAACGGAACCGACTTTGGAGGCAAAACGGGCTCTACATCTAACTACTCCGATGCTTGGTATG
>JAKSKS010000101.1 GCA_024401615.1 Paludibacteraceae bacterium
GAGGTAGGAGCGCCTGTTCTTGTAGAGGTTGTAGAATGGAGTTGGTTCTGTGTTGTTGTTTACCTCCAAGTAGAGTGGAGCCTCCCATGTGGGTTGGAATGGTGCTTTGTATTCACTGCTGTCTGGCAGAATCATACTGTGGAGCGAGTCGAAGAACAAGAGTGAGAAAATAGGGTTCTTGCTCTTGTTTCCCTTTATGCCGGCAATAAAGTTCTTTGCCAGGTTGCGGTCGCGTTCCCATGCTTTGCTGCCTTCTGTGGGGCCGCATTGGTCTGCAACTTTGCAGAGGGCGTTCTTGTCAAAAGCGGGATTCTGCATCGATGCGCTTGGGTAGAGTCTGATGTCGTAGTTGTCTTTTATGAGTTCGTCTACAAATACAGGACTGATGTTCTGTTCCATAAAGTCGTACCAATAGGTGCCTGGCAGGCCGTAGAACATGCTGAAAACGCCGTTTCGGGTACAGTTGCCACCGCTGTAGTGGTGGTTGAACTGGCTGCATTTTTTAGAGAACTTATAGATGTTGGGGCAGTTGGTGCTGTCCATACTGTTGTAGGTCCATGAGTCGAGGACAATCATCACAATGTTTTTGCCTCCCCCGTTGCCTTTAATTGCCTGTTTGGGGTAGTTGAACTGGTGCTTGTTTAATTTCAACTTATATTTAAGGGGAGCGTCTATTCCCATTGCTGCTAACTGGCTGTTGATGTTGAGCGGTTTGCAAATAGGGAAATAGCGGTCGCAACGGGTAATGTTGCGTTCGCCTTTAGCGGCGGCAACGGCGTGGACAACTTGGCAGCAAGCGTAAATGCCTATTAGCGAAAGTGCCATAACCATCTGTTTCTGGAAACGTACCTTCTCGGCCAGTTTATAGCCCGTCTTGAACAAGAAGACTTGGAAGAGGAAGAGTAGTGCGATGATGACAAAGGCCGCAATCCACATGCCTGTGCTCAACTCAAACACCTGGCCGGCTCCCGGACCCAACAATTGTTCTGTGACGGTGTTGTTGAAGTGGAAGCGGTAGAGGTAGTAAATGTATGAGTCGAGTAGTATAAAGACTAGGAAAATACCGTAAGCGACAGATCCGCCAACCATGCACGCCTTTTTTGCATGCTTTGTGCAAAGCAGGGCTATTGGTAGGAAGATTACAAGAAAAGGAATGAGTGAAATAAAGAAAAAGTGAGTTACAGAGAAACTGTAAAGGTAGAGTGTTTCGCCAATGCTCTCGGTTGGAGAGGTAACTGCAAGGTAGTGGTACGAAATAAGGTTTACGATTAATGCGTTTAGTGTGGCCATCCATAAACCAGCCTTTAAAAGCATGCGGCTTGTTTGTGGAATCTCTTTTTCGTTGCTCATCTTTTACTTTATTAATACATTACGCAAAATTACAAATAATAATTAGTTCATTAAGTTTTACTACAAACAAAAAAGCGGTCGTCCCTTTCGGAACGACCGCCATAATCTATTTAAATTCTATTGGAATTCAAATTAGAGCTGAGGACCAGCAGCAACCAAAGCCTTACCTGCTTCGTTACCAGTGTACTTAACGAAGTTCTTCTGGAAACGTTCAGCCAAATCCTTAGCCTTAACTTCCCATTCAGAAGCTGAAGCGTAAGTGTCGCGTGGGTCAAGGATACCAGCGTTTACACCTGGCAATGAAGTAGGAACTTCGAAGTTGAACATAGGGATCATCTTAGTTTCAGCCTTCAAGATGTCACCTGAAAGGATAGCGTCGATGATACCACGAGTGTCAGGAATAGAGATACGCTTGCCAGTACCGTTCCAACCAGTGTTGACCAAGTAAGCCTTAGCACCAGACTTCTTCATCTTCTTAACCAATTCTTCTGCGTACTTAGTTGGGTGCAATTCCAAGAATGCCTGACCGAAACATGCAGAGAAAGTTGGAGTTGGTTCAGTGATACCACGTTCAGTACCTGCCAACTTAGCAGTGAAACCAGACAAGAAGTAGTACTGAGTCTGTTCTGCGTTCAAGATAGATACTGGAGGCAATACACCGAATGCGTCAGCAGACAAGAAGATAACGTTCTTTGCAGCTGGAGCTGATGAACCTGGCTGGATGTTCTTGATGTGGTTGATAGGGTAAGAAACACGAGTGTTTTCAGTTACGCTCTTATCGTTGAAGTCGATCTTACCGTTAGCGTCAACAGTTACGTTTTCAAGAAGGGCGTTACGAACGATTGCACCGTAGATGTCTGGTTCGTGTTCCTTGCTCAAGCCGATAACCTTAGCATAGCAACCACCTTCGAGGTTGAATACGCCTTCGTCATCCCATCCGTGTTCATCGTCACCGATGAGCTTACGCTTAGGGTCAGTTGAAAGGGTAGTCTTACCAGTACCAGACAAACCGAAGAAGATAGCAGTGTTTTCACCGTTCATATCGCAGTTTGCTGAGCAGTGCATTGAAGCGATACCCTGCAATGGCAAGTAGTAGTTCTGCATTGAGAACATACCCTTCTTCATTTCACCACCGTACCAAGTGTTGATGATAACCTGTTCGCGTGAAGTAGTGTTGAATGCTACACAAGTTTCAGAGTTCAAACCAAGTTCCTTGTAGTTTTCTACCTTTGCCTTTGATGCGTTGTAGATAACGAAGTTTGGTTCGAAGTTAGCCAACTCTTCAGCTGTAGGCTGGATGAACATGTTGGTAACGAAGTGAGCCTGCCATGCAACTTCAACGATGAAACGAACTGCCAAACGAGTAGCCTTGTTAGCACCGCAGAATGCGTCTACTACATAAAGCTGCTTGTTAGAAAGTTCCTTCTTTGCGATATCCTTAACCTTTGCCCAAACTTCTTCAGACATTGGGTGGTTATCGTTCTTGTAAGCTTCTGAAGTCCACCATACGTTGTCGTGGCTGTTCTTGTCATCAACGATGTACTTATCCTTAGGTGAACGACCAGTGTAGATACCAGTCATTACGTTAACTGCGCCAAGTTCAGTTACCTGACCCTTTTCGTAGCCTTCAAGACCTGCCTTAGTTTCTTCTGCGAACAACTGTTCGTAAGATGGGTTGTGGAACAATACAGTTGAACCTGTAATGCCATACTTTGCTAAATCAATTGATTGTGCCATTTGATTTTTTGATTAATAATATGTTTGTAAAAAATTTAATTCCGTTTATTCTTTGGTGTATTTAAACCCATGCAAATATAGTGAATATTTTTCATTCGGAATCGCTTATAAGCGCCTATCTTATTCGAAACTTATCAACAATTCGTTTTTGCCGACGTCTTCGCCTGCCTTTACGCACACTTCCTTTATTTTCCCGTCTATTGGCGACGCTATGGTGTTCACCATTTTCATCGCTTCCAACTCTAACAGTGGGGTGCCTTTCTTTACTTCTTGGCCTGCTTGCGCCGCGCTGAACACTTGCACTACCTTGCCTGGTATGGATGCTTTTATTTCTTTGTCGCTAACGGGTTGGTATAACTTGCGTCGTTCCCATTTCTGGGTGCTCAACGTTTGCCAGCTTCCGTTCTCGTTCTCAAAAATGATTTCTTTCTCCATAACTCTTTATGCGGGTGGCAGACCGTGTTTCTTTTTCGGACGGTCTTCGTGTTTGCTTGCACATAGTTTCAGCGCTCTCTTAAGCACTTCTCTGGTTTGCTCGGGTGCTATAATGGCGTCGACATAGCCTTTGCCTGCCGCTACTAACGGGTTTGCCACTGTTTCGGCATATTCTTTTACCTTTTCTGCCAACATGGCTTTCTGGTCTGCGGCCTCTGCTATATCCTTCTTGAAGATGATTTTTGCGGCGGCCTCCGGACCCATTACCGCTATCTCGGCATTTGGCCAGCTGTAAACCAAGTCTGCTCCCAAATGCTTTGAGTTCATGGCGACATAGCCGCCTCCGTAGGCTTTGCGGAGGATGACGGTGATTTTTGGCACTGTGGCCACGCTATAGGCGTAGAGCATCTTGGCCCCGTTGCGAATCACGCCAGCATGTTCCTGCTCCGACCCGGGCAGACAACCTGGCATATCTTCAAGGGTGACGATTGGTATGTTGTAGGTGTCGCAAAGCATTACGAAGCGTGATGCCTTGTTGCTGGCGTCGCAGTCGAGCACGCCTGCCAAATAGAGTGGCTGGTTGGCTACAAAGCCTACGCTGCGCCCGTCTATTCTGCCGAAACCGACCACGATGTTCTTGGCCCACACCTCGTGAACCTCGCAAAACTCGCTGTCGTCGCTAATGGCGCGTATAATATCCCTTACGTCGTAAGGGCGTTTGCTGTCGTTTGGAATGATTGAACCGATTGCTTTGGCCAATTTGTTTGGCTCTTTGGGTGCCGATGCTGCTGGCTGATCTTGGTTGTTCTGCGGCAAGAACGAGAGTAACTGGCGTATCTGCTCGAAGCAGGCTTGCTCGTCTGCTGCATAGAAATGGGCGTTTCCGCTTATCCCGGCAAGTGTTTTTGCTCCGCCAAGGTCTTCTTGGCTGATTTCTTCGCCAAGTACGGTCTTGATAACGTTCGGACCTGTTACGAACATTTTAGAGATGCCTTCTACCACAAATACCAAGTCGGTAAGTGCGGGTGAATAGGCCGCTCCGCCTGCGCACGGACCAAGTATTATGGAAAGTTGCGGAACCACACCTGAATAGAGTGCGTTACGCATGAATATCTCACCGTAACCGGCTTGAGAGTCTACGCCGGCTTGAATTCTGGCTCCTCCCGAGTCGTTGATGCCAATGATGGGCATGCCTAATTTTACTGCAAGATCCATCATTTTGGTAATCTTGCGGGCATGTGTCAGTCCTAACGAACCACCCATCACCGTGAAGTCTTGGGCAAAAATGCCCACAGGTCTTCCATTAATGGTGCCGGTGCCGGTAACCACACCGTCGCCTGGCAACTCTTTGCCCTCCATCCCGAAATTGTGCTCTTGGTGCACAGCAAACTGGTCCAGTTCTTCAAAACTGCCTTTGTCGAGTAGGGCGTCAATGCGCTCGCGGGCTGTTAGTTTGCCCGACGCGTGCTGTTTCTCGATGGCGGCCTCGCCACCACCTAACATTATCTTTTTTCTAAATTCTTCTAACTGTTCGTTGTTCATACTGTCTACTTTTCTGTTGTTTTGTTATTTCTGTGCCTTGTTGTAAACATAGGCTGCAATAAAGAAGTAGACGATGTTCGGAATCCAAGCGGCCAACAATGGTGGCACCGCACCGCTAACGGCGAATGAGCTTGAAAGGGTAAAGAACATAATGTAAACGAAGCTTAAAGCCAAACCTATACCAAGGTTGGCACCCATGCCGCCTCGCACTTTTCTTGATGAAAGGCTCACACCTATAATTGTAAGGATGAACGATGCAAACGGTGCGGCATAGCGTTTTGCGTGTTCAATTTCAAACGCTTTCACCTCGCCCATACCACGGCTCTTTTGACGTTCAATAAAGTGGCTCAACTGGCTGTTTGTCATCTGTTCCTCCATACCTGCGTAAATGAAGAATTCGTCGGGCTCTACGTTTAGAACTGTGTCTATCTCACCGCCACGGGTCATCTTCTCATACAGTCCGTCGAATGTTCTGATCACGTAACCGTGCATGTTCCATTTGTGAAGCGAGTCGTACCTGATTGTGTTGGCTGTCATTCGGGAAACGAGGTTGTTCTTTTCGTCGAATTTGTCGAGCGATGCGTTAAAACCCGAATTGGTGGTCTTGTCGAATGTTTTGATGGTTAGCACCACATTTGGCTCTACCTTCATCTGCAAGTTTGTAACAGCGGTTGCGCGCTTGCGGGTGGTTAGCTTCTGCGTGAACTCAATACGTTCTGTGTTGCTCGGTGGAATCACGTAACCGCTCAAAAAGAATGTCATCAGCGCGATTAGGGCCGCTACAAACATATAGGGGAACATGAGTCGTCGGTAACTGATGCCCGAAGCCAAGGTCGCAATGATTTCTGTATTGTCTGCCAGTTTTGATGTGAACAGAATTACCGATATGAAAGTGAATAGCGGTGAAAACAAGTTCACGAAATAGGGTATGAAGTTCATATAGTAGTCGAATACGATTTCGTGGAGGGTGACGCCGAAGCGTGGGTCCATGAAGTCGTCCAACTTTTCTGATATGTCGAATACTATGGCAATACTGATAATAAGAACGATGGAAAGGAAAAACGATCCCAAAAATTTCTTTATGATGTACCAGTCAAGTTTCTTTAATAACATCTTCTTGTAGGTATTATGTTCTTTTTATATTACAGACGCTGTGAAATTTGTGCTACCATGCGCGGTTTCCAGGTGCTGAAGTCGCCGTCGATGATGTGCTTGCGCGCTTCCTTAACCAACCAGAGGTAGAACGCCAGATTGTGGATTGAGGCAATCTGCATAGCCAACAGTTCGTCGGCAATGAACAAGTGGCGCAAATAGGCCTTTGTGTAGAAGTGGTCTGCCCAAGCGGTACCATTCGGGTCAACTGGGCTGAAGTCATCCTTCCATTTTGCGTTCTTCATGTTCATAATGCCCTGGCTGGTGAATAGCATACCGTTTCTTCCGTTGCGGGTAGGCATCACACAGTCAAACATGTCCACACCGCGTTCAATGGCTTCGAGTAGGTTGATAGGGGTGCCTACGCCCATTAGGTAGCGCGGTTTGTCTTTAGGCAGAATCTCGTTCACCACCTCAATCATTTCATACATAACATCGGTTGGCTCGCCAACGGCAAGGCCGCCAATGGCGTTACCCTCGCAGTCTTTGCTGGCTACGAATTCTGCGCTTTGTCTTCTCAACTCGGGGTAGGTGCAGCCCTGCACAATTGGGAAGTAGGCCTGGCTGTAACCATACTTGGGGTCGGTTTCTGCAAAATGCTTCAAACCACGGTCCAACCAGCGGTTGGTGCGGTCTAAACTTCTTTTCGCATATTGGAAGTCGGCTGTGCCTGGCGTACACTCGTCAAGCGCCATTATGATGTCTGCGCCAATGGTGCGCTCAATGTCTACAACATTTTCGGGGGTGAAAAGGTGCTTCGAACCGTCGATGTGCGAGCGGAAGGTGCAGCCCTCTTCGGTCAGTTTTCTATTGTCGGCAAGGCTGAAGACCTGGAAACCTCCGCTGTCGGTCAAAATAGGTCTGTCCCACCCGTTAAATTTGTGGAGTCCGCCTGCTTTCTCCAGAACATCAAGTCCCGGTCTCAAATATAGGTGGTAGGTGTTGCCAAGTATAATCTGGGCCTGCACATCTTCTTTCAACTCACGCTGGTGCACAGCCTTCACGCTGCCTTGGGTGCCTACTGGCATGAATATAGGGGTTTCTATAACGCCGTGGTCTGTGGTGATTTTACCAGCGCGGGCGTTACTTTTAGGGTCTGTATGTAATAACTCGAATTTCATGTCTTTTTTATGTTGGGCTTTGCAATGCCTTAATCTGCAAATTTCGCCTTTTTTTGTCATTTTCACAAATTATAGTCGAAATGCTCTATTACTAAATCTTTTTTCCTTGGTTAGGGTGGTATAATTTGCCCCCCTAAAATCTTTTAATTACTTTTGCTTAAAGTAATATTCAGACTATAGAAATGGCAAATATCGATAAACAGCGTTTCGTGGGTATTATCCCATCTCGTTTCGCTTCCACCCGCTTCCCGGGCAAACCTTTGGCTAAAATTGGTGGCGTAAGCATGGTTGAACGTGTTTACAAACAAGTCAGCAAGGTTCTCGATTTGGTTTATGTGGCTACCGACGACGATAGAATCTTCCAAGCGGTTGAGGCATTTGGCGGTAAGGCTGTTATGACTTCCGCCCAGCATAAAAGCGGTACCGACCGTGTGCAAGAGGCTTACTCAAAAATCGGACAAGGCCGCGAGGTGGTTATCAATATCCAAGGCGATGAACCTTTCATCCAGCAAAGCCAGCTCGAAACATTGTGCGCCTGCTTCGATAGACCTGAAACGCAAATTGCAACTTTGGTAAAGCCTTTCGAGGTTGCCGATGGTGTTGAGGCGCTGTTCAATCCAAACTCGCCTAAAGTGGTATTGAACAAGTTGGGCGAAGCGCTCTATTTCAGCCGTTCGGTTATCCCTTACAAGCGTGGTGCTGAACAAACTGAGTGGTTGAAGGCGCACACCTATTACAAACACATTGGCTTATATGCATACCGTGCTGATGTACTCAAGGAGATAACTTCGCTCCCACAAGGTGAACTCGAATTGGTAGAGTCGCTTGAACAATTGCGCTGGCTCGAAAATGGCTACCGAATTCAGACGGGTATCACCAAGGCTGAAACGGTTGGTATCGACACTCCTGAAGATTTACAGCGTGCCGAGGTCTTCCTCGCTGAACATGCTAACTTGTTCTAAAAACAAAGCCTCTTATATTAATGAACGAAAATCAACCTCCAGTAATACAGGAACCGGGTTTCTTCCCGTTCCCCGATTATCAAGACATCGTTCTCGATAATGGTGTTGTTGTGCACTATATTCCTTTTAATTCGCTCGACTATACGAACGTGTTGCTTTCAGTTAAGGCTGGCACTCAATGTCAGTCTAAATTGCTGCAGGCTACTACCACCAGCCGTATGTTGCGCGAGGGTTGCGACGGATATACGTCTGAAGCGTTGGCCGAGGAGTTAGATTACTATGGCACGACCTATCAGGCGGCAACCTCTACGCTCAACACCGAGGTTATGATTTCTTCTGTATCAAGGCATCTTCCCAAAATGCTGCCATTGCTCAACCGTATTGCTTTTCACCCTACGTTCCCTGCCCACGAGTTCGGAATTACGCGTGAAATTGGTAAGCAGAATTTAATTCACTCTATGCAGGAAGTGAGTTACCTGGCTAACCGCCAACTCAAACAAATGCTTTTTGGTGAGGGGCATCTGTATGCTAAGGCTGCTTCTCCTGAAGATTATGATAAGGTAACGCTGGAAGATTTGTCTGATTTCCATCAGGCCTTCTATCTGCCGAATAATATAGAGTTTTTTATCTCTGGCCGTTTTACCGATGTTGAGCGTAATTTGCTTAACGATACTTTTGGTAAACAGCCTTGCCCAAAAATCTTTATTCCACAACCTGCCGAAAATCCTGCTGAAACAGTTAGCGATGTTAGAAGGTTGTGCAAGAAGGACGGCTGCTTGCAGAATGCTGTTTCTATGGGATGTGTTACCATTCCACAACAACACCCTGACTTCTTGAAACTGAAATTGTTGGTGTCAATCTTAGGCGGATATTTTGGAAGCCGCTTAATGAGCAACATACGAGAAGATAAGGGATACACTTACGGCATCTATGCCCAATTGGTGGCGTACCGAAATATGAGTACCATTGTCATCAGTTCTCAAACGGCTTGCGAATACACCAATTCGCTTATCGAAGAGGTGTATAAGGAAATGGACCGTTTGATTAACGAACCTGTTCCTGAAGAGGAACTGGAGATGGTAAAGCGTTACTATACTGGTATGTACCTTCAACAAGTAAGTAAGGGCATCGACCTTGTTTCTGACTACAGAGTCAAGGTTTTGAATAATATTGACGCT
>JAKSKS010000102.1 GCA_024401615.1 Paludibacteraceae bacterium
GTAAAACACACTTATTTATTTTGCATTCACCACAACTTGCACTACCTTTAATTATGGAACCGACAAGTTTTAGAGCAACCGGAACCAACATCAATAATACAAACAATAAAACAAACGAATCAACATGGAAAACTTATTAGTAAAAGACGAAAAGATCAACTTCTGTAAAGAAGAGTTCGCTAAATATATTGAGGCTATCAAAGCAGACCTAAACGGTGTTGACGACGAACACTCAAAATACAAAGGCCTCTACCCTTTCGACTATAAAGGTCACGTGGAAATCAACAAAGTAGAGCTTGACACTCACAGCGAACTTTTAATGGAACACCTGAAATATATGAAGGCCAAAATCAGACACGACGAGGCCAACAAAGAAAAACGCTGATAAGAAGAATGCAAGAAGAGATAGAAGACCTTTTATTAGAGGATTCGAAGACAGAAGAAAACTCTAACAAAAAGAACACCAATAGGGAAATCAGTTTCGACAAACCCGACCACGTGCTTGAAGACATTCCAGTCCACCCAAGTTATCACCTCATTAGAGGTTTCATTTGCCTTTACTTATTTCCTATATTTGGAGTAGTCGCACTGTACAAGTCATGGCAAGTACACTCAAAATACGAAGACGGCGATTACGAAGGAGCAGTAGAAGCGTCAAAGTCGGCAAAATCAATTAGCAATTGGGGCATTGTAATTTCATTATTAGCAATACCCATAATTGTTATAGTTATGATTTTTTCCATGGCTTTAATATAACACATACCCCCGTTTGCTAACGAATGCGAACGGGGATTTTTATTTATCGGGCAATGTTACCACAACCCGAGCCATAATCAGCACCAAGATAGCCTTGTAGTGAAAAGTTAAAAAGTGCAACCAGGAAAGTTGTCACGTCACTAGTCAAAACAGATAGCAAAAATCAATCAAAAAGAAAGAGGAAATTGCATTTTCCACGCCTATAGTAAGCAAGAAGCCATATAAACGGTTATTTTCGTCAGCAAGCATTTCCAGAATGACAGTAAAAAAGATGAAAATAGTGGAAAATTTAATAGGTCTTTTTTTTGCCTAATCCAATTAGTTTTTTGAATTTTGTATGAATAAAACTTAAAGTGTGTCATTATGCGAAGTCGCAAACTTCCGCATCTGACAAACCGGAAGTTTTAGATTTTGTAAACTTACAAATTACAAGACAACAAAGGTTAAATACAACTAACTGAAAGCAAAGCGGCTCCAAAAGAAATAAATTTTGAAGTAGTCTTGCAAGAAGGACGGACAAATAAATAAAATTGCACATCGAAATCGAAATGTTACAACTAAAGTCAATAAAGAGCGTGTTGTGTATGCAGTCATCTGTGTACGCCGTCGTTGTATATATGGCAAGTAGTAATATATAATGCACTGCAGAACGTATTTCTGAAGTGCATTTTTTGTGTGGGCATGTTTGAATAAAGGATAAATAATTAATAACAATTTAAATTAATATGAGTTCATACGAGATTTTTGTAATCGTTTTCATCATGGCTCTCGTAATGGTGCTTGGCGGTTCGGTCATCGGCTTGTTGCGGTCACCGAAATCAACAAACGACCAGAAGGGCGAGCAGTATGAGAGCGGTATTCCGACTCGTGGAACATCGTGGATGCAGTTCAAGGTAGGTTACTACCTTATTGCCATCTTGTTCCTGATGTTCGATGTTGAAGCAGTGCTTCTCTTCCCTTGGGCCGTTATTGTGAAGGGCATGGGAGTAGAAGGATTGTATGCAGTATCGTTCTTCCTTGTAGTACTCATCTTAGGCCTTGCATACGCTTGGCGGAAAGGAGCATTGGAATGGAAGTAAAGAATTTGCGTGTTAAAAGCATGAACCACGTAACCTTCAACGACAACGAGTACCTCGAACAGTACGTTGAAGAGTTGAAAAAAGGTGGTGTAAACGTAGCCATTGGCTGTTTGGACGACTGCATTAACTGGGGTCGCAGCCACTCAGTATGGCCACTTACCTTCGCTACTGCTTGTTGTGGTATCGAGTTCATGTGCGTAGGTGCAGCGCGCACCGACTTTGCCCGTTTCGGATGGGAGGTTACCCGTAACTCTCCACGTCAGTCAGACGTTGTCTTCGTAGCAGGTACCATCGTTAACAAGATGGCTCCAGTTTTGAAGCGACTCTACGACCAAATGGCAGAGCCTAAGTACGTTATTGCAATGGGCGGATGTGCCATCAGTGGTGGTCCGTTCAAGAATTCATACAACGTTGTAAAGGGTGTTAACGAGATTATTCCTGTTGACGTTTACGTTCCAGGATGTCCTCCACGTCCAAACGCAGTGTTGTATGGTATGTTGCAGATGGAAAGAAAAATCAAGCTAGAAGGCTTCTTCAAGTTGCCTAAAAAGCCAGCAATCACCCCAGAAGAAAAAGTATGGGCAGAACGTTTGGCAAAGGAAGAAGAAGCACGCAAAGCAGCAAAAGGAATCAAGTAAACGATGGAAGATATCAAGAAATTATTAGCAAAAGTAGCTCCAGGCAAGCAGCTTGCAGAAGGTACACAGTACCCTACAATAGAGCTTGAGCCTAACGAGGTTAGAGCCGTTGCCAAGAAGTTGAAGGAAGCTGGTTTCGACTATCTCATCAACCTTACCGGCGTTGACTATACCGACGCCCTTGGCACCGTTTACCACATTTCTTCAAGCACTAACAAGACTGAAGTTGTGGTTTTGAAGACAAAGACTGCAGACCGTGAAAAGCCAGTTCTTTACACTGTCAGCGACCTTTGGCAGTCAGCAAACCTCTATGAACGTGAGGTTTACGACTTCTTCGGCATCCGTTTCATTGACCACCCCGATATGCGCCGCATTTTCTTGCGTGGCGACTGGAAGGGTTTCCCATTCCGTAAGGATTACAGCGAGGTCAACGACACCCCTACAACCAACGTCAACATCGACGACTTGGAAACATTGCCTTCAATCACCCTCGACAAAGATGGTAGAATTGTAGAAAAGAGCACCCAGTTGTTCGGCAATAACGAATATGTTGTCAACTTCGGTCCACAGCACCCTGCTACTCACGGTGTGCTTCACCTCCGTGTATCACTTGACGGTGAGATCGTTAAGAAAGTTGACCCTAACTTCGGTTACATCCACCGTGGTATCGAGAAGATGTGCGAAAGCCTTACTTATCCACAGATTCTTCCTTATACCGAGCGTTTGGACTACTTGTCAGGCTCAATCAACCGTCACGCATTCTGCATGTGTGTTGAAAAGGCAGCCGGCATTGAAGTTCCACAGCGTGCACAATACATCCGCTGTATTTTCGACGAATTAACCCGTATTGCATCCCACTTGTTGGGTTGGGGCTGTATGGCCATGGATATGGGCGCAATTACCGCCTTCATCTACGGTATGCGCGACCGTGAAAAGATCATGGACATCTTCGAAGAGAATGCAGGTGGCCGTTTGATGCCTGCTTACAGCATTATTGGTGGTTTGACCAAGGATGTTGTTCCTAACTTCCAACAGACAATCCGTGACTTTGTTGCTTATATGCGCGAGTCAATTAAGGAATACCACACTTTGTTCACTGGCAACCCTATTGCTACAGGCCGTATGCACAATGTAGGTTGGTTGACTAAAGAAACCGCCATTTCATTGGGTACTACAGGTCCTACCGGCCGTGCATCTGGCTGGAGCAACGACGTTCGTAAGATTGCGCCATACGCTGCTTACGACAAGGTTCAGTTCAACGAAGTACTCCGTAACACCGACACCTGCAAGGGTGACTCATTCGACCGATATATCATCCGTTTGGATGAAGTGTTGGAATCACTCAACATCATCGAACAGTTGAATGACAACCTCCCTAGCGATGGTTTCAGTGTTAAGGTTCCTGCTATTGTTAAGTTGCCAGAAGGCGAATACTACCAGCGTGCAGAATCTGCCCGTGGTGACTTTGGTGTTTACATCAAGAGCGATGGCAACAAGAACCCATACCGTGTGAAGTTCCGTTCACCATGTATGACCCTGATTAGCGCTCTCGATCCTCTTTGTAAGGACGAGAAGATTGCCGATTTGATCACTATTGGTGCATCTCTCGACTACGTAATTCCATGTGCCGACCGATAAACCGATAAGAACACATAAACAAACGAGAAAATTATGTCATTAGAATTAATAGATGGTATAAACAAGATTCACGAGTTGTTGTCTACCAACATCGAAGCCGCTTGGGTAGTGAGTCTTATCGAGTACGTTCTGGTGGGTCTCGGCTTCTTGACGTTATATGCGCTAATAGCCTTGTTCCTCATCATCTTCGAACGTAAGATTTGTGCGTATTTCCAGTGTCGTAAAGGTCCAAACCGTGTAGGTCCTTGGGGTATCTTCCAGGTGTTTGCCGACATGGTTAAGATTTTGATTAAGGAAATCATTCCGTTGAAGCACAACGACAAGTTGCTGTACTATGCAGCACCATTCATCGTCATCATGGGTTCATTGCTTACCTTCGGTGGTTTGCAGTTTGCCGACGGTGTTCACGGCGTAGACTTCAACGTAGGTGTATTCTACTTGTTGGCTGTATCATCAATCAGCATTATCGGTGTTATGTTGGCCGGTTGGTCAAGTAACAACAAGTACTCGTTGATTGGTGCAATGCGAAGTGGTGCACAGGTAATCAGTTTCGAGCTTTCAGCTTGCTTGTCAATGATGGCAGTTGTAATCCTTGGTGGTTCAATGAACTTGTCAGAGTTGATGGCAGCACAGAACGATGTATGGTTCATCTTCCAGTCTCCATTCACAGTGGTTGCATTGGTAATTTACCTCATCGCAGCACACGCCGAAACCAACCGTGGCCCATTCGACTTGCCAGAAGCAGAATCAGAGTTGACTGCAGGTTACCACGTAGAATACTCTGGTATTACTTTCGGTTTCTTCTATGTAGGTGAATACTGTAACTTGTTCATCAACGCTGCCATTGGTACATTGGTATTCTTGGGCGGCTGGCAGGCTCTCCACATTCCAGGTTGCGAAGGTTTCAACCAGGTTATGGACGCAATACCAAGCTACATCTGGATGTTCGGCAAGACACTTGTCCTCATCTTCTTAAGCTTGTGGGTACGTTGGACATTCCCACGCTTGCGTATCGACCAGTTGTTGAAGCTTGAATGGAAGATTATGTTGCCATTCAGCCTTGCAAACATTTTGTTGATGGCAATTTGGGTAGTAGTAACCAACAATTAAGCAGAGAAAAAATGATTAAGTATTTCAAAGACATATTTTCAGGCATATTGAATTTGCTGAAGGGTATGAAAGTCACTGGTAAGGTGTTGATCAGCCCAGCAGTAACCGAATGCTACCCTGAAAACAGAGACGAGGTAAAGCCCAAAGAGCGCTTCCGTGCCGAGCTCACTATGCCTCATAATGAAAACAACGAGCACAAGTGCACCGCCTGCGGTATTTGCGCAATGAACTGCACCCACCAGACTATCACAGTCAACAAGAGCAAGATCACTGACGAGAACGGCAAGCCTAAAATTGTGTTGGACCAGTACCTCTACGACATTGGTAGCTGTATTTTCTGCGGCCTTTGCACAAGAGTTTGTCCACAGGGTGCAATTGAGTTCACCAACGAATTTGAGCACGCAGTTTACACCCGCAGCAAGCTTATCAAGCAGTTGAACAAGCCAGGCAGCAAGAAGGTTGAGGTTGCAAAACCAGCAGCACCTGCGCAGGCACAGCAAGACAAGCCAGCAGCGCCTAAACAAGAAAACGAAAACAATCAATAATCATGGAATTAATAACAGCAAACAATATCATATTCGCTCTACTATCGGTGGTAGTATTGGGAGGTGGTCTGCTTTCTGTATTGACTGAAAAGTTGATGCACGCTGCATTCTATCTTTTCCTTACACTGGTAGGCATTGCAGGCCTCTACCTGCAGATGAGTTATGACTTCCTGGCAGCAGCACAGTTGTCAGTATATGCTGGCGGCATACTTATGCTGTTCATCTTCGCCATCGTTTTGGTTCACAGAATCGGCGAAAACAGCGAGCACGTCCGCATAGAGAAGAAAGTATGGGCTGGCATTGCCGCACTCAGCGGTATTGCGCTTGTACTTTGCACCATGTTCTTATTCGGTAACTTTAGCGCAGATGCAAGCGCAGACCAGTTGGTAAGCAACGTTAATATGGAACTTATCGGTCGTACTCTTCTTGGCACAGGCAAACACCAGTACTTGCTTCCATTCGAAGCAACAGGTATCCTTTTGTTGGCTTGTATCATCGGTGCACTTGTAATCGCTAATAAGGAAAAGGAGGATAAAGAATGATACCAGTTCAGTTTTATTTGGTAATCAGCACACTGTTGTTCTTCATTGGTGTGTTTGGTTTCATTTCGCGTAAGAACTTGATCGGTTTGCTTATGTCAATCGAACTCATCCTTAACGCGGTTAACATCAACTTCGTAGCATTCAACCGCTACCTGTTCCCTGAACAGATTGAAGGTTATATTTACAGTTTGTTCGTAATTGTAGTTGCCGCTGCTGAAACTGCAGTTGCAATGGCTATCATTATGAACGTTTACCGCAAGTTCGGTAACGAGACTGTAAAGAGTATTAAAGAATTAAAGAACTAAAGCATAATACAGAAACATGGAAATTACATCAATAGCTCCCTTGGTTCTTCTGTTGCCGTTCTTGATGTTCATCTTCTTGGGCCTTACAGCGCACAAGTTCAGCGGACAGACTTCGGCTAAAATCGGAACCACAGCTTTCGGTATTGTAGCTATATTATGCTACTACATTGCAGGACAGTATTTCTTCGGAAACTTCTCTGTAACAGATGCAAACGGTTTTGAAGTATTCAACAAGACCGGCGAGGTTTACAACCAGATGACCATTTTCAACTGGACCTGGATGCAAATGACAGAAAACCTCGTTATCCACATCGGTTTCTATCTCGACCCAATTTCAGCAATGATGTTGGTCGTTATCGCAACCGTATCGTTGATGGTGCACATTTACAGCTACGGCTATATGTTCGAGCACGGTCACTTCGACGAAGGTATGTCTCGTTACTACGCTGTATTGTCTTTGTTCTCATTCGCAATGTTGGGTTTGGTACTTGCAACCAACATCTTCCAGATGTATATCTTCTGGGAGTTGGTGGGTGTGTCATCATTCCTCCTCATCGGCTACTACTTCTTCAAGCCAGCAGCCGTTAGCGCATGTAAGAAGGCGTTCATCGTAACCCGTTTTGCCGATATGTTCTTCTTGATCGGTATTTTGATTCTTTCATACCACACTCAGACCTTCGACTTCGACAAGTTGAACGCCGACAACGCAAAACTCGTTATCGAAAGCTTCGCTATCACCGAAGGCTGCAGAGGTATCACCTTCTTGGGATTCCCACTTATCACCATCGCAACCTTCTGTATCTTCTTAGGTGGTGCTGGTAAGAGTGCAATGTTCCCATTCCACATCTGGTTGCCAGATGCAATGGAAGGTCCTACTCCATCATCAGCGCTCATCCACGCTGCAACCATGGTTGTTGCAGGTGTGTTCTTGGTAGCCCGCTTGTTCCCTGTATACTCGTTCTCAGCACCTGAAGTGTTGAACGCAATTTGCTACATCGGTGCGTTTACTGCATTGTTCGCAGCAATTATCGCAGTAGCACAGACCGACATCAAGCGTGTATTGGCCTTCTCAACCATCTCACAGATTGCTTATATGATGGTTGCACTTGGTGTTGCTCGCTTCGGTAACCACGAAACCGAACTTGGTTTCACCGCATCAATGATGCACTTGTTCACTCACGCTATGTTCAAGGCTATGTTGTTCTTGTGCTGTGGTTGTATTATCCACTGCGTAGAAAGCAACGAAATGAGCAAGATGGGTGGTTTGTGGAAGTATATGCCAAAGACAGCTTGGTGCTTCTTGATTGGTTGCTTGGCTATCGCAGGTATTCCTCCATTCTCAGGTTTCTTCTCTAAGGGTGAAATCTTGTCAGCATGTATGGAAAACGGTTACACCGCAATCTATGTTGTAATGACATTCACTGCAGGTTTGACAGCATTCTATATGTTCCGCTTGTTCTTCCACATCTTCTTCTACGAAGAAAATCCAGAATACGCAACAAGCCATCACAAGCCACACGACCAAGGTTGGCAGATGACTTTGCCTTTGATTGTATTCGCAGTAGTAACAGTGGTATTCTTCTTGTTGCCTGGTTTCAACAAGGCAATCACAGCAACCCGTACCGAAATGGAAATGCCTACAAACTGGACTGTTGAAGGAATCAGTATTGCAGTAGCACTTCTTGGTATCGGCATCGCATACTTGCTCTACTTCAAGAAGAACGAGAAACCTGCAAACATCATGGCAAAATGCCCTGCACTTTGCGAGTTTGTATACAACCGTATGAAGATCGACGAAATCTGGTACGGTATTACCCGTTCATTCATCTTCGGTGTTATTTGTAAGGCAATCGCATGGTTCGACCACAACTGCATCGACGGTTTCATGAACTTCTGCGCTTTCGTTACTCAGAAAACTTCTTTGGGTACAAAGGATGCACAAAGCGGAAATGTACAACAGTATGTTTGGGTGTTCATTATGGGTGTAATAACCATCGCATTCTTGGCACTCTACTAATAACCGAAAAAATTCAAACCAATGAGTGAATTTATTTTATTATATTTTGTAATCATTCCTTTGGTGATGATGGGCATTCTCTACTTGATTCCAAGTGAGAAGAAAAATGCCATCCGCTACACAATGGCTGGAGGCTCTGCCCTTTTGGTTGCCCTTGCAGCCTACATAACCTTAGGATTTTTTGAACAGCGCGCAGCTGGTATGGCTCAGCCATACTTGTTCACAGCAAGCAAAGTATGGTACGAAGGATTCCTTAACATCCACCTTTCATTGGGTGTTGACGGTATTTCAGTAGCCATGTTGGTGCTTTCATCAGTTATCACCTTGACTGGTTCGTTCGCATCGTTCGCAGTAGAAGAAAAGGCAAAAGAATACTTCTTGTGGTTCTTGATGCTTTCAATTGGTGTATTTGGCTTCTTTATCTCAATCGACCTTTTCACCATGTTCCTCTTCTACGAGGTAGCACTCATCCCTATGTACCTGCTTATCGGTCTTTGGGGTAGCGGCCCTAAGGAATATGCAGCCATGAAGTTGACCCTTATGTTGATGGGTGGTTCTGCATTCCTTATGGTAGGTATCTTCGGTATCTACTTTATGGGAACTCCTGCAGGTGAGCACACCTTCGAGATGGTAACCCTTATGGATAGCGTTAGCAAGAACATGCCAATTGAATGGCAGCACACCTTCTTCTGCCTTACCTTCGTAGGTTTCGGCGTACTCGGTGCTATGTTCCCATTCCACACATGGTCTCCCGACGGTCACGCAAGTGCGCCT
>JAKSKS010000103.1 GCA_024401615.1 Paludibacteraceae bacterium
TCATGACGATAAGGGAGCTTCTGGTAGATCCGCGTATTGCACGACTGGTCGTGCTACCTCTCGCTCGAAGACAGCGAGATAGACAAGGAGCGTGGTGTAATCCGCGAGGAATGGCGCACCCGCAACAAGGCGAACCGCCGCATGTGGACCGCATCGCTGCCTATCCTGTTCAAGAACTCGCAGTATGCGAAGCGCAATGTGATTGGCGACACCGCCATCATTAACAATTTCCCTTACGACACCCTACGCGCCTACTATAAGAAGTGGTACCGTCCCGACCTTCAGGCAATAGCCATAGTGGGAGACATAAACGCAGACTCGGTTGAGCAGCAGGTAAAGCGCCTGTTTGGCGACATACCCAAACGTATAAATCCAGCCAAACGCCCATACTACGAGATAGAGGACAACAAAGAGCCGATAGTGGCCCTACTGACCGACCCAGAGGCGAAGCAGACCATAATGGAACTGTCGTACCGCCACCAGCCGGTACCCGACGCCGTAAAAGCGAGCGAAGTGGGTTACACCTTCTCCGTTATCAGCAATCTGGTAGAGCAGATGCTCAGCGAGCGACTAAACGAGGTATGCCAGGAGGCCAATTCGCCTTGGGCACAAGCAGCAGCCAACTATGGTGAACTGGTGCGCACACGCGACGCTTTCAACCTATATGCCGTAGCCACTGAGGGCAAAGAGAAAGAGGCGTTCAGCCGCCTCCTTTTAGAGGCAGAACGCGCGAGACGCTACGGTTTCACACAAAGCGAACTTGACCGCGCGAAGGCAGAGATGCTGAGCAGTATGGAGAAAGCCTTCAACGAGAAAGAGAACCAGAGCAACAAAGCATACATAAACGAATACAAGCGCAACTTCCTCGACTTCGAGCCTGTGCCCGGCATTGAATGGGAATACGCCAAAATGCAACAGTTGCTACCTCTAATCGGTTTGAAGGAAACCAACCGCATGCTGAAAGAGAACTTCTTCGGGGTAGAGAACATAACCATTGAGATTATGGGCCACGACGCCCTCAAGAACATCTTTACCGAGGCCAACGTAACAGCAGAGTTCAAGGGAATGGAAAACCTGCAAGTGAACACCTACGTAGACCAGGTGACCAACGAGCCGCTTATTGCCAAGACACCCAAAGCCGGCAAAATAAAAAAGGTGGCAAAGAACACCCAACTCGGCTACGAGGAGTGGACATTGAGCAACGGCATGCGCGTAGTGTTCAAGCCAACCAACTTCAAAGAAGACGAGATTCTACTCTACGCCTACAGCGAAGGCGGAGCATCGCTTGAAAGCGACTTAAACAAGTTGCCTTCGGCACAGATTAGCGACGACATTGTAGACAACAACGGTTTAGGTAACTTCAGCGCAGTGGCCTTGCGCAAGGCACTGGCCGGAAAAATGGTGAACATCAGTCCACGCGTATCGAACTACGAGCACAGCCTTTCGGGCAACAGTTCGGTAAAAGACTTTGAGACCCTGATGCAGTTGTTCTACCTCCACTTTACAGGTGTGAGAGCCGACAACGACGGATATGCGTCGGTCATCAGCCAATACCGCACCGCATTAGTAAACCGCGCGAAAGACCCAGCATCGGCATTCAGCGACAGCGTGAACGCAATGGTCAGCAACCACCACGCGCGCTCGGCGACATTCGACACCGTTCAATTAAACAAGGTAAAGCAGGCCGACGCCCTCAACTTCTTCAAGAAGTGCTTCAGCAACCCAGCCGACTTCACCGTTGTGCTGACTGGCAACATCGACAAAGAGAAAGCCAAGCAGACCATACTCACCTACCTTGGTGGATTGAAAGCGCAGAAAGGCAGTTTGAAATGGGTAGACCACAATGTGCGTGTGCCAAAGGGAAAGGTTGTGAACAGTTTCCAGAAAGAGTTGCAGACCAAGAAGGCCAGCAACTTCATCTACCTAACAGGCGAAATGGAGCCAACGCTTGAAAACAAAATCTACATGCAGGCTGTGAAGAACGTGCTTTACACCCGCTATTTGGAGTCGATGCGCGAGAGCGAAGGCGGCACCTATGGCGTGGGGGTTAGAGCCAGCGTGAGCAACCGCCCCGTAAACTTAGGAGCCTTGCAGATGAGTTTCGACACCGACCCGGCAGTAGAAGAAAAACTGTTGCCAATCATCAACTCTGAAATAGACAGCATCATAGCCAAAGGTCCGAAAGAGGAAGACCTACAGAAGACCAAGGAGATTATGCTGAAGAACCACAAGGAAAGCGTGCGCGAGAACCGCTATTGGCAGAACATCATTTCCACCTACTTGAAAGACGGATTAGACGAAGAGACTAATTTCGAGAAGGTAGTGAGTGAGATGAAGGGCGAGCACATTACCAACACTTTGAGCAAACTTGTGAAACAAGGCAACGAAATCAAAGTAATTATGCTTCCAAAATAAGGGAACACAGCCAAACAAAAAAGCCCCTTGCGGACACAAGGGGCATACAAACTACTAAAATAGCATTATTATTCGGTAAAATGAATAGTTAAAGGGCCTACAGAGGCCGAAAAATGTTGTTTTGTTGATAAATATTTTCTAACTTTGTGACCGTTAAAATTTTAAGAAAGATGACAAAGTCAGAAATTGTAGAGTCAATCAACGCAAACACAGGCATTGACCGTAATGATGTATTGAAGGTAGTAGAAGGCTACATGGAAATTGTAAAGAACTCACTTATTAAGGGTGAAAATGTTTATTTGCGTGGTTTCGGCACATTTGGTTTGAAGACCAGAAAGCAGAAGGTTGCACGTAACATCAGCGCAAAGACTTCTGTGATTGTACCAGAACACAACATTCCTTCATTCAAGCCAAGCAAGGAATTTATGGCAATGGTAAAGGACATCAAGTAAGATTGCTACAATACCAAAAGATAAGGGGAAGGCGCGAAAGCACCTTCCCCTATTTTATTGCATATATAAGACCGCTTGTTACAAGCCAACACATTCCTTAAAACCAGGTATAACGTCGAGGTAGTCTTCCAGGCAATTTTCGCGCACGTGTATGCTTTGGTAATGCAAGTCCCTACCCGCAGCGTAGTTGGCCTGATTGTCGTCGAAGTAAATAGTGTTTTCAGGAACGAGACCTGTAGCCAGCCGCATCTTGTTATAGATTTCTGGATTGGGTTTCGCCACCCCCATCTTATAAGAGAGAAACACCTCGTCGAAACAGTCATCAACAGCATAACCCAACGAGTTCATCTTCTTCACGCACTCGTTCCATAAATAGTCGTTGATGTTGCTGAGCAAATACACTTTATACCTCTTGCGCAGTTTCGTCAGCAGCTCCAATCGGCTTGCCGGTATGTTTCCACACAGCGTGCTGATAAGGTTATTGACTTGCTCGACAGAAGTGCCAGGGCGGCACATATCCAACATTTCCCTCATCACCTTTTCTTCGGGCTCAATACCATCGATATAGCGGTTCATGAGGCTTTTAATCTTCTTTCTGTAGAAGAACATTTTCAAGCGTGAGATACCGGCTTCGGAAAGTGCCACCCTTAACAACTTCCAGTCCATATTCACGATGATGCCTCCATAATCGAATACTAATACATCTACCATAACATTTAGTTCTAATTTAAAAGCACTGCAGCAACCTATTGACACCATTTCCTTACACCAATACCCCAAAAACGGCAATAATGCAGATGCTCTTTCAAGGTTAACAAATACAATATTTTACTACCACAAAGATATAGTTGATATCGCCTGCACGAAAGAGCAAATGTGCGCCAAAAGTGAGCAACTATGAACTAATTGAGCAATTTTGCATAAGCCTCATTAATGGCAGCCATGCGTTGCTCGCAGAAATCGACCCTACCGGCATTTTTAGGAAGATCGGGATGAAATTCTAACGCCATTTTGCGGTAAGCCCTCTGCACCTCTTCAACAGATGCTGTTTGTTCAAGCCCCAGCACGCTATAGTATTGCGCCAACTGGTTAACAGCCAGAGAAGAAGAAGAAGCATTGCTGTTTGTTTTGTAATCAAATTCAGTGCGAAGCGGAGCATAGCGTTTGTTGTAATAATCTACCCAATGCTTATTAAAGCACACAGCCATAACCGACTGCAAGAAAGACCATTCGTCATTCTTTATGCCATCATCAGAAACAGCCAGTTTGAAAAGGATTTCCACCATTTCTTTTTTCTCCTTCATATCAGCGCCCTTGAGATCGGCAAATGCTTTGTCAAGCATCTTGTCGTTAACATCCAACAATCTGAAGGCCAACAAGCTCTTTGAACCATATTTTTTTAAGAAAACCTCGTCTTGTGAGAGACGGTCAGCAGGATTAAAAAGAGCCATCTTCTTGCACAAGACACAACCATATTTGAAATCTTTGTTGAAGAAATAGTCGTTATAATCAAATTCAATTTCAGCCAAAAGGGAGGCAAACCTTTCATATCTGACTCTGACATACCAGTCCTTTTCTATAGTAAGTACTTTACTCAACATAGAAACAACAGACTGCTTATCGGAATAACCAAGACTCTTGATATCACTAATCGCTTTCTGTCTTCTTTCGGGTGAGGTGTATTTTTGATATTCTATAACACCCTTTTCTCCATAGTTATCTTCTAAAAAAAAATTCTCTTTCAGTCGAACTTATCCAGTCCATTTCACCGACTAAAACAGGAACGAACCATTGCTCCATTATATTAAATCTGTTAAACACATAACCAAAACAACTACACCACAATCCCACATAAATTATTGTTCCCCCGATTCCTAAAAAATCAAAAAACGCCACCAAGTATTTAGAATAACCCTCCTTAATCAAAAAATCGAGAACAGACATACCTGTTTTATCTACGAAAATAATATATACTACAAATAAAGGAATAGGGGATAAAATAAATAATATATACGATATTATCTTTAGCAACGGTATGTTATTTTTTTTCATACAAATCAATTTACCAACACACAAAAATAGCTAATAGCGATAAAAAAAGTCCTTGACAAGCAAGGACTTTTACGGTTGTTATAACAAACGGGGAATTATATACCCATATAACTGTCTTTAAACCCTAAGAAGTAGAGCACGCCATCGAGACCGATGGTGTTGATGCTTTGTTTAGCATTTGCCACCACACGCGGTTTTGCATGGAAAGCAATGCCCAAGCCAGCCTCGCTAAGCATAGGAAGGTCGTTGGCGCCATCGCCCACAGCAATGGTCTGTGCCAGGTTCACCTTCTCGACCTGTGCAATCAGTTTCAGCAGTTCAGCCTTACGGTGACCGTCTACGATATCGCCCAAGAAGCGGCCGGTAAGTTTGCCGTTTTCGTCAACCTCCAAGTTATTGGCATATACATAGTCGATACCGAAACGGCGCTGCAACTGTTCGCCAAAGAAAGTAAATCCACCACTGAGGATGGCAATCTTATAGCCGCAACGCTTCAGCACCTCCATCAGGCGGTCGACACCCTCAGTAATAGGGATGTTATCGGCAATTTCCTGCATAACGGAAACATCCAGACCCTTCAGTAAGGCCACACGTCGGGTGAAACTTTCCTTAAAGTCAATCTCGCCCCTCATTGCGCTCTCGGTAATCGCCTTCACTTCAGCGCCCACGCCAGCCTTTTCAGCCAACTCGTCGATACACTCGGCCTGAATAAGCGTAGAGTCCATATCGAAGCAGATAAGACGGCGGCTGCGGCGGTACATATCGTCGCGCTGGAAAGAAAAGTCGAAGCCCATGGTAGAAGACAAGTGCAACAGTTCAGCCTGAAGAATCGCCTTGTCGGCTGGGGAGCCACGAAGCGAGAACTCGATACAGGCACGCGTGTTCTTATCAGGGTTCTTAATAGAGATTCGACCCGTCAAGCGGAGAATAGAGTCGATGTTTAATCCCTGTTCGGCAATAACGCGGGTAGCCGCCTCTATCTGGCCAGCCGAAAGGGAACGACCGATAAGCGTAAGAATGAAACGGTTCTTACCCTGCTGGTTCACCCAGTCTTCGTAATCGTCGTCGGTAATAGGTTCGAAACCGATGTTCACGCCCAACTCAGTCGCCTTGAAAAGGAGTTCCTTCATAACAGTACCAGAGTTCTGCTCGCCAATACGGATAAGGATGCCCAAAGACAAGGTACTGTGAATATCGGCCTGACCGATGTCGAGAATCTGCGCGTGATACTGTGCCAAGATGGCCATAACAGAGGCGGTAAGGCCAGGACGGTCTTTACCTGTTATGCGGATAAGAATTTGTTCTTGTTGAATAGAGTCTTGATTCATGATGTAGTTGTGTTAGCATTAAGAAACCCCGAGCAATTCAACCTCGAATATGAGCGTGGAGCCACCAGGAATGCCAGGCTGGTTAAACAAACCATAACCCATTTCCTGTGGAATATAGAGTTCCCAACGGTCGCCCACATGCATTTGCTGCATGGCAACAATCCAACCTTCAATCAGGTCAGCCAGGCGGCAAGTGAACGGGTGTCCGCCAAAGGAGCTGTCGAACTGCTTGCCGTTGATGGTTTTACCCTTGTAATGGGCCGTAACCATGCTGTTAGGAGTAGGCTGACGGCTGGCAGGATCGCCAGAAGCCAAAACCTTGTAGTAAATGCCTTTCGGAAGGGCCAAAACGCCCTCTTCTTTAGCCTTTGCCTCCAACCATTCGCGGTTTTTGAGGATGTATTCTTTTTTTGCCATTGTATTTGTTAGGGAATGTGGGTGCAAAGATAAGGAAAAATCAGCCTTTAACAATCTGTTCGAGTGCCATAAGGTGACAAACAGAGCCTAAAAGGACAAACACATGGAAAACAGTGTGCATGTAACGCGCCTTGCGCAACGAATAGAACAGCGCGCCGGTAATAAACATAGCCCCCTCGCCAAGAATCCAGTAAACACTGGCGTGCGGAACCGACTGCCACAAGATGTGCGAACAAACGGCAATGCTACAGCCCATTAAGATGAAGCAGAGGGTTTCGATATAGCTGTGTTCCTTCAGTCCAATGAAGCTGACCGCCACGCCCACCAAGGCACACAACTGCGTCCAAGCAAAAATGGCAATACCCCACTGGCTGTTCTCCCACATAGGGCCCAGCGCGAAAGGCGCATAACTACCCGCAATGTGGAGGTAGATGGCCGCATGGTCGCACTTGCGCAACCAAGAGCGCGGACGTGTGTGCTGGCGGCAACTGTGGTAGAAAGTAGAGGCCATATACGAGCACAGCATGCCCGCAACATAAAGCGCCAAACCAAAAATCAGCCATCTGTCGGAATTGAGCACTACCCTATAGAGCATAAAAACGCCCCAGATGCATCCGGCAACAATACCAAAAGCGTGTGTGAGGCTGTTAGCTACCTCTTCGTTTCGTGTGTATACCATAAACAGACTAATTATTGCAAACAACTCAAGCAAGTTACTTACTGGTTATTATTCGTTTGCAGGTTAAACTATAAAACAAAGATACGAAACGGGAAACGAAAAGTGCACCAAAAAGGCGTCAGTTTTATCAACAACATCGCAAAAAGGAGATAGAAAATTCGTAAATTTGTAATTATAGACAACGATAACAACAAATTAGCATATGAGCGAGCAGCGCGTAGTGATGTGCGAAGGCCGTCTGACAGACGAACTCCGCAAAGAGGTAAAAGACAGAACCCCCGAACAAGTCTTTATTTTAGTAGACAGCAACACCAAAGAACTTTGTTTGCCACAACTTGTAAAAGACGAGTTCTTCGGCAAGGTAAAGGCTATAGAAATCAAGCCAAACGACGACCACAAGACATTGGAAGCGCTTGCGAGCGTATGGACCTTCTTGAGCCAAAACAAGGCTACCCGCAAGAGTATGCTCATTAACTTGGGCGGCGGTATGGTGACCGACCTTGGCGGTTTTGCCGCATCGACCTTCAAACGCGGTATGGACTATGTGAACATACCTACCACCCTGCTTGGCGCTGTAGACGCAGCCGTAGGCGGAAAGACCGGTATCAACTTCTGCGGTTTGAAGAACGAAATTGGCGTCATCAACTCAAGCGAAAGCGTACTGATTGACGTGAACATGTTCCGCACCCTCGACGAGAAAAACTTCCGTTCTGGCTTCGCAGAAATGATCAAGCACGGCCTCATCAGCGACGAGAAGCACTGGAACGACATGTTGGCTTTCGACCTCGACAACATCGACTACAGCAAACTCAGCACCCTGCTCAGAGACTCTATTGCCGTTAAAGAAAAAATTGTTGCTATCGACCCTTACGAAAAGAACATCCGCAAGGCTTTGAACTTCGGCCACACTGTGGGCCACGCTTTCGAAAGCTATGCTATGGAAAGCGGCGCGCCTATCCTTCACGGCTACGCTGTTGCCTACGGTATGATTCCTGAACTCTACCTCAGCATGAAGTTCTGCGGTCTCCCTAAGGCACTGATGCGCGAGGCTGTACACCTCATTAAAGACAACTATGGCGCACTGAATGTGGGTTGCAAGGTATATGACCACCTTTACGAACTTATGACCCACGACAAGAAGAATGTGGGCGACGGACGCATCCTCTTCACCCTTCTTGGCGAAAAGGGCATTGGCGACATTAAGATTAACCAGAATGTGGAGAAGAAGGACATTTTGGAATCTATTGACTACTACCGCGAAGTGGTGGGCCTTTGAGGAGGTAATAGGTAATAGGGAATAGGTTATAGGGAATAGGTTATAGGTTATAGGTTATAGGTTATAGGTTATAGGTTATAATTAAGAAAAAAGTTATAGATTAACAAGTATTAAGTACCCGAATGGGTATATTACGAGAAATGGATTACGAGATTAAGAAGCCGGAAGGCAAAAACATAAAGGCAACAATTGACCTGCCCAGCAGCAAGAGCATCAGCAACCGTGTGCTGATTATGAACGCTTTGAGCAGCAAGCCTGCCAAACTGGGCTATATTGCCAAATGCGACGACACCGATGTGATGGTGCGCGCACTTGAAGGCGACGGTGTGCACGTTGACATAGGTGCCGCAGGTACCGCTATGCGCTTCCTTACCGCCTACTACAGCCAGAAACCGGGCACACACACCATTACTGGCAGCGAACGCATGCGCAAACGCCCCATCAAGATTTTGGTGGACGCTTTGAACGAGGCTGGCGCCAACATTACCTACGCTGGTGAAGAAGGATTCCCTCCGTTGAAAATTGAGGGCAGAAAACTTCGTGGCGGACACATTGAACTGGACAGCAGCGTCAGCAGCCAATACATCAGCGCTCTGATGATGGTAGCCCCTACTATGGGACAGGGACTCGAGTTGGAACTGAAGGGCACACTG
>JAKSKS010000104.1 GCA_024401615.1 Paludibacteraceae bacterium
GACCGACATGGCGATTGCGACTGCAAGTCATTTTTAGCGGCCACACTGTTTCACCTTATGGGGTACAACGTGCTGTTTCTAATATCTTACAAACTGCAACATGCAGCAATATGTATAGAGTACGACCAGCGCTGGCAACCATTGCTGCAAAATGCAAAGAATAACGTTATAACCGAAATAGAGGGACGTAAATATGTTTATTGCGAAACAACATCAGACCACTTCAGAATTGGAGGTATTTCGCCCGAATATACGGTTAACGACTTTGAAACTAAAATTGAACTTAGAGCATAACCTTTATTTTTTGTAAATTCGCAATAAATTTGATAGTTATATACCATGAAAAAATACGTTATTTTAGCAGTTTCTGCTTTACTTTTCGCTTCTTGTAGTAACGAACGCGCCAAAACCATGGGCGAGTATGAAGAATACATCAAGTTTCAGGAAGACCTCACTGAAAAAGTTCTCGATGGCGTACTTACCGAAGCAACCTACGACATTGAATACGACAAGGCCGATTACGCCAAAATTGTAAAGAACGGCGAAGACGCCAAGCACGATTTGATGGAAGTGAAAGATTTACTTAACGAGAAAGAGAAAAGCGCGTTAGCAGACCTTATGCTCCGCGAGAAACGCAACCACCATGTGCTTATCGATGCCTTTATCGATGCAAAGAAGGCGGCTAAAGAAGAAAAAGAAAATTCAAAGAAAAAATAAACGGCTGCGAAATAACGACAAACAACCCAGAAGAAGCACTAAAACATTAACTCTTGAGTTATGAACTTCCTGGAAGAACGGATTATAAGATACGGTGTTATTAAAGAAGGTAACATTCTTAAAGTAGACAACTTTTTGAACCACCAGATTGACATTGATGTCATTCGGCAGATGGCTTACGAGTTTCAGCGCCGCTTCAAAGGCAAAACTGTAACAAAGATCTTGACCATCGAGGCCAGCGGCATTGCCATTGCCACACTTGTTGGACTATTGTTCAATGTGCCAGTCGTGTTTGCTAAAAAGAGTGCTACCGCCAACTGCACCGACGACCGCTATGTGTCTGAAGCCTACTCGTTCACTCACAAGCGTATGAACAAGGTGTTAGTATCAAAGCCATACATCAATGCTGGCGAAAAAGTGCTGATTGTTGACGACTTTCTAGCCGATGGCGAGGCTGCTCACGCCCTAATCGACATTGTTCACCAGGCAGGGGCCGATGTAGTGGGTATTGGCATTGCTATTGAAAAAGGACAACAACAAGGTGGGCGCAAATTACGCGAAGAAGGCTACCATTTGGAATCTATAGCCATTATTGAGAGCATGGATTGGAAAACACAAACAATCACCTTCCGCAAACAAGAAAAGGAAGCAATAGAAAACGCCAACATAAAAGCCAGTTGGGTTTAACAAACTTGCATATAAAAGAAAATCCGGTTAGTGCGAATTTCACACTAACCGGATTTATATTTTTCACCAAGTATGTTTACTTCTTTTTTGGCATTATCTGGTCACCACCAATAGTGATGTAAGATGGAAAACGTACTGTATCCTTACCAAATGTGAAGAACGGTTTGATGGCCACCTTTACACGGCTGGCATCAGCCTTGTCTGTTGCCAATCCTAACGCAAATTCTGCCATTGGCTGCAACTTTTTATCTTGAACCGCATCGTAGAGGTTTAAAGTAACAGGTAAAGAGTAATTAGCATCTGAATTTGCTTCAATTCTCATCTGGTCTTTGGTAACACCTTCTAACATCTGCTTGTCATCGATGTATAAAATATAGTCCATACCATCGAGTTGGGCAACCTGTTCGTTAGGGTTGTGGACTTTCATATTCACATTCATGTTCAACATCAACTTCTTGCTAGCATATCCTGCCATAAGTTCGGCAACATCAGTTAATTTCAAACTTTTATAAGTCTGTTTGTTGCTAAGGTCAACCGAACCGATTTTCACATCCGACACACTGTGGAACTTGAATTTACAATCTGCCATGTTTTTCAAACCAGTAACAGAAGTACAGCATGTTAGCATAGCAGCAACACCGCATACTAAAGCAATTTTTAAAGTTTTCATATTGTTAGTTTGTTATTTCACATAAACGCCTTGCAAAGTTAATACGAACAATAAAATAACTTACTAATTCACGCAAAATAATTAGTTGCCTGATGAGAAAATATTAGGTGTTAAAGTATTGACAATATGTTTTGAGATCAGCTTAATTGAGGATAAACTTAATAGTCTGGTCGTTTATAGAAAGGACGTAAACACCACTCTCGTTTGGCAAATTAAGGGTACAATTTCCCACACCATCTGTCATTGCAGTTGCAAAAAAATGACCATCAGCGTCTGTAACTACAATGTTGGTTGATACTGGTGCATTCGCAATTCGAATTGTTTTTTCATCAAGAGACTGGATGCACATTCCATTCTCATTCGAAGATACATTAGACAGTTCTTTATTTATAGTGTAATGAAAATTCTTAATATCGCTGACACAAAAACTGGTTACGTCAGTTCCACGTACCAAAAGTTCTCCGTCAGTAATAGAAAATTGTGGTTTGCCATTCATCATAAAATCATACTTATATCCACTTTTCAACTCTACTGATACGTGTGTAGATGCAGCCTGAAGTGAAATGGCACTAAAGATAAGGGCTGCGGTTGTAATCATTTTCTTTATCATAATGTTATGTCTTTTTGTAACTAATAATCTTTTATTGTCTCAAACATTTATCATGTATTTTGTTTGAGTACACTGCAAAGTTAGAGCGATATTGGAATACCAAAAAGAGCAATAATGCACCAAAAGTAATCAAAATAGAACAAAAATCGCTTAATTGTCATATATCGTGATTTCAGGTAATAAATGAGGGATTTATGGTTATATAGTTTTAGTTTTCATTTTCGAATTTTGCATTGTAAATAATAAGGAAATAATGACTATAAAAGAATATAAAGAGCATATTGCAGCAGGCCGTCCTGTTGAAAATGGCAGTCCAGCCCACCTCTTCATGCATCAAATGAGCCAAGAGGCAATTCGAATCACCATGGAGATTAATAACAAGTACCACACACCCGAAGAACTGCGTGCATTGCTATCGGAATTATGGGGAATTCGTGTACCCGACTCTGTCGGTATGTTCCCACCATTCAATACCGATTGTGGAAAGAACACTGAAATTGGTGAACGAACGTTCATCAACAGTGGCTGCAAGTTTCAAGACCAGGGCGGTATAAGAATTGGTAACGACTGCCTAATAGGACACAACGCAACACTATGCACAATTAACCACAATCCCGATCCCGAGCACCGTGGTGACATGGTCTTCAAACCAATTGTCATTGAAGACAAAGTATGGTTAGGGGCAAACGTAACCATACTCCCTGGTGTTACCATTGGAGAAGGGGCCATTGTGGCTGCCGGTGCTGTTGTAGCCAAAAACGTAACGCCACGAACTATAGTAGGTGGTGTGCCTGCCAAATTCATCAAAAAAATTGATATTAAATAAAGAGCATTATAGTTATGAAGAAACTCTTTTTATTGATTAGCATGGCGCTAATGGCTGCTGCAAGCATTGCTGCCAACCAAACACTAATAGTGTTTTATTCCTACACCAACCACTGTAAACAAATTTCAGAAACGCTCACCTCTAAAATTGACGCCGACGTTGTGGAAATTACGCCAGCAGAAAAAGGGTTAGACTATGCCGCAAACAACTACAAGATAGGTTCTGCACTTATTGGGGCTATTAAAGAGGCGCCACAATCAGCTTCGAGTTATCCAGAAATCGACCCTGTTGATGTAAAATTAGACCTATATAACAACATAATAATTGTCGCACCACTTTGGTGGAGTCAGATGGCCGCACCTATGCAGACTTTCTTATTCAACTATGGCAGCCAGATGGCAGATAAAAACATTGGCCTCATTGTAAGTAGCCATTCAAGCGGCATTAGCGGTGTTGAAACGGACTGCAAACGACTTATACCTAACGGTAAATATTATAAGAAAAGCCTTTGGATTAATAACTCAGCCTTTAGTAACCGCTCGGCTTTACTTGAGCAATGGCTTACCGACATCGACTTCAAATCAACAACAAAAGAAGAAAAAACAATGTTTATCAGCATCAATGGGAAGACACTCCCTTGTAAACTCGAAGATAACTCGTCAACAACCGCATTACTCGAGAAATTAGCAGAGGGGGAGGTGACATACGAGGCACACGACTATGGCAATTTCGAGAAAGTGGGAGAACTAGGATTTTCGTTGCCGACAAACAATGAACAAATTACCACCCAACCAGGAGATGTAATTCTTTATTCAGGCAACAATCTCTGCATTTATTACGACGAGAACGAATGGTCATTTACCCGAATCGGGAAAATAAAAGATATCAGTAAAAGCGAACTAATGAGTTTCTTGGAAGCCGGAGAGGGAAATGTTAAAGTCACGCTCTCTCTTTCATCACAAACAGGATTTAAGAACATTTCAGCAAACCAAACGGTACCAACTGAAAAAATGTTCTCGGCCAATGGTCAACAACTGTCTATACCTCCCAATAATGGCATGTACATGGAGAACGGCGTAAAGAAGATGGTGAAAAAGTAAAGCCTTTAGTATATAATACAATATTGAAGGCGTTTGAATCTAAAAAAATTGGATTGCGATTTCGCCATTCAACTTTATCATCAGCCAATTTGCAACTGACAAGAATTATCAAGGTTGCCACAACCAATATAAGTGTTACTAGTAAAACCATTGAAAGCACAAATCGTGCGTCAGCCAATTGAAAAAGGGGTTCACATTGCTCTTGTTGTCGCGCTTTGCGGATAAACATCATACCCCCATGCCAGCTCTAAGGTAGAGAAAGGAGGCCACCATAGTGGACGCAACATCGTTCAATAATAATTTAGAGACAGGTGTGTTTATAGTATATAAATTTCCATACAATTTTATATATTTGTATAAAAATCAAGGGAATATGAATTTATCAGATTTACGCGACCGTCTTTTAAATATGTTTGGGGTAAAAGAGAAACCAAGCGACGTTCCTGAATGTGTGTACGGCTGTCCACATTCCGATTTTATGGTTAAAGGCATTATTACAGACGATTCAGGTGAAAAGGTTTGCGACGCGAAGGTGAATGCGATCGTCTACCCTATCGGTGAAACGCCTTCCTCAAAAAACGGATGGGAATTGGGTATAAGCAATAGCAACGAAGATGGCCAATACGAAATAACAAGTTCAGAATTTTTCCAAGGCAACGTATCACTAACCGCACAAAAAGACGGCTACACATCAAGTACAACCAATTTTGAAGTCAAAGAAGAAGACTTCAAAGGCGGAACTGGAAGATGGGACCACGGCGAATGCACGATAAATAAAGACATGGTGCTGAAAAAGGAAAAGTAATTGGAATTATTACACGTTCCTTTTTATACTTGAGAATGTGGAGATTTGTAAAAATGAAATTTCCTACAATCATTGACATACAATTTTGTTTAGAAAACTATTTTTGGAGGATGGAGTAATTTACTGTAATTTTGTAGTGTATTACAACAAAAGAAATTTATATGAAAAATATAATCTTTTCGTTAGCGACTCTTGGTTTAGCATTTTGCGGTTTTGACTCCGTCGCACAAACTGTCAGTGGACAAGTTGGCGGATACAACTTTGTTGACTTAGGATTAGATGTTAATTGGGCCACTTACAATGTGGGTGCAACAAAACCAACCGAATACGGCAGTTATTTTGCATGGGGCGAGACTGAACCTAAAGAAGACTACAGTTGGGCAACATACAAATGGTGCGAAGGTAGTTTCGACAGCATAACTAGATATTGCATTAAACGAAAGTTAGGAAAGCGCGATAAGTATACCGAACTCATTCCTAAAGATGACGCAGCAACAGTCAATTGGGGCGAAACCTGGCGTATGCCTACTTTTGCTGAATTACAGGCATTAGTTGAACATTGCAACTGGGAATGGACGAAAGACTATGAAGGTAGCGGCGTTTCCGGCTTGATAGGAATATCGAAATCTAACGGCAATACTATATTCTTGCCAGCGGCTGGATTTCGCGATGGTGTTGAGTTTGGCGGAGTTGGACTTCGTGGGCAATACGTAGCGAAACAAATTTCAGAACTTGGCAATTGCGACGTTTTCTATATTTGGTTCCGCGACACATCTATCGAAGAAGATGACAATATTGAACGCTACATTGGCAACAGCATCCGTGCCGTTACAACTGTAAAATAAGATTTGATATTAAAAGAAATCCCAACAAAGTACACATTACTTTGTTGGGATTTTTTGTTCCATCTAAATTTCAACACAAAAAAGGGATACGCTTTCGCGCATCCCTAAACTAAACGTACAATTTGCACGCTGTTATTTATAATGTGTGTTAAGATTAGATATTACTATTTTAATGGTTTTTCTTGAACATTTCAATACGTTCTTTGAAAATCGGTTCCTGTTCTTTTTTGAAGAACGAGGTACAAACTCGCACTCCCTGTTCATTTGAACCCATTGTGTCGAGTGGGAAAACCGCAATACCATAATACATTAACTCACGGGTGAGTTCCAAGTCACTCATCCCAGGATACTGGGCAGTGAAATAGAAACCATCGGCCAAAGGGGCACCCATGTCGTTGTCGTACACCAAATAGAAACCATTTGCGAGCAGCACTTCTTTCAAAAACTTGGCACGGCGGCCGTATTCCTTAACATCATCGAGGAAGTTATACTTTCCGTCGCACGCTGCCTCCATCAGTGCCGCCATAGCATGCTGTACACTGTGAGTGGTGCCACTTGAAAGGGTATACATTAAGCGGTTACAGAAAAAGTTACCGAACTCACCCACTCCAAACTTGTCAGCCAACGGCTTGTAGACACGCTTGTAAAGTTTATTGCTGATGCAAGTTACCCCTACGCGCTGACCTGCATACGAGAAAGCTTTTGAACCTGAAACCCACAACACATAGTTGTCGGTATACTTGGCTACAGTCGCCTGATAAGGGGCTTGATATGGATGCGAAAGGTCGCGGCGGAAATCCATTGCAAAATAAGCAAGGTCTTCTAAAACAATCACATCATATTTATCGGCCAATCCCGCAATACCCTTCAATTCTTCTTCGGTAAAACATACCCATGACGGATTATTCGGATTGGAATAAACAATGCTGTTAATGTTACCAGCCGACAAAATTTCATCTAACTTTTTAATAAGGTCATCGCCTCGGAAGTCGTGAATGTCAAGACCTGTGTGCTTCAACCCTATGACATCGCACTGGGTGGTCTGCACTGGGAAACCTGGCTGAATAAACAATACAGTGTCCTTCTTCGTGCCAGCGGTTGCCTGATAAATAGCCATGAAGGTTGCAAAGGTTCCCTGCATGCTTCCTGTTGTTGGAATACAGCAAAGCGGTTCTATATCAACACCAATAAACGCTTTCACAAACTGTGAGGCCGCATTCTTAATGCGGGGTATACCGCCATTGGGCGGGTAAACCGTTGCACAACCGTTGGCAAGGGCTTCCTGCTCTGCTTTTAATGCAATCTCAGAAGGCTGTAAGCCAGGTACACCCATTTCGAGGTGAATGACTTGCTGACCGGTCTTTTCTTCCAATAAGCGTGAAAGCGCTTGAATGTCGCGAATGGTTGCTTTTGAAAAATCACCAAGTGCCATACTGTTCATGGCATCGGTAACTATTTGGTAATCTAATGGAGTATTCAATTGATTGATTTTTTTATTAAAACACATCTCTGTCTTTAAGAACAGGGAACTTTTTGCGGAACGAGTTAAGTTTCTCCATATCGAGTTCAACAGTAACTGCCGATTCCTCACCAGAAGGGCAAACCGCCACATCTCGGCCATAAGCGTCAATACACATCGTACCGCCACTATATTCACAGGCTGGATCAGTTCCAACACGGTTTACACCGCAAACGTAACACTGGTTCTCTATAGCGCGGGCACGCAAAAGTGTATTCCACGCCCCCAAACGCACTGTTGGCCAACTGGCCACCGTTAGCAGGCAGTCGTAGTCCTCTTGATTGCGTAACCAAACGGGGAAACGCAAATCGTAGCAGACCGAGAGCATAAAACGGACACCTCGGAACTCAACCACTACCCTCTCTTCGCCCGCCGAATAGCGTTTGTTTTCCCCTCCGTAAGTGAAAAGGTGGCGTTTGTCGTAATGCACTTCGGTGCCGTCTGGTTTCACAAAATAGAAACGGTTGCGAAATCCTTCGGGTGTTGCTACGGGCACAGAACCAGCAACAGCAGCGTCAAGTTCTGCGGCTACTTGCTTCATCCAAGTCAGTGTGCAGCCATTTTCAGTTTCTGCCATACCGGTCGGCTCCGACACGAACCCCGTACTGAACATTTCGGGCAGTACGTAAAGGTCGCTTTTGGGCGCAGCCTTTATTGCGACATCGGCCAATTTGGTATTTTCGACCGCATTACCCCAGACGATATCTCGCTGTAAAAGTGTTATTTTCACAATAGACGAATTATTGGTAAACTTTACGGAGATCTTTTACACGTACTGCCTTACCCTCGGTTTGTGGTAGGGTTCCTGCCACTAATAAATGAACGCGTGGAGTCAGCAGAATTTCATCTTTCAAAGCACGGCATACTTCTTTTTCCAATGCTTTGAGTTCTGCATCGCCCAAGCCTTCCTTAGCCAATTCAACGTCAACAGTCATATTGTCGTTATCATTATCGGTTGTAAGGGTAATGAGGTAGTTGCTGCTTAACTCTGGGTAGTTCAACAGAATCTTCTCAATTTGAATTGGGAAGATGTTCACTCCACGAAGCACCATCATATCGTCGCTACGGCCTTTCATACGGTCAAGACGGATGTGTTTGCGGCCGCAAGGGCAATCGCCAGGCAAAACGCGGGTAAGGTCGCGGGTACGGTAACGCAACAACGGCATAGCCTCGCGGTTGAGTGTGGTAAGCACCAATTCGCCAATCTGACCGTCTGGAACAGGTTCCAAAGTTTCTGGGTCGACAATTTCTACAATATAATAGTCTTCCCAGAAGTGGAGACCATTTTGTTCCTTACACTCGAAAGCCACACCAGGACCACACATCTCACTCATACCGAATGAGTTGTATGCCTTTACACCAAACATATTCTCAATACGTTTGCGCTGTTCTTCGGTGTGAGGTTCTGCACCTATAGCAAAGATTTTGAGTTTTGTGTCTTTTCTTGGGTCTACACCTTCTTGTTCCATA
>JAKSKS010000105.1 GCA_024401615.1 Paludibacteraceae bacterium
GCACACAGCGAGCCTAACAGCAGGGCGATTGATGTTAATAGTCTTTTTGTCATAATATCTGATTATCTTTCTTGATTAATTTCAACAAAAAAAGCCCGTGCCGCGAGCACGGGCATGACGAAATTACAGCAGCCTTCGGCTGTTGTAATTATTTGATTTATAGAATTTGCTTGCAAATATAATTCAAGGTTTTTTCCAAAATGTTTTGAGTTTAATTTCGGCTAATTTATACCTTTTTCGGCTAATTTTAAAATCGCAAGTAATTTTTCTTGTTACTCCAATGGCAATAAGATTCAAAACGAGTTCACCATTAAGAATAGAGTTTGGATGTTTTAACAAACAGACAACTTTACAGTAAAAGTATTTTTTGTTTGTTAAAATAATTCACTATCTTTATAAAAGCTTCTAGAATTAATAACCAAGCACTTAAAATTGAAAAATTTATGGAATCATCACTAGACGTCCTCTTAAGATATGCAGAAAACGGGAATCCAGCCGTTTTTCGAGACATCGGCTATTTCTACGCCAAGGGTTTGTGCATCAACCAAGATTACGAAAAGGCTTTCGAATGGACAGCTAAAGCTGCTGAAAAAGGCGACGCTAAGGCCCAATGCAATTTAGGTTTGTGTTATAAAAACGCACAAGGCGTCAAACAAGACCACGCCATGGCCCTGAAATGGTTTAAGAAAGCCGCAGCGCAAAACAATGCCACTGCCCTATTCTATGTAGGCAAATACTACCTTAAAGGCATTGCGACTGAAACAGACTACGAACTAGCCATTAAATATATTACCCAAGCTGCCGAACAAGGGTATCAGGCAGCCCAACGTTTTCTTGGCACATGCTATTACGAGGGGCAAGGCGTTGAACAAGATTATGCTAAAGCGTTTGAATGGCACTCTAAAGCGGCAGAAAACGGGAATGTAGCCTCAATATTTGCTACAGCATATATGTATTACAACGGTTTGGGAGTTGAAAAAGACTTGCACAAAGCGTATAGCATGATGTTTGACGCGGGCAGAAGAGGCCATACCGAAGCAAAATACTATACCGGTTTGCTAATAACCAAAGAGGCTAAACCCGATTATGAACGAGCCGAATTATGGTTAACTGCCGCCGCTGAAGAAGGTTTTGAAGAGGCAAAAACGCTATTGGAGGAACTGATAACCCAAGAACTAATCAGTCCACAAAAAAACAATTCAAGACCCTGTTTTCGGAGAACTGTCTATCTTTAAACAGCTGGCATTTGAGCTCATAGAAATACCTGTTGTAAACAGCGAAAATGGTTATGAAAGTTCATGGTATGAAAAAGACACAGATGCCGTTTGGAGGACAAAAGCTACAACTGACTTCTACAACGAAGAGAAGATGTTAGAAATCCTTTTAGAGACAAACGGAACCGACGTTATTACCACAGCCCAACGGGAAGCCTACACTGAGTATAAAAAGAAGGAAAAGAAATTTTTCAACGCAATGCAGGTTAAGGCCAAAGATACTTTCAGAGGTGCAAACGGAAAAGATGATTATGAGGTTGTACCACAATCTCTTTATATAGACCGCGACGGAAACTACGGATGGATTTGCGAGAAAGCCTGGGACGGCGAACAGATTGCCGTCATTCTTTCTGACGGAGACGTAAAACTAGCCGATACCGACATTCTTTATAAATACAAAGAAGTTATTGCCGACAAGACAAAAACGAGATGGAAAGTGTCTGACAACATCTACGTAAGCGTGTTCGGTGTATTGACATCCTTAAAAGTAGACCGCGCCGAAAGTTTTCTTTATGATGACGATCTGCTAAGTTCAAAAGAAGTAGAACTTTTATTGTGGACACGCGACGTTTTAGAATCTGACGCTCTAGTCCCATACGTGACCGACTACTGCAATATGATTTACAGCAGACGCTCATACAAGAGACTTGAAAAAACAGATTTACCGCACGAGGTTGAATTCAAAAAAATCACTATCGACCAAAGAGCAAAATCGGAAGTGGAAGACTGGACTGACGCCTATATTACAGGAGATTGTGTTTGCTCACAGAATGAGGGAATAAAGATTGAATTTAAAGATAAATGCCTACTTAACATCGGTACAAACGAACCGGGTATTTACGAATAAGTATACCGTATTATTCTGTCCGCCAAAAATTAAAAGGGAATTATATACCAATCGGTAGCAAATAATAGTTTGTTAACAGAATTGTAAATCGGTGAAGCGAAGCGAGCCAAAACAGGCCTATAAATCAGAGTCGCTATTTGGAAGGCCTTGGAATTGAAAATCGGTGAGGCTTTATGCCGAGCCAAAACAGCCATCGAAGATGTCTTAAAAACTGCCTAACGCAGAAAACATTAACATCAGAAACTTTTATTGCCATTTGGTATATAAACACAAAAATAAAGCAAAGAAGTAGAGGGAGTATCATAAAGTTGCATTATGATACTCCCTCTACTTTTTAGTTAATTACGACCTCTAAAAAAAACGGCCAAACACAAAAGTTAACGCGGCAGGAGGTTGGAGTGGGCAGAAACTACTTACATATCTACCGACTTGTACACTTTCTCTTCGCCCGACTCACTCACTGCCAACAAATCGTTCTTCAATTCTTCAGCAATTGTGGTGCTATCGCCGTGCCCCGGATAAACCACCGTCTCTGCAGGCAGCCCTAGCAATTTCTCAACCGAACGGGCAATCGCCTTCTTGCGTCCGCCAGGGAGACTTGTAGAACCAATAGTTCCCTTCATGAGTGTATCGCCAGAAATAAGCGTATGCTCCGCCTCAGAATACAAGCAAACGCTACCCGGCGAATGACCTGGCGTATGCATAACGACAAAAGAGGTGTTACCAAAAGAAACTTCAGTTCCATCTTCCAAAGAGAACTGCGGATCGCCGGTCTCAATTTTCTCGGTAAAGTTGAGCGCCATGGCCTGGTAGTCGATAATCGACACCAAACGCTGGTCGTTTGAGTTCACTTCGGGTTTCACGCCATAACGCTGACAAAAGAACGCATTACCGAGCATGTGGTCGAGATGGAAGTGGGTACAAACCAAACGGACCACTTTCAAAGCGTTAGACTCAATGAAAGAGACGACTTGTCCACATTCTTTTTCGTCCTTGCTACCACAATCAACTAAAACACATTCGCCCGACTCGTCGTAAAGGACATAAGTATTCTGGTCGAATTGGGCATTCACAAAGCGTTCTACCTTCAACATAAGCCAATCTTACTTTTCGGTCTGGTTATATTCCCAAGGGTTCTTCTTAATACCTGCAAGTTTCACCATAGCCTCGTGGCAACGGCGGCGCATATCGTCGATCTGCGCACGATTGTCGGTGATATTTGGATCTGGAAGGATAGGTTCACCCACATTAAGGGTTACACAAGCCTCCTTGCCAAACCACTTCAAGAAACCAGTTCTCTCGCGGTAAGAGTAGGCCATTGGAATGATAGGGATATTCAAACGGTGTGCGAAGTTGAAGGCACCCTTCTTGAACGGGCGAATAGGGGTATAAAATTCCCAACGGCTCTCTTCGGCAAAGAAGTGCAACCAATAACCCTTTTCGTGATAATAATCTAAAGCCTCGTAAAACTTCTTCATATCAGACACAGAAGCCGGAATTGGAATACCGCCCATAGTGTGCATACGGCGCGCGTCGGCACCTGCCATCTGACCACGCCAAATCGGGAAGCGCAACTGGCGCCAACCAATAGCGGTAAACACACCAGACATATCCCAACGGAACACATGGTTGCAAACCGTCATTGCACCGTTCTTAAACAAGTGCTTGTTCTTCTTGATGTTTTCCTTACCCTTCAAGCGGAAACCATAACGGAAATACTGCAAGAAGTTGATAAGGGTACGGCTCTGCAAGTAGTAGAGGAAATTCCAAAACTTGTAGTAGAAAGAGTGGTCGATATACGGATAATCGTTACCCACCAGTTTTTCTGCCTCTTCCTCATTATCGGGATGCAGAATATGAGAATGAGGATCTTCACCTCCATAGGTGATATGTTCCAAAGGAATGTAACGGTCAGTCTCAACCTCGAGCTGGTCGTATAAAGGAGGGAGTTGTTGTGCCATATTTTACTTTTTATTGTCTTTCATATTAGAAGTGAACAACAACAGACGATTTGCAATGTTAGCCTCGGAAACACCTCCGTCGAAATCGAGCGAAAGCATATTGAGTTCTGGGTAGAGGTTCTTCAATTTCTTCTCGATACCACGGGCAACGATGTGGTTGGCGATACAACCGAACGGCTGCATGCTGACAACATTGTTACAGCCCTGCTTCATAAAGGCAATAACCTCGGCAGGCAAGAGCCAACCCTCACCAAACTGTGCAGAAAGAGAGATTACATCTTTCGCATATTCCGAGATTTCCATGATATCTAATTCAGGCTGGAAGTAACGGAAGACAGAAGCCTCTTTCTCGAACTTCTTCATGATAGAGTTAATCATCTTCCAAGCCAGATGGATAGCCATTGAAGGCGCCTTCATCTTCTTCACATGGTGCTGCTTGTTGAAGTCGAAGTTAACAAACGCACGGAGGAAGAAGTTGTGAACTGCAGAAGGAATAACCTCAACGCCGTGTTCCATCAACCAGTCTGGCACATACTTGTGCGAGTATGGGTTGAACTTCAAGTAAATTTCGCCGGTGATACCTGCCTTCGGATAACGCTTGTCCTTGTTGTAGGCTGCAAAGCCCTCGGCAGCCGCGCGGGTCAGACGGATAAACGCCTTGTAGTCGCCCTTCTCGCAAATTGGCTTAGCCTTATCGAGGAACTCGTCGCGCAAACGGCGAGACTCGCCCCTGTTCTTTTCGCGGACAGCGATTGCATGGTAGAAAATAGACAACCAGTCGCCATAGAATGTAGAATAGAGGACAATAGGCGCCACTTTCAAGTAGTTCAACTTAAAGCCCTGCTGGTCGTCGGTATCGGTACCGGCAATACCAATTACAGGCACCTGCGAGAAACCAGCGTCAACGATAGCCTTACGGATAAGTGCCGGATAGTTAGTGGCACGGCACTGGCCCAACTGTGTTACAGCCACAGCCGTTTTATCTAAATCGTATTTGCCCGACTGGAGCGCCTTGATGAAGTCGCCCACAATAAGGGTTGCCGGATAGCACACCTCGTTGTTGCTGTACTTCAAGCCCAAGTCGTTAGACTCGGCATCGCCCATAGGCAACTGCTCCACATTATAGCCCGCATACTTGAATGCGTGTGGAAGTAATGGGGAAATATATTCAGTAAAGAAAGGCGTAAGAATAGTACGCGTTTCCTTATCAATCTTTTCAAACTTATGCGGTTTGACAAAAGGATGAGGATCTTGTTGGAGATTGCGTCCACCCACCTTTGCCTTGTCTTCAACAGCAGACAAGCGGAGAGAGTCGATCAAAGAGCGCACACGCAACTTCATAGAACCCACATTGTTAATATCGTCGATTTTCAGCAAAGTCAAAGACTTGCCGTGACGATTCAAGATAGAACGCACCTCGTCGACAAAGAACGCATCAGGGCCACAACCGAAAGAGGTTGTTTCCACATAGTGGGTCATCATATCCTGACGGGCCGTCCACTGTGCGGAATTGAGGATACGGTTTACAAAAGTCCACTGCTTAAGGATGAACGATTCGCGCTCGCCCACCTCCAAATAGCGGGCTACATCTTCAGTCAGCACGTCCACACCCAGTTTGGTAATCATTTCACTCACCTTGTGCTGGACAAGCGGGTCGGTATGGTAAGGGCGACCAGCCAAAACGATAGCCATACGGCCATTCTTCTGGGCATCGGCAAAAGCGTCTAAGTTCAACTGACGCATACGTGCGCCGAAATCGGCATACGCCTTCAAAGCGGCAGCATGCGCCTTCTTCACCGCCTTCTTGTCGAAGCCAAGCGGCTGCATATATTCAACCAACTCCTTCAACAAATAATCGTCGTTGCAGAAAGAGATGACAGGAGAATCGATAGGTACAGTGGTATCGATAGCCGAATGAACAACTTCGGGATAACCAATGATGATTGGGCAGTTGAAGGAAGAAGTTGCAGTCTTGTCCTCGGTCTTTTCGTACACCACACGTGGGAAGAAGATACGGTCGACCTTCTGTTCCTGCAAATCGTAGATGTGCGAGTGCACCAACTTGGCAGGGAAGCAGATATTGTCGGACATAACGGTATGCACACCCTTCTCGTAACGGGTATAGGTGCTGGTGGCAGAAAGCACCACCTTGATACCCAGACTAGTAAAGAAAGTGTGCCAGAAAGGGAACTCCTCGTACATATTGAGGGCACGAGGAATACCGATAGTCATTTTCGGATTCTCTACAGCAGGAGCGTTATCGGCACGGTCGAACAACTCCTTGTACTTCTGAAGGCTGAGGTTCACGCCAGTGTAGTCGGCAGCAGAGCCGTTGGTGAACACCTTCTCGCATTTGTTGCCAGAGTAATAGCTCTTGCCATTCTGGAAGATATAGCGGGTAATGCGGCACTGGTTTTCGCAACCCTTGCACACTAAAGTTTTCTGTTCGAAAGAAGCCTCGTTGAGGAAGTCGTCGAGCGGACGCGCAACCACTTTTTCAGAAGCGGACTCACTCATCTGCTTTGCGAAAAGCGCGCAACCGTAAGCACCCATCAACTCAGGCACATTGTTGCAGTAAACCGACTGGCCAGTCAAGTTCTCGAACGCCTTGACAATAGAGTCGTTACGCATGGTACCACCCTGCAAGACAACGTGTTTGCCAAGTTCGTCGTAGTTCTTCAACTTCAGCACCTTGAAGAGGCAGTTCTTCACCACCGAGTAAGCCAAACCTGCAGCAATGTCGCTAACTTGAGCACCCTCGCGGAGCACCTGCTTCACTTTCGAGTTCATGAACACCGTGCAACGGGTACCAAGGTCGCTTGGCGCCTGACTCTGACAAGCCTGAAGAACAAAGTCCTCGATTTTGCAACCCAAAGTTTGAGCGAAAGTCTCAATAAAGGAACCACAACCAGAAGAACAAGCCTCGTTCAACTCCATACGGGTAAGAGCGCCGTTCTCCACATAAATGGCCTTCATATCCTGGCCACCAATATCGAGAATGAAGGAAACATCAGGACACATTTTGCGGGCAGCCACATAGTGCGCCATGGTCTCAATCATACCAAAATTCAACGAATAGGCAGCCTTAATCAAATCTTCGCCATAACCGGTAGAGCAACCAGCAGTAATGTTGAGTTGGATGTTCTCCTCCACACAACGTTCCTTCAAGCGCTCCAATCCATGGCGCACAGCACCAATTGGGTTGCCGCCATTGTGGGCGTAATACTTATAAAGGATGCTGCCATCTTGCCCCATCAGCACCACCTTGGTAGTAGTAGAGCCAGAGTCGATACCCAAGAAAGTAGGTTCGCCCGGTTTCAACTGGTTCAAGTTGACAATAGGAATATACGATTCAGCCTTCTGCGCCTTCCATGCAAGATACTCAGCCTCGTCGTTAAAGATTGGAGGGAGCGTAACAAACGTTTTGTTTTTCTGCACCTTGCTCTCTTCCTTTTCCACAGGATCGCCGTTCAGCAATTCAGTGAGCGACTCTATAGTATAAACCTGCGCCTTTTCGGTAGTGGCGGTAGAAGGGATATCGGTAGGAAGGTTAGCACTCAAAGCAGTACCCCATGCCGGAATAACATTGGCACGTTCTTCCAAGAACACGTCCTTGTTAATGTCGAGTTTGAAATACTCGGCAATCGCTTTACGTAACGAAGGTATAAAGGTAAGCGGGCCACCGCACATCAGCACAGTAGGCTTCACCTCACAACCGTGGCTCAAAGCCGAAGCGGTTTGCACAGCCACCGCACGGAAAATGCTGGCTGCAATATCTTGTTTAGAGACGTTGCGGGCAATAAGGTTCTGAATATCAGTCTTAGAGAAGACACCGCAACGAGATGCAATCGGATAGATAGTTGTTGAATTCTGCGCCAAGCCATCGAGTTCGGTTACCTCAACGCCAAGGCACAACGCCATTTGGTCGATAAAAGCACCCGTACCACCGGCGCAGTTACCGTTCATACGCAAATCTTTCACATGGCCGTCCTGCAAATAAACAATCTTAGCGTCTTCACCACCAATATCGATAATCGTACTGATTTCAGGGTGGAGAATGCGAGTGTATTCAGCAGCGGCAATAACCTCTTGAACGAACTGAATGCCATAACGTTCAGAAACGCCGAGACCAACGGAACCAGTAATAGCAAGCACAAACTGCTCACCATTGAGAGTACCAGACAATTCCTGTAAAAAATTTTCAAGAGCGCCCTTCACATCAGCCTTATGGCGGCGATAAGAAGAATAAATTACTTGTCCATTGGCATCGAGCACAACTATTTTTGCAGTTGTAGAGCCAATATCAAGACCAATTTTGTACATGTAATGTTAATTTGCGTTTAATCGGATTTTAAGATGCAAATTTAATGCAAATGTATGAGTTCGCAAAAAAAGATAACCAAAGAGGGCCTTTATTCCAACAAACACAAAACAGAGGTATAAAAGATTAATACCTTCCGTTAGTTCTAAATTCTACTTTTTTTTGTAAGTTTGTATTGTATAAGTAGGTAAAATAGAATTTTGCCTTCATAGAAATTATCAAATAAACCTACGCAATTTACTGGTTTTGAAAAAGATTCTCCCCATATGGCTCCTTATAGCCACCATCCTTCTGGGTGGTGTCAGCACCGCTTATGCACAAGATTCTGGCGACGAAAACGCCTCGGAAGAAAGCATAGGATACGACTCTGAGCAAGACGAAATTCTTGAACGCGTCAAAAAGAAAGAAGAAGAACGCGCAGCAAAAAAAGCAGCGAAAGAAGCCGAGAAAAAACGTAAAGAAGAAGAAAAAGCCAAACGCAAAGCGGCGAAAGAGGCCGCCGAGCAGCAGGCTTTGAGAAAATCGGCATTAAGAAGAGCTGCGGAAGAAGCCGCAGTCAGAGAGGAAGAGCGCAAAAAGCAAGAAGAGGAAGCAAACAGCCTCGACGCTATTGAGCATAAACAATACGCCAACGACGAAGAGCGCAAGAAGGCTATTGAAAAAGCCCACGCCGACAAAGTAGCCCGCGAACAAGAACAGCGCAGAAAGGCAGAAGAAGCCGAACACAAAGCAGAACTTGAGCAGGCAAGGAAACGAAACGAACA
>JAKSKS010000106.1 GCA_024401615.1 Paludibacteraceae bacterium
AAAAGAAAAAAAGTTGGCACTTTATTTTGTGCCAACTTGTATATAGTTCCCTAAACAGATCGAAAGAGAAGAGGCTAAAATAGAAAAGGCTAAAGTTTCAAAAGAAGAACCCAAGTTATGGAAACCTAGAGCAACTGAGGTAAGTCGCCATTTTTCCAAAAGGTCTAAAATCAATAGCAAGATCGGTAAAGAAATGAATCCGCATTCACGTCGAAACCGTGGCTTAGCGGGTGTTGTTTCATTAGTTATTAAAGCCGACGGACGCCGTACGGTCCAAGAAGTAAAAAAGGTGGATGCTTACTTGATGGCGCACTACCAAGTTGAAGATTATAAGGAAATTGTTAGGGCTCTGAAGGTTAATCTAAAAATCAACAATCCCAATTTCATTCAGATGAGTTGCGATTGGTTGGTTCAGGATATGGACTATACAGAACTTTTGGGCACTATGGAATGTTTGTTCGATGTCGCTCAGGTTAATTATGGTATCGATCCAATTGAATGGAAACTGTTGGCAGATGTCATGGATCTTCTTGACTTAGAACAGGAGGATATTGATTATCTTTCACGCAAGTATTCTGTATTTTATATGGCAGATAAGTCTAAAGCCACAGACTCAACGGGGCTTTCTGTTTCTACGCGTCAGGAAGACAATTCTCGCGAAAATGCGCTCCGTATTCTGGGACTTGATGAACATGCTTTGCCTAACGATATACAGACTGCATACCGTCGTCTGGCAAAAAAATACCATCCCGACACTACGCAGGATGGTTATATGAAATTAGTACTCGACGAAAAGTTCAAGGAAATAAGTGAGGCCTACAGTCGACTGAAATAATGCTTTAAAGATCTTGTCTGAGTTTGGTAATTCCTTCCATAACTTGCCCTATCAGACTGTGATGCCCATCGTTGTTGATGCTGAGGTCTCCAAGCCCTTTGGTTGAAAGTTGGTTCTTAACACGGGCTTCAATCTGTTCGCGTTGTTTGTTGTCGCGTTTGCAGGCGCGGTCAATACACACTTCAATTGGGGCGTCAACGGTCCATACGTAGTCAAACCGTACGTTTAAGCGAGACTGGAATAGTATTGCCGATTCAAATCCTACTGTCTGGTGTCCGTTGCTACCTTGTTGCTCTGCCCATTGTTCAAAGTCTTCCCATACGGCAGGGTGCACAATGTTGTTTATGGCAGACAGCAGTTGCTTGTCGTTGAAGATTTTGTTGGCAATGTAGGGTTTGTTTAGTTGCCCGTCGGGCAGGTAGCAGTCTGCTCCAAGGGTGGCAATGAGTTGTTTGCGTAGTTTCTCGTTGCTGGTCTGCAACTCTTTAGCGCGGCTGTCGCTGTCGTAAACGGGTACTCCTGCAATGCGCAGCACTGCCGACACCACGCTTTTGCCACTGCCAATTCCCCCTGTAATGCCAAGTTTAATCATTTTTCTCTATTAGGTAGTCTACTGCCGAAGGTATAATCTCAACTGAATTGATAAGTTCTTCTGCTCCTGAAATGCGAAGCGGTATGCGTGAACCTACCGCGTCTTCTGGGTTGGCGAACACGGTAAGCTTGTCGGCGGTTACTTTGTCGTAATTGCTCAAACCAACATGAAACTTCACTTTCACCTGTACTGGGAATGTTCTTACCTTGAAACCCTTGTTCGCTTTTTTTGTCCTTACCGGCACTTCTAGTACTTTCTCTGTATAGCGTTCGGAATGTTGGGTGCAGAGGATGCTGTCTTGCGAAAGCGATACTTTGGGCATTCCGCTTAACTTTATGTATTGGCTTAAAGTCCCGCTAATCTCTGTCAGTTCGGTATATTCGGTCTCAATATGGTCAACCGAATCGAGAACCGACTTGATGCCGAATACGGTTATATGGCTCGGTTTAAGCTCCATTTCGCCTTGTTGGATGTATTGCTGGGCCATTCTTACCGCGCCGTTAAACACAACGGGAACCTCCTTTTTGGTAAGTTCTTTAAACTCCAAGTCTATGCTCGAGGGAACGATTCTTAGAATCTTGGTGGTTACGTTCAACTGTTTTTGTATTTGGCTTTCAAATTCAGCAGTCGAGAGGCTGTACGTGCCGTCGGTGTATGCGCTAATGTCAATAGCAATAGGGCTGTAGGTGTGCATCCAGCGGTGTCGCACCAACGATGTTCCATCGTCGGTTACTGTTACCAATAGGCGCTGCGGAAGTTCAGCCTGTTGCACGAGACCTTGTGGCGCTTTCTCGTATGTGATTGGTATGGTTATGATGGTTTCGTACTCCTTTCTTAAGGCTTGTAGTGCCCAAAGCCCTGTTGACACAAGCAGGAAAAAAATAAAGATTAGAAGGTCCCTGCTGGTGAGGAACTTTCTAATCTCTTTTCCTTCGTGTTTCAGATACTTTAAAAGGAATGGTTCATCCTTTTTGCTCATCCTACGCTCCGATTATTCTTTAGTTTCAATTTGCTTTACGCCAGAATCAACTGAAGGGAAAATTGAGTTGATGTCAACCTTAATCTTTACACCCTGTGCAATTTCAACCATTGCATAACTGTCGGTTAATTCTTTAATTACTCCGTGAACGCCACCTGCGGTTACAATTTTGCTGCCAACACCAAGCGCTGCTCTAAACTTTTGGATTTCCTTCTGTTTATTCTGTTGTGGGCGAATCATAAAGAAGTACATAATACCAAAAAGTGCTAACATCATGAAGATGGTGCTCATTGCGCTTGCTCCACCTTGAGCCTGAAGTAAAATTGAATTGATCATATTTCTTTCTTTTAATGTGTTTTTTACTGCTTGTTGCTGTAGAAGGCAACCTTCATCAATTTGTTTTCTTTTCTCAAATCTTCAACCAATGCGTCAAGTACACCGTTAATAAAGGTGCTGCTCTTGCTTGTGCTGTATTCCTTTGCTATCTCAATAAACTCGTTGAGGGTCACATTTACAGGAATGGTAGGGAAACTGATGAGTTCTGCAAGTGCGGTCTGCATAATAATGCGGTCCATAAATGCAATACGGTCTGTGTCCCATTTGTTGGTGTCAATGTGGCTGTCAATCATTTTGTTGTATTCCGGACCGTTGTAAATGGCGTTCTTCAACAAAGTGCTGACGTATTCTTGGTCTTCCTGGTCTTTCAACATAGGAAGGAGTTCTTGCTTGGTTCCGTTTTCTTCTTTGTAGGCCTTGATGGTCTTCACTGCAAAACTGTGTACAATTTCAAGGTCTGCATTCCAATAGATTGAGGTGTCTTCCAAGTCTTTGCCGAGCAATTCGCTGCTTGCAATAACCTGGCGGAAGATTTTCTTCCACAATTCCTTGTCTTCTTCGTAAGTGCTGTCAAGACCCTCGTTGTTATACTTCTCGTAAAGGTCGAAAGCCATAATGTCTTCCAACAACGATTTGATGACGGTGGTCTTTTTGCTGGCCCAACTCAATTCGTGTTCTTCTGCGTATTGCAAAAGTTCTTCGCTTTCTGCAACCTGCTTTGCAAACTTGTTGGCTACAAATTTCTTGCTCGGCATTTTTAAACCATCTCCTGCTTCGGTTCCTTTCTTCTTCAAGCGGCTTTCTGCATATTCGGTGATGGCTGGAATGAGCAGCAATAGGTAGATATACAAGTCATATGTCTTTTCAATGCTGTCTTTCAGTTCTCCTTCTGCCTTACCCAAGTTTTGGTCTTCTCCCTTATAGTAGGCGTAGAGAATCTGAATCACCTTAATACGGAGCAAAATTCTGTTTATCATCTTTTTCTCAAAAATTTTTACAAAGTTAGTTCATTTTTTGCAGAAATAATAGGGCTTTTACGAAAAAAGCGCCAAGCGTATGGACCTTTAACCATACTCTTGGCGCTCTATTCTATATAATTGCTTTAGTTGTTGTCTGAAAGGTATGCTAAATTGTCGATGCAGACATACGAAGGTGTGTTCAATCCGAAACTGCCTTTGTCGCTTCCGTCGAATGTCAATACCAGTTTTTTAGCTCCTTTTATTTTTGTCAGGTTTACATTTGTCCAATTTTGGCAGATGTAGGTCTTGCCTTTTCTGTAATCGGCCAAATAGAAGGTTTGTTCTCCTACTTTTTCACCATCTTCATTAAAACCGGTGAATTTTACCGTAAACCATGATCCTTCTTTAAATGGGCCGTCGGTGTATGCGTTACCGTCGCGAATTACTTTGTAGGTGTAGGTGTTGTTGTTTACCTGCACATTATATAGGTTGACCTCTTTCTCGAATGTGATGGTTGCACTGTCGGAGAAGGCTACTGCGAATGTTTTTGAATCATTGGCTCCACTGTTGCCATAAAGGTACATGTCGTTTTCGTATATACCTTTCACGCTGGTGTCTGCCAATGTAGAATATGCAAAACCTTTCCAGCTTGTGCCATATTCGCTTACGCTGAATATGTTCTCAAAACTTGCGGTGTTTGATGTGAAACTGCCGGTGTAGTTGGTTGCTCCCCATTCACCAGGACTTTCCACCCCTGTTTTGTCTCCGCTCCAGTAACCTTCGGAGCCTACGGTTATGTCTTCGAAGTCGATTTTTTCTGTGTTCGGTTCAACAATTACGTCGTCATCGTCGTCATCGTTACATGACACCATACCGATAGTTACTGCGCCAGTTAGGAGCAAGTAAGTGAATTTGAATTTGTTGTTCAACATGATTAATACTTTTAGAATCTATTTTTCATTATAGGGTGGCCTCTGAAAATGAATTTCAAAAGTGGGAAAGGTCACTATTGAAATCTTAATGAATAACGGTGGGGTAGTAGGGGTCACCTTAATTTCCTAAAAGTCTTGGGGCTGGTTTTACGTGCAATGGCGGATTACCGCTTTCTCAAACGGTCTCCTCTAATTGTACTTTCTTTCCTCTATGGTCCCGAGAGTTTTAGAAGTCTGCTTTTAGGTAGGTCTTCTGACTCGTTCCCAGTTCAAGGCAACCTTCCCACCAATATGGCAGTGGTTTCTTAACCCTTTAGTTCAGGGGCCTTGCTGTTTAATTGGAACTTACAGCAGCGGGTACTGTCCCCGGTTCTCACGGGGTTCCCTATTAAAACAGTGCTGCGCAGGAACACCGTTGCCTAAACGCATTGCAAAATTACAGAATTTTCAACTCATAATCTTAATTTCGCCATCTATTTGTTCATTACCCTCTTACCTATTACCTCTTCCCTCTTCCCTATTACTTATTCCCTATTACCTAACAATTGTTCCGTAGCCGCATCCATTCCTATAATGGCGCTGCAGGTGACAAACGAAGTCATGCTGACACCCAAAATGCCGTGCAGATTCAGGTTCTGGCCGGTTAAGAGTAAATTCTCCACAGGTGTCTTTGGTGGAAGGAAGGTGAGCAGGGTGTTGTTTGCGTCTTTGCGTAAGCCGTATGCGCTTCCGTTTCTGGTGCCGGTGTAGTCGCGGTAAGTCAGTGGGGTGCTGGTATAGACGTGGTCGATGGCTTCTCTTAAGCCTGGAATGTGCTTTTCTGCAAAACTGATGCATTGCTCGGCTTTTCTGGCTTTGAAGGCTTCGTAGTCAGCGCCTCGGTGGCCGATGGTTGTTTCGGTCCATTGGGCCACTTCTTCCATTTGCATTGGGCAGAGTAAGTCTATGCTGCTGGCGTATTTTTGTCCAGGTGTAATGCAACCGTAGCTGACTAATACGCCTTTGGGTTGCTCGTTAGAATAGATGTTCCAAATGTTTGCACCCTCTTCGTAGAGAAATAGGTTCTTATTTTGGTAGGGGAGTGCCTCTGGCTTTAAGGCAATGTTTGCCGTAAACATGCCGTAGGTGTTCTCCATGCGGTCAATACGTTTTTTATAGGGTTTGCGCATGCCCACTTCTTCGCTTACCAGATCGAGCGAGGTTGACGGGTGGGCGTTCGAAATGAACAGTTTACCCTCGTAGCGTTCTCCGTTTGCGCAGAGGGCGGCGTTTATTTTCCCGTCTTTGCCTTCCAGTTTGGTGACTTGTGCCTTGGTGATGAGTGTTACGCCCATTTTGCGCAAGTTGTCGCACAACTGGTTGGTGAGTGCTTCGCCACCGCCTGCCAGGCGGTAGGCGCCTTCAACAAACGAGTTGTTGATTTGCGCGAATACGTAGAAGGGTAGGCTTTCTGGCCTCAACTCCATTTTTAGCGAGGTGCCGCTAATTACGTTGCGCAGTTTCTCGTTGCTGATGTGTTTCGAGAGAATGTCGTAGGCCGGAGTGGTGAAGGCTTCGTTGTTGTAGAAGTCTTCGGCTGTGCGTTTGCCGAGTGCGTCGAAGAGGTGGGCACCCACATAGGCCTGGGCCTCATCGTATTTTCTCAAGTTTTCTTTTTGGTCAGGAAAACGTTCAGCAAGGGCTGCCTGCCAGGCTTCATGACCTTGTGCGAAACGGTAGTGCTCGTTGCCGATAACAACTTCGTCGAAACACTGCTCGTCCATTTTCTGCCAAGGCAGGTCTAGCAATCCGAAGTAGTCGAACAGGCGGTGCAGAGGTCGGCCCTCGTCCAGTCCGCCCACATAGTGGAAACCAGCGTCAAGATGTGTGCCGCGGCGCTTGAAACTTTGCAGGCAGCCGCCCATCTGTATGCCTTGTTCCAGCACACATACGTTCATACCATGCTTGGCCAGAATGTAAGCACATTCCAAACCTCCCAATCCTGCTCCTATTATTACTACGTCGTATGTCATGTTCTTTTTTATGTCAATTATTCAATGTTTTTAGCCTTTTTACAAGAGGTAGTAGATGCCGAACCCGAATGCGCCAGATATGAGTATCAGATACATCGGATTCTTCTTGTAAAAATATACGGCTATAAAGGTGGCAACACAAATGGCAACGCTTATCAGGTGTTCCTTCATATCGCTGCCAAAGTTTTCCTGTTTCCAAGCCAGTTCCAAAGTGTCGGTTGCGCCTGAAACAAAGTTGTAGATCAGGTCACAGTCTATCATCATCAGTAATCCGGCGCTGAAAATCAGTCCAACAACTGCTGGACGCAAGCCCGAAAAGATGAATTGTATGTATTTGTTACCTTCGTTCTTGAACAGGAACTTGATAACTGCCCACATCATTAAAAAGCTCGGCAATATAAGTGCGAAGGTGGCCGCTGCCGACCCGCAAATGGCATAGCTCACTCCATAACCGTGTGTTAGCGGCACTTGGTAACCGGCATAGGTGGCAGCGTTGATGGATATCGGGCCTGGAGTCATTTGCGACAATGCCAGCAGGTTGGCAAATTCACTGGCATTCATCCAACCATAGTCGTTAACGACAGAAAACTGTATGAGCGAAATCATGGCGTAACCTCCTCCAAAACCAAACAGGCCTATACGGAAGAATACCATTACGAGTTGTAGGCAGAGGGTTAGCATTTCTCACCTCCTTTCTTGTCCATTTTTATCATGCCCCACAACAAACCTCCTAAAGCGGAAACTACGATGACATAAATTGGAGATATGTAAAATACGCATACGGCTATTACGGCCAGTATGGGCACCCACATCATCTTTAAACTGATGCCCACGCTCTTCACCATCTTGATGGATGGTGCAAGTATTAGGGCCACTACGCACGGACGTATACCCTTGAATATGGCGACAACCACTTCGTTTTCCCACATGTTGCTGAAGAAGGTAGCCAGCAGTATGATGATGATGAACGATGGTAAGGCTGCTCCCAGCATAGCGGCTATTGCGGCTTTCATTCCTTTTATGCGGTAACCCACATATAGCGCTGTGTTTATGGCAAACACACCTGGCAGGGTCTGCACTAAGGTAATCATGTCCCAAAAGTCCTTTTCCTCTATCCATTTTCGTTGCTCTACCACAGCCTTCTCTACCATTGCCAGCATGGCATAGCCGCCTCCAAGGGTAAAGGCGCCTATCTTGACGAATGTGTAGAATAAGTCCCAGTAAAGTGACGATGATTTAGTCTCTTGTCCCATTTCTTTTTTTGTTTCAAACTGCAAAATTAGAAAACTTTGCCTTATAAGTTAGTTTTAGCTATTTGTTTTCTTAACTTTACGTTAATAATGGCAGTCTATTATGTATACATCTCTCACACCAGAACAAATAGAACGATATAAGCGCCACGTCTTACTGAAGGATGTTGGTACTGAAGGACAGTTGAAAATTTTGAACGCTAAAGTGTTGGTGGTTGGTGCTGGCGGTTTAGGATCGCCTGTCGCTTTATATTTGGCGGCTGCTGGCATTGGCACTATTGGCCTTATTGATGCCGATGTGGTATCGCTTTCTAATTTGCAGCGTCAGGTTATACACTTCACTTCAAATTTGGGTGAACCCAAGGTTGAAAGCGCGCGCCGCAAAATGGAAGATGTGAATCCTGACGTTAAGGTGCTGACCTATGCCGAAATGCTGACGGAAGAGAATGCCGAGACGCTGTTTGCGCAGTATGACTTTATTGTTGACTGTACCGATAATTTTCCTGTTAAGTTCCTCATTAACGATGTTTGTGTCCGCTTAGGAAAACCTTTCTCCCATGGAGGAATTCTGCGTTTCCAGGGGGAGACTTTTACGCATTTGCCGGGAACGGCTTGCTACCGTTGCCTCTTCTCTGAACCCGACGAGTCGAATGCCGATGGACTTTTTGGGGCTATTGCTGGTATGTTGGGTACTATTCAGGCGGCCGAGGTTGTAAAGTATTTTGCCGGGGTAGGGCAGTTGCTGACCAACCGTTTACTGACGTTCGATGCGCTTTCTATGCAATACCGCACGCTAAACTTTAAACCGAATACCCATTGTCCTGTGTGTTCCAAGCTTCAACATAATTAAAAATTGAAACTTATTTGAAAATATTTTAATTTTATTTATGTTGTGACGTTATTTGTCAAAAGTAGGTTGTAATTTTGTCTCGTAAAGATAAAACAACATTTTATTTCCTTAAGTCTTGCCTTGATATGGAAAATTTAGAAATGTCTTCTTAAAACTTGTCCTGTCCCGCCGTGAGGCCCGACAGGATTTTTTTTGTTTAAGCATGTTAACATTACGAAAACCACCAAAACACAATCCGCACTAGCGAGTGTCGTGTTTGCGAAATTTACGGTGGATGTCCACCATTAGCGGAATCAATTGTCAACTATGTAAATTAGAAAAATTAGGGTGTTTATATACCAAATGGTAGTAAGAGCTTTCTGATGTTTTGTTCCGCTGCGCTCCACGAACGTTGTTACGTTTTCTCCGTTA
>JAKSKS010000107.1 GCA_024401615.1 Paludibacteraceae bacterium
GCCAGTTGTAGAAGGTGTAAAGAGCGAGACAGAACGTTTTGCAGGTGCTGTTGACACCTAGACTATTGAAGCGCTTATGCAGGACGGCAAGGCGTTGCAGAGTGGTACTTCACACTTCTTGGGTCAGAACTTTGCAAAGGCGTTCGGCGCACAGTTCCAAAACCGCAACGGAGAACTCGAATATGTATGGGCAACCTCATGGGGTGTATCTACCCGCTTGCTTGGCGCGCTCATCATGGCACGTAGCGCTGACAACGGGTTGGTATTGCCTCCTAACTTGGCTCCAATCCAGGTTGTTATTGTACCTATCTTCAAGGGCGAAGACCAATTGAAGCAGATTTCTGACAAGTTGGCTCCAGTAATTGCAGAATTGAAGAAGTTGGGCATCAGCGTTAAGTATGACGATGCCGACACCAAGAAGCCAGGATGGAAGTTTGCCGAATACGAATTGAAGGGTGTGCCAGTACGTTTGGCTATGGGCGCACGCGACATGGAGAACGGCACCATTGAAGTTGCACGCCGCGACACCCTCACCAAGGAAACAAAGAACTTAGACGGCATTGCATCATACATTAAGGACTTGTTGGAAGAAATCCAGAAGAACATCTTCCAGAAGGCACTTGACTACCGCAAGCAGAACATCAAGACTGTTGACACTTACGAAGAGTTCAAGCAGGAAATTGAAAAGGGCGGCTTCATTCTCGCTCACTGGGACGGCACCGCTGAAACAGAAGCTAAGATTAAGGAAGAAACCAAGGCAACCATCCGTTGCGTTCCGTTCGACAGCTACGTTGCGGGCGACAAGGAACCAGGCAAGTGTATGGTTACTGGCAAACCTTCGAAATGCCGTGTATTGTTCGCAAGAGCATATTAATAGACCACTACCCTATATCACAAAAAAAGCGAGGCACAATGTGCTTCGCTTTTTTGTTTTAGTGCTACAATAGTTTTAAGTTTTAGCAGTCTCTTTATTCTACAATCTTACGTCTTCCGCTAACGAATGAGGGTAACGAAAAAAGAAATCAGCCCGACCATACATTGTTTGCCAACAGACAACAGGTAACAGATGATTAAAAATCAGCCTCTTTACAGAAAACAACTTTCTGCTGTGTAAACGGATGTACGAAAACAAGTTCGGCAGCGTGCAGACAGAGTCGCATAGCAGGAGTTCCATATAAGTCGTCGCCCACAATAGGCGTATTTAAGCCTGCCGAGTGGGCAGAATGCACACGCAACTGATGGGTTCGGCCTGTTTGCGGGAAGAAAGAGACACGCGTGTAACCATCTTCATAACCAACAATTTCGTAGAAAGTAGTTGCCTCTTTACCATACTCATAGTTAACCATTTGGCGTGGACGATCGGCAACATCGGGACATAACGGGAGCGATATGCGGCCAACAGGATGGGGGAATTCGTTAAACTCGTGTATTAGCGGTTGGACGGGATATGGGATACGGCCGTTGAGCAAAGCAGTGTAACGTTTGTGAACTTGGCGGGTTTCGAACAAGTTCTGCAACTTTTTAAAAGCATCGAGCGACTTGGCTATAACCAACAACCCCGAAGTATCCATATCGAGGCGGTGCACCACCATCAAACTGGCCGACGCAAGGTCAGGCCTTTGTCGCAATAAATGATCAACCAACGACTCCGCGTTAATTTTTCCAGGAACCGAGAGCATACCACTCGGTTTATTGACAACAATGTACCAATCGTCTTCGAACACCACCTCTACCCCACCTTGGGCAACTGCACGGGCAAGCACAGGACTTTCATCTACCGAAAGGCCCTGCAACATAAAACGGAGGATTGGTTCACACTTACCCTTGCAAGCCGGATAGTAGTCGCCATGACGACGGACCTCCTGTTTAGGAGAATCTCCCCACCAGAATTCCGCCATACAAACAGGCGTGTAATGGTTTACATAAGCATATTGCAACAATTTCGGGGCACAACACTCACCAGCACCAGCAGGAGGCAGAGGCTGGGTAGACGATTCGAAAATTTGCAGCAAATTGGCCTTTTCGCCTTTTGCATTTAGGAAAACGAAATTTTTAAAAAGCCAGTTCTGCAAATCAAAAGACATCTGCTCACGCTGCTTTTTAAGAGCAGCGACCTGATTATCGAAAACATCGACAGCCGCTTTGGCCGCTTCAATTTGCTCATTCCACTTCGCCTTTAACCTTTTGAGTTCTGCTTTTTGGAACTGGCTTTGACGGACAAGTTCAGCCTCTTGCTCAGCAGACAAAGAGCCAGCAGAACGCATAGAATCGCGCCTTTGCTTATCAGTCTTCATTTGCGTCTGGTACTTTTCTTTCAAATCATCGGTTTGCCGCTTGATTTGGTAAAAATGTTTCAATGCAACATTCTTCGCCTCAGAACGTTCAATCTCCCTGATTTTATTGTTAATTGCCGTTATTTCAGCCTCATTCGTCTTAAAATAGCCATCGGGCTGCATAAAGTCGAAGACAGGAGGTACAAAGAAATCGTGAAGGGCCATTCCAGCCAATTGTCCGGAAAAAGCAGCGAAATACCCCAACTGTCCGTCGGGCGCCTTCGCAACCAGCACACCAAACATTTTGCCCAACCTCAATTCATCGTGCCATTGTTGTTGCAGTGCCACATAAGCCTGCACCTCGCTTGCAGCCTTCACACACAATTGGTGCGGTGTATAGGCAAAAGGATAGGTAAAACGGGCTGGCAATGATGCATGCGTTAGGGTTGGAAATAGATGGAACGGCATAATTGTTATTTTTTACAAAGTTAACAAATAAGATTCAAACAGCATTAGCATCCGCCCGCTAAAGACAAAACACAACAATATGATTATGAAATATTTAATAGATATTGGATTATTATTTCAAAGAAGATTGAACGTATTTTTACAATAAATGAAATAAAAAAACAATTAGCATAATTCGATTTGGTGGTAAATTGCGGCATTGAAAAAAAGGAAATTTCTAACCAGCAACTAAGATGTTGAAAACACAAATTACGCATTATATGAAAAACACAAACTACAAGAAAGTAGGTGCGATTGCAATGTTGGCATTAATGTCGGCAGCAACAAACGCCCAAGACCTTTCTAGTTACTTTTCAGGAGTTACACCTACAAAGGGCTATAAGAACCAGTCAGACCACAACCCATTGTTCACCCAGCGCTTTGGCGCAGACCCATGTGCAATGATATATGGAGACGAGGTATACATTTATATGACCAACGATGTGTTGGAATACAAGGACAACAAACTTATTGAAAACACCTATAGCCAGATCAACACCATTAACTGCGTATCGTCGAAAGACATGGTGAACTGGACCGACCACGGAACAATGAAAGTGGCAGGTAGAAGACAAGGCTTAGGCCCTGCCAACTGGGCATCGTGCTCATGGGCACCAACCGCATGCCACGCGAAAATTAACGGTCAGGAAAAGTTCTTCCTCTATTTCGCCAACAACGGTAGTGGTATTGGCGTGGTTACCAGTGACTGTCCTTGGGGCCCTTGGACCGACCCAATCGGCAAGGAACTTGTTTCACGCAACACCCCAACCTGCAACAGTGTTACCTGGTTGTTCGACCCAGCAGTATTGGTTGACGACGACGGAACCGGTTACATTTACTTCGGAGGTGGTGTTCCAAGCGGCAAGCAAGCCGACCCAGGAACAGCCCGTGTTGCAAAGTTAGGCAAAGACTTCATCAGCATAGTAGGCAATCCGGCACAGATTAATCCACCATACTTGTTCGAAGACGCAGGTATCAACAAGATTGGCAACAAATACGTATACAGTTATTGCTCGAACTGGAACTGCACAGGCAACCCAATGAGCAACGCTGAAATTTGCTATATGACTTCAGACAATCCAATGGGCACATTCAAGTATTCAGGAGTAGCCTACGCCAACCAAGGCGCATTCTTGTCTGGTCAGAACGGAGGTAACAACCACCACTCTATGTTCAAGTTCAAGGGCAAATGGTATATGACCTACCATGCACGTCTTTTGCAAAATGCCATGAACATCTGTCCGAACAACAACCTCAATTACCGTTCAACCCACGTTGACTTTGTAAACGTCAACGAATCGACAGGTGTAATCTCCAAATCGAAAGGTAGTGTGGCAGGTGTACCACAAATTGAGGCGCTAAACCCTTACGAGAAGACAGAAGCCGAAACAATGGCATGGATGGGCGGTATTGACACCGAATACGGAGGTTCGAACATGCTTGTAACCAAGATTGACAAAGGCGACTGGATTGGCGTGGCAGGTGTTGATTTTGCAAACGGCGCAAGCGTATTCTCGGCTCGCGTATCTGCAACCAAGAACCAGGCAATCAAGATTTGTGTAGACAAAGTAGACGGCGAATGTATTGGCTACCTTGAAGTGCCAAACACCAATGGCCAGTTGAAAGACGTTACTGCAAAATTGAACAAATCGGTAACAGGCAAGCACGACCTGTTCTTCATCTTCTCTGGCGAATTCAAATTCGACTACTGGCAGTTTAAGACAGCAGATGTCACCCTAAAAGCATCTGAAACCGACATAGAGGACCACTCAAAACTCGTGCTTACCGCCGAAACCAAAGAAAACAACATTGTAAAGGCAGACTTTTACCTTGGCGACAAACTTATTGGCAGCGCAAACAACGCACCTTATGAGTTTGAAGTGAACGACCTCGACCCAGGCAAGTACACCTTCAAGGCAATTATGAGCAGCAATGGTGGCGAAAAGTTCGAAACCAACAACGTAACCGTAAATGTACGCATTGCGCAAGGTCCTTACGAAGGCGTTGCCCAAACCTTGCCAGGCACTATTGAAGTAGAGCGCTTTGATGTGGGCGGTGCAGGTTACGCTTACTACGACAGCGACGAGAAGAACAACGGCGAGGCTATGCGCGACGAACAGGTTGACATCAAGTCGTTCAATGGCGGTTACAAACTTGGTTGGACCGTTAAGGGCGAATGGATGGAATATACCGTTGAAGTAGAAAAGGACGGCGTATACGAATGGTCGGCCCTTGTATCTACCGACAACGACAACGCAAGTTTCCACCTCGAAATGGACGACGAAGTTATCACAGAAGTTACCAAAGCCGTAAACACCGGCGATTGGGACGATATGAAGGAAGTGAGCGGACTCACCACCGAATTGAAGGCAGGCAAACACATCTTGAAACTTGTGATTGACGAAAGCTATTTCGACATCGACTGGATTAAGTTCACAGAAAAAGATGCGACCAACACCCTCAACATTATTTCAGACAAGATTGAGATAGTTCCAAATCCAGCATCTGACTATGTTAAAGTGAGTGGCGTTGAGAACATCAACAGAATGGAATTGACCAACACCGAAGGCAAGACCATTGCAACTTCGAACACCAACGAAATGCAGTTGGGCAATGTAGCAGCAGGCCTCTACATTATGAAGATCAAGACCAACAACTGCACCTATGCAGAAAAACTTATTGTAAAGTAACTTAAAAGAAACTAACTACTATATTGTCCCCCACTGAGCACTTCGGTCCTTGGTGGGGGATTTTTTGGTTTCAAAAAAACTGAGGTATAGTCATAGTAAAGACAAGCGTTAGAAAAACGTTACACATTTTTGATATATCTTTTGTGTAGATTTACACATTTCTGATACATCATTTGTGTAAGTTTACACATTTTTAGCACATCATTGATTCTTGAAAATTAGAAATAACATATAATCAACGATTTAAGAAAACTCACAACAAGTAGCATTCATCTTAACCATTTCTTCATTTTGGCGGGTACGAAGAAATGTCCAAAACAGGCCAAATAAGATAAAAATTGAGTAATTTTGATTTATGAAAGAATTGAAAGCAGCATTGTTTGACCTTGACGGCACATTGTGCGATACAGAAAGTCAATACTCCATTTACTGGGGAGAAACAGGAAAGAAATACCGCCCCGATATTCCCCATTTTGACCAAGTGATAAAGGGTACAACCCTTACCCAAATTTTAGGCAAATACTTTCCCGACCCGGCTATAAGCAAGAAAGTAGAAGACGGTATTGCAGAATGGGAAACACGAATGGACTACCGTTTTTACCCCGGAGCAATTGATTTTGTAAAAGACTTAAAAGCCCACGGTGTGAAATGCGCCATTGTAACCAGTTCGAACAAACTGAAGATGGACAACGTTTACAAACAACACCCTGATTTAGACCAACTGTTTGACCGGATATTTACAGCAGAAGATTTCAAGGCCTCGAAACCCGACCCCGACTGCTACCTGTTAGGTGCTAAAATATTCGGATGTGAGTTAGACGAGTGCGTAGTGTTTGAAGACGCCATAAACGGACTGAAAGCAGGTATGGCGGCGGGCATATTCACCATAGGTTTGGCAACCACCAACGAGCCTGCTACAATAAAGGAATACTGCAATCACCTATTAGATAGTTTAGAGGGGCAAACGTACGAAAGCATACAGGCCATACGCACCCAGAAAAGATAAAGGAAAAGTCAGTTTGTTGAATAACGAACTGACTTTTTTATTGCAAAAAAACAACGGTTAAACGAACAACCTTACATCTTTTTGTATATATTTGATAAACTAACAATAAACTATATGATAATAGATAAAGTAGAAAACTTTAAAAGATATGTCAGCCTTCACCCTGATTTCGAAAAGATAGCACGCCTGCTTGCCAGCGAAGATTTTGCCAGCAAACCCGCCGGTCGCCTGACATATGAAGGAGAGAACTTCTACATCAACATAGACGAAGTAGACTTACGCCCCGCCAGCACCGCCTATCCGGAGGTGCACGACGAGTACATCGACATACAGATACCCCTTACCCTCGCTGAGGAAATGGGATGGATGCCCCGCTGCGAGTGCAAAAGCGTGAGAGAAGTGCGTGAAGGAAAAGACATCGCCTTCTTTAACGAACTACCCGAGGTAAGATTCAAAGTGTCGCCCGGCCAGTTTGTCATCTTCTTCCCCGAAGACGCGCACTCCCCAATTATAGGAGAAGGCCATACCAAGAAGGTTATTGTTAAAGTACACATCTAACAAACCGACAGAACTCGAAAACCAAAATAAACAACAATAAAATACAATATATGGACAAACTGAAACTCATTAAGAAAGATCCTTATTTGAAGCCATATGAGGATTACCTTTACGAGCGTTATATGTACGCCCAGCGAAAGGAGCAGGAACTCACCCGAGGTTCCCAAAGTTTGGCCGACTTTGCTACTGGCTACCTCTACTTCGGTTTGCACAAACAGGCAAAGAAATGGGTTTTCCGCGAATGGGCACCCAATGCCACCTCTATATGCCTTATTGGCGACTTCAACGGTTGGAAAGAAGACGAACAATTCCAACTAAAAAAGAAAGACAATGGCATTTGGGAACTCACCGTTCCTGAAAAAGCCATGAAGCACGGCGACCTCTATAAAATGATGGTCCACTGGGAAGGCGGTTGCGGAGAACGCATACCCGCGTGGGCCCAGCGTGTAATTCAAGACACAGAGACCAAGATATTCAGCGCACAGGTTTGGAATCCAGAAACACCTTACAAATTCAAGGTTAACAAGTTCAAACCCAACACTACCCCACTGCTCATCTACGAAACCCATATTGGTATGGCAGGCGAGGAAGAGTGCGTACACACCTATAAGGAATTCACACAGAATATGTTGCCTCGCATCAGCGCAGACGGCTATAACTGCATACAGATAATGGCCATACAGGAACACCCATACTACGGGTCGTTCGGCTACCATGTATCTAACTTCTTCGCCGCATCGAGCCGATTTGGCACGCCAGAAGACTTGAAGGAATTGATTGACACCGCCCACCAAATGGGAATGGCTGTCATTATGGACATAGTGCACTCGCACGCAGTGAAAAACTTGGTAGAAGGTTTAGGACTGCTTGACGGCACCCCATACCAGTACTTCCACGACGGAGCAAGAAGAGAGCACAACCAATGGGACTCACTCTGTTTCAACTACGGCAAGAACGAAGTGATGCACTTCCTACTCTCGAACTGCAAATACTGGCTCGACGAATACCACTTCGACGGTTTCCGCTTCGATGGAGTTACCTCAATGATGTTCCTTGACCACGGTCTGGGCAGCGACTTTGGCGGCTACGACTGCTACTTCAACGGCAACCAAGACGGTGACGCTATCTGCTACCTGACCTTGGCAAATAAAGTCATCCACCAAACCAATCCTTACGCAATTACCATTGCAGAAGACGTGAGCGGTATGCCAGGCCTTGCTGGAAAGTACGAAGACGGAGGCATAGGTTTCGACTACCGCCTTGCCATGGGCACACCCGACTTCTGGATTAAACTGATAAAAGAGCAGACCGACGAGCAATGGAAACCAGGCTCAATGCTCTGGATGCTGACCAACCACCGTGCAGAAGAGAAAACCATCAACTACGCAGAAAGCCACGACCAGGCACTGGTAGGCGACAAGACCATCATTTTCCGCCTTGCCGATGCCGACATGTACTGGCACATGAGCAGACTGATGCCAAGTTCGTATATGGTAGACCGTGCCATTGCGCTTCACAAGATGATAAGGCTCATCACCATCAGTTCAATTAATGGTGGTTACTTGAACTTTATGGGTAACGAATTTGGACACCCTGAATGGATTGACTTCCCAAGAGAGGGCAACGGATGGTCGCACAAATATGCCCGTCGCCAATTCAGCCTGGTCGACAACAAAGACTTAAAATACTGTTGGTTGGGAGACTGGGACAAAGATATGATCACCTTGGTAAAGAGCATGCACCGATTTAACGAACTGTCAATTACCGTACTTTGGGAAAAAGCCGACGACCAGGTAATTGCATACCAGCGCGGTAACCTTATCTTTATTTTCAACTTCCACCCTAACTCGTCGTACACCGACTATGGAATGTTGGTAGAGCCAGGCGAATATAAAGTAGTGCTAAACAGCGACAACAGCAAATACGGAGGTTTTAACCTTGTAGACGAAAGCGTGAGCCACTACACACTCGACAACGTGGAGAGCAACGCGCCAGGGAAACTGTGGTTGAAACTCTACATACCATCGCGTTGCTGCTTCGTGTTAAAGAAGATAAAATAAGACCTAAAATTTTGA
>JAKSKS010000108.1 GCA_024401615.1 Paludibacteraceae bacterium
GAGTGCTTTAAAACACTCCATTTTTTCGTTTCTACATTGTGCCAACTTGTATATAATTCCCTCTGTTTATTATTTCTTTTATGTAAGTAAAGCGCAACACCTCCAATAGAAAGGAGGGTGCCAGAACTGATAAGTAAAAGTGTGAGCATAATTCTTTTATTCCATAAATAACGCAACAAAGATAGCAAAGCGACACAAAATCGAAGGGTTTGATATCACAAAAAGGAGGCGGGCAACTGAGTTGTCCGCCTCTTTTTTGCATACTATCACTCCATTTAGGATTTCTGAAGTTCTTCGTTAAAAGTCTTTTGTAGGCCATCGGCATCCATGCCAAGAATAGCGTATAGCTCCTCTTGTGAGCCGTGTTCAATAAAATTGTCAGGAATACCAATACGATGAACTGGAATTGAGATGCCAGCATCGGACAAACATTCCAAAACAGCAGAGCCAAAGCCTCCGGCAAGAGCCCCCTCTTCAATAGTGACTAGACGCTTATAGCGTTGGGCCACTTCTAACACCAACTCACTATCGATAGGTTTGGCGAAAACCATATTATATAGGCCCATCTTATCTTGAGAACCAGCATCCAGTTTTTTAATGGCATTCAAAGCAACGTTACCACGAGGGCCAAGCGTCAAGACAGCCACTTTCGGATCGGTTACGGCATCTTTAACGCAATTACCCTTGCCAACCGGCATAACCTGCATAGGCAGGTGCCAATTGCTTACATACCCACGTCCGCGCGGATATCTGATAATGAAAGGTCCCATATTAGGTTGAGCGGCAGTAAACATAAGGTTACGCAACTCAATTTCGTTATAAGGAGAAGCCACTATAAGGTTAGGTACCGCACGGAAGCAAGCCAAATCGAAAACGCCGTGATGCGTAGCACCATCGTTACCCACAAGGCCGGCACGGTCGAGGCAGATAACCATATTGAGGTTTTGCAAAGCGACATCGTGAATCACATTGTCGTAAGCCCTCTGCATAAACGACGAATAGATGTTACAGAATGGCAGTTTGCCCTCTTTAGCCAGGCCAGCGGAAAAAGTCACCGCATGTCCTTCAGCAATGCCCACATCGAAAGTGCGTTCAGGCATTTCGTGCATCATATAGGTCATAGAGCAACCCGTTGCCATAGCAGGGGTAACACCCACAATTTGGTTGTTTTCACGAGCCATTTCGAGGAGGGTGTGTCCGAACACATCTTGGAAGAGAGGCGGTTGGTCGCTTTTAATTTCAGGGACAATACGTTTACCCGTATTCTTATCGAACTTGCCAGGCGCGTGCCATTCGGTAGCACACTCTTCGGCAGGTTTGAAACCCTTGCCCTTCTTCGTGCGTATATGTACAATTTTAGGACCCTTGTAATCCTTAATATCCTGCAAGATTTTGACCAGGTTAATGACATCATGTCCGTCGATTGGTCCGAAATAACGGACACTCAAACCTTCGAACAACGTATGTTGTTTAGAAATAAACGCCTTAAGCGAATTATTTCGCTGAATATATCGGCCGGCCTCTTCGTTGCTCACCAACCCTAACTTGAGCAGGAACTTGTAAAGTTTACTACGGAAAGAGTTATAGCGTTTAGAAGTATTGATTCGCACCAGGTAGTTACTCAACCCACCCACCACATGGTCGATGGCCATATGGTTATCGTTAAGAATGATGGTAAGGTTGTTGCGGCACGAAGACGCATTGTTCAAGCCCTCGAAAGCCAAGCCACCGGTCATAGCGCCATCGCCAATAACAGCCACTGCCCTCTTCGCCGACTTGTCGAGCGTCTGTCCGACAGAGATACCCAAAGCGGCAGAGATAGAGTTAGAAGCATGCCCCGCAATAAAGGCGTCGTATTCGCTTTCCTTTGGATTAGGGAAGCCACAAATGCCATGAAGTTTGCGGTTAGTGGCAAATTTCTCTCGGCGGCCCGTTAAAATTTTATGCGCATAAGCCTGGTGGCCCACATCCCATACAACAGAATCTTCGGGTGTATTGTACACATAGTGCAAGGCAACCGTTAGTTCTACAACACCAAGGCTGGCGCCAAAGTGTCCCGGATTGGCCGAAAGTTCATCGATGATGAACTGGCGCAACTCGTTACAAAGCTGCGGAAGCTGGTCTATGGCCAGTTTCTTCAAGTCGGCAGGCGTATTTATTTGAGACAAGAGTGTCCCAACAGATTCGGTCATGAATTTAACAATTAAAGGAATCCCGAAGGAAACTAACTAAAAAAGTCATTAGCGGCAAAACCAATTTCAAAAACCACTTGAAATTAATTTATAGAGGCCACCTTAATACAAAGGTAATACTTTAATATTATTAAAGCAACATTAGAACAATAGAGAGGAAGCCATAAAAATTGTTTATATTTGAAAAACCAAATAGCGCGAAAAGAAATGAACAAAAACACCTACTTAAAGAAAGTTGTGATGTGTGCGGCCAGTACATTCGCCTGCACCTTTGGCGCATATGCCCAAGGAGAGAAGGGGTATGCACCAGACACACAACACCTTACCGAACTTTTCGACGCTCTACGCAATAGCGGAAACGACAGTTTAAGCAATGCAATCAGCCAGCAAATAGGAGAAGAGTTAGGCCAATTGCTGCAAAACGACAGCACTTTCGACTACCGATTCGACGAGTTGAGAAATATGGGCAAATGTTACAGCGACGACAAAAATCTGCGCATTTACACCTGGAACTACCCATTGAGCGACAAAACATACGGCTATGGGGGGTACTTGCAGATGAAACCCTCGAAGAAACGCGCGAAACAGCACGTTAAGCCAATTCCACTCAACACCAACGGCAATGCCTATACCCCAAGCACAGGCAACAAAATTGCCACCAACAACTGGTATGGAGCCCTTTATTATAATGCCATTTTGGCAAAAAAGGACGGAAACGAATACTACATACTGTTAGGATGGGGAGGAGGCGACGCCCTGACTGACTTTAAAGTGGCCGAGACCCTGAAATTAAGTAAAAACGGCAAACAGGCCACCTTTGGAAGTGTATCGCCCTTTAAGGGGACAGGCAGAGCCAGCAACCGCATTGTGCTGCAATACAACAACGACGCACGTGTATCATTAACCTACGACAAAGACAACAAACGCATCGTGATGGACCATCTGTCGCCTTCAGAACCGTTCTACACAGGCATCTACTCCTATTACGGCCCCGATTTCACGTACGACGCTTATCAGTTCGACAAAAAGAGCCAAGGCCAATGGAAACTGGTAGAAAACATAGACGCAAAAAACAGCGAATAGCGAATCATACATAAACAATGACACCATTAAAGACAAAAATTATAGGCATTATGACAGCTTTAACAACAGCCGGATGCAGCAGTGTTGCACCCAACAACGAAGCAGCCTCGTTTGACTATCATGTAGACAGATTTTACGACCTACAAATACTCCGCTACCAGGTTCCCGGCTTCGACAACCTAACCCTGCAGCAGAAAAAGTATATATACTATTTAACAGAGGCCGCACTACAGGGAAGAGACATCTTATTCGACCAGAATGGCAAATATAACTTGGCAATTCGCGAAGTGTTGGAAGCAGTCTACTGCAACTATCCGAAAGAGAAAGACGCCAAGCAGTTCGAACTATTGGAGAACTACCTGAAACGCGTATGGTTCTCAAACGGCATACACCACCACTACGGCATGGACAAGTTCTTGCCAGAATTCAGCCAAGAATACTTTGAAACAGCAGTACGCGGCATCGACAGTAAGAACTTACCACTCTACGCTTACAACAACAGCGTAGATGAAATGCTGAAGGAGTTGGTTCCTGTGATGTTCGACCCAGCAATTGACGCAAAACGCGTAAACCAGGCAAAGGGAGAAGACCTTATTTCCACTTCGGCCAACAACTACTATGAAGGAGTCACCCAACCAGAAGTTGAGAAGTTCTACGGTGCGCAGAAAGATCCGAAAGACGCGTCGCCAATCAGTTACGGTTTGAACAGCAAACTCGTAAAAGAGAATGGCAAGCTCGTAGAAAAAACTTGGAAAGTAGGAGGCATGTATTCACCAGCCATTGAAAAAATTGTTTACTGGTTGAACAAAGCGCTGGAAGTGGCAGAAAACGACGCACAAAAGCAAACCATCAAGAAATTGATCGCCTTCTACGAAACTGGCGATTTGAAGACCTTCGACGACTACAGCATAACCTGGGTAAAAGACACCCTCAGCCACATCGACTTCCTAAACGGCTTTATTGAGACCTACGGAGACCCACTTGGCACGAAGGCAAGTTGGGAAGCCATTGTTAACTACAAGAACATAGACGCAACCAAGCGTACAGAAATTCTTAGCGAAAACGCACAATGGTTTGAAGACCACTCACCAGTTGACGCCCGCTTCAAGAAATCGAAAGTCAAGGGCGTATCTGCAAAAGTCATCAACGTAGCCATTTTGGCTGGCGACTGCTACTCTGCCACCCCAATCGGCATAAACCTGCCAAACAGCAACTGGATTAGACAGGAGCACGGCTCAAAGAGCGTGACTATTGAAAACATTACCAGCGCTTACGACGAAGCCGCAAAAGGTAATGGATTTAAAGAAGAATTCGTTTACAGCCAGACTGAACGCGACATTCTAGATAAATACGGTTTCATCACAGACAACATCCATACCGACCTGCATGAATGCCTGGGCCACGGCTCAGGACAATTACTTCCAGGCGTAGACCAAGACGCGCTGAAAGCCTATGGCGCCACAATAGAAGAAGCACGAGCAGACCTGTTCGGACTTTACTACGAAGCCGACCCTAAACTTGTAGAACTTGGGCTATTGCCAAACGCCGAAGCCTACAAAGCCGAATACTATAGCTATATGAACAACGGTTTGATGACCCAGTTGATGCGTATAGAAGACGGCAAGGACATAGAAGAAGCCCACATGCGTAACCGCCAACTTATTGCCCGCTGGGTATACGAGCACGGCAAGAAAGACAACGTGGTAGAATTCGTGAACAAAGAAGGCAAGACATTTGTACGTATTAACGACTACGAAAAGATGCGTACGCTAGTTGGCGAACTTCTGGCAGAAATTCAACGTGTAAAGAGTGAAGGCGACTTTGAAGGTGCAAAGCACCTGGTAGAAGAATATGGTGTGAAAGTAGACCAAAAACTCCACAAAGAAGTCAAGGAGCGCTATGCAAAACTAAACCTTGCACCATACAAAGGTTTTGTGAACCCAGTTTACGAAGCCGTCACTGACGAAAAGGGCGAAATAACCGATATAAAGATAAAATATAACGAAGGTTATGCCGAACAAATGCTCCGCTACAGCAAAGATTACCACCCACTGAAAGTGAGAAATTAAACATGTAGCACGCAAAACAATGTTCTTTAGCACAAAAGGCTGGTTTTTACGAAATTATTTGTAAAAACCAGCCTTTTAGTTTGCATAGTTAAATAAAATTATAGTATATTGCACACAGAAGAAAACAACCTTATTTACAAAACACTTTAATATTTAATAGCCATGGAAATCAAGAAAAACTTTGAAGCAGACTTGGAAAATGACAAGTCGAGCTTGTTCCTAATGGGATTGTTAGTTGCCCTATGCGGAACCTTCGTAGTAATGGAATGGTCGAACAGAAACGCCAAGACATTCGGCATAGAAGACTTTACGACAGCATCTTTCATAGATGAAGACCCAGTGCCAGTAACCATACAGGCACCTCCACCCCCTCCAGTAGTAGAACAACCCAAAATAGAAGAACCCGTATTTAAGAAAAGTGACGCTGCAACCACAAAACCGATAGACGTTATTGGAGAGGACCATCCGGAAGCTGTAACGCCTGATGCTCAAACCATTCTAACCACTCCAATAGAAATACCGACAGAGGTTGACCCAGAAAGCAACAAGATTTACAGATCACCAGATAAAAAAGCCCAATACCCTGGTGGTTTACCTCAATTGAGGAAAGACCTTGCATCTCGCCTCGTATATCCAAGAGGTGCAATTGAAGCCGGAATATCAGGTACAGTAATAGTAGAGTTTACAGTAGAAAAAGATGGAACGGTAAACAACATCATCGTTCGACGTTCAATAGATCCGCTACTTGACAAAGAAGCGGTAAGAGTGGTAAAAACCCTTACAGGTTGGACACCAGCCCAAATGGGAGGAACGAAGAACGTACGCTCAATCTTCTCACTACCTGTAGCATTCACATTATCGAGAAACTAAACAACCATTGCAAAGACTTGCGGAAACGCAAGTCTTTTTTATGTTATAGAACAACTTTACCAAGAGAGGAAGGGCTTTAAAGCGAGCACAAACCGAAAAAAAGGCATATGGTCAATAACAAAAATGGAAAATAAATTCGTAATAATGAATTTTTGATTAAATTTGCGTAATTGATGTAAAAACGAAAAACAAAAACTAAATAAACAAATGGAGATCAAAAAATCGTACGAAGCCGATTTGGAAAATGAAAAATCGAACTTCATTCTGATGGGTCTTCTTATCGCAGTCTGCGCAATATTCATTGCATTTGAATGGAGCCAGCGCGACTTGAAACCTGTCACAAAAGACGAGGGAATCCAGATGGAGGAAATCGAGGAGGAAAGTGCTCCAATTACCGAGCAGAACACACCACCACCGCCACCACCACCTGCACCAGAACCAGTAGTCGACCAGATGCCTACCGAATTCAAGAAGGATGACAAGGCAGAGACCAAGAGTCTCAACCTTAACACCGAAGATGAAGGTAAGGCAGTAGAAGACGCAAAGCCAATCCTCGACGAGCCTGTACAGGTTGTAGAAGAAGAGGATAACGATAACCAGATTTATATCAAGGTACAGAAGAAGGCTGAATACCCTGGCGGTATGAATGGTTTGAGAACTTACCTTGCAAAGAACTTGGTTTATCCGAAGGCTGCTCGTGAAACTGGTATGCAAGGAACCGTTATCGTACAGGTTACTGTAGAAAAGAACGGTACAGTTACAGACGTTGAAGTTGTTCGTTCAATCGACCCAGCACTTGACAAGGAAGCAGTTCGCGTAGTTAAGTTGATGAAGGGTTGGTCACCAGCACAGAATGGTACAAAGAACGTACGTTCTAAGTTCAAACTCCCTGTAGCATTTAAGATTGGTTAATAGCCAAACACAATAAGAAAAAGACTTGCGGTTCCGCAAGTCTTTTTTTTGACTCATAAATTTAGATAAAATGTTAGAACAACTGATAGCAACAGACAAAAGCCTGATGGTTGTGTTGAACTTAAGCGGGCAGCATAACGCCTTCGGTGACGCAACAATGTGGTTGGTGTCGCAAATGCTAACATGGACACTATTCTACCTGGCCTTACTGTACATTGTAATAAAAGATAAGCAGAAAGAGAGCATCATCGTAATTCTGTGCACCGCATTAACCATATTGCTCTGCGACCAAATTACTTCAGGATTACTAAAGCCTCTAGTTGAACGCCTCAGGCCAAGCCACGACCCCAGTATAATGGGTCAGCTCAGTTTTGTGAAAGACTTCAGAGCCGGACTTTATGGTTTCCCTTCAAGCCATGCCTCAAACTGTTTCGGGTTAGCCCTATTTTTCTCGCTCCTGCTAAAAAACAAGATAACGACAGGCTGTTTATTCGCATGGGCAGCCATCTGTGCCTACTCGCGCATGTATCTTGGCGTGCACTACCCTCTCGACATTTTTGTGGGAACACTAATTGGCCTGGCATGCGGATTCGGATGCTACAAACTATACATTCACGTCCGCAAGCAGTCATGGGCAAATAAATACACCGTAGAAGACGGTTTTAAAGCCCGTAGCGGCACTATCGTATCGGTTTCGATTGCTATCACTACCTTATGCATATTCATCGTTGGATGCAACGCAATGCGGATTGCAGCCAACTGAAAGATAGGCGAAAAGAAATATGAGAATAATTAGGGAATTAGTTTCTAATCAAGGTTAAGCAGGATACCGCATTTTTTTTACTGGACCAAATCATTTCAAAATGAACGCGCTGGAATATCAATATCTCCCTATTATATCTGTCAGAGAAAACGATTATGCACTAATAATGTAATTACATAGATTACGCCGATAACAAGAGCTAAGAACAGAAGTGCAACAATGTAAAGAACACAATCAAACTGCTCTCCAAACTCATAACTCACTTGAACACTCGCTTTCCCTTCTTGGGGCCTTATGTAAACATAATAGTAATAATCTCCTGCAGTATTGTCTGTACACAATATATTACAGTTTGTTTGGCTATATTCGCAAGTTAGTACATTGACTATTTTGCCATCGTACTCCGTTTGAAATTTTTGGCAGTCCTTTTTATTTTTAAACTGTTTTATGATTGATTCAGAATACTCAGTCGGAAAACAAATCTCGTAATCGTAATAATCTTGCCATTTTTCTTTTTTTGAAACTACATCATAGTGTGGAATCTCTATATCCACGACAGACAATATATAGTCCACGCCTATCTTCTTTGGGAAAAAGAACATTATGAAAAATGTTATCATACCGATTAGGCACATGGATTCTAACACTACTATGAATTTTTTAAAACTTTTCATAATCTGATGTTCTTAGGGGTAACCATCCAATATGAAAACATATCGAATGAGATGGTTACAATAAATAGGACGTTTACTTACTATGGGTTAGTTCCGATGGCGTTTCTGACGAAACTTTTATCTCTATTTCAAGTAGTTAACAGACCTGCAATATTGGAAAACGTCATCCTCTAACAATTGTCGTTCAGAGGAAATGAACACCATACAGGTATATAAGGTGTAAAAAAAGGGAACCGCAAAGCGATTCCCTCTTTTTATCTAGTTAGAACTAATTAAGCGTTCTTAACCTTGTCGATGATAGCCTTGAAAGCTTCAGGGTTGTTCATAGCGAGGTCAGCGAGGACCTTACGGTTGATTTCAACACCAGACTTCTGAACAAAGCCCATAAGCTTAGAATAAGAGTAGCCTTCGAGACGAGCAGCAGCGTTGATACGC
>JAKSKS010000109.1 GCA_024401615.1 Paludibacteraceae bacterium
CGGTTATGCCATTTACCGTAAAACGTCCGTTAATCGTAATTCCTGCATGGTTCTCTCCTAATGGCGACGACCAGTACGATTTCTGGAAGCCAAAGGCAATTCAGGAAACATATCCAGAGGCAGTCATCAAGATTTTCGACCGTTGGGGTAAGTTGTTGTCAACCTTCAAAGGTGACGAAGAAGGTTGGGATGGTTTCTATAACGGCAAACCAATGCCGTCTACCGACTACTGGTATGAGGTAACCATCCACGAAATCGATAAAGTGTTCACTGGTCACTTTACATTGATTCGTCGATAAACTCAATTTATATCACACAAAAACGAAAGCGGGGTTCTGAGTTTCAGAGCCCCGCTTTCTTATTGTGACAAAAACTTTAACAATGTTTTGTCAAGTGGTGTTTTTTTACCAATCCTTTTGGATTTATTTTTCAAAGTGTCCATAAAACATGCTTCTAAAGCAATTTTTTTTCTAACTATTTGTTTCTTTTTTCTCAAGTTCTTAAATTTGTGTTTGATATAAAACTATAAACTCAGTTGTTCTTGACACTTATGTGTGAAGAATGCTGACAGATTAAGGTAGTTTGTTTCTAATTTTTACACTCTGCTTTGTTTTTTTAAGAGTTTTGAAGCGCTATTTGTTTTTATTATCGATAGTGAATAGACAAAGAGTGTTTGAATTAGATGTTTGAAGATGAGAGAATTATAGAATTTTTAAATATGACAACTAAACTGTCAGGATTTACCAAGTTCCGTTTGGGATTGGTTTTCCTTTTTTCTGTTTTAACATTACAGCTGTCTGCACAGCCTGCTCCTGGAGGCCCCGCTGGCCCTGGTGCCCCTGACGGCCCTGCTGGTCCCGGCGCTAAGATGGAAATCGTTTCCGATGAGACCTTGGTGTGTGGAGGTGGTGGTATTTACTTGTCTGTAAAAAATGCTAAACCTAACCATTTTTTGCTCTATCAAGAAAAACACGATGACGGTCCGTGGATTGATGCTTCAAATTCAGTGACTAAAGAAGTTAATTTAGGTACTTCAATGCCTGTTGATGTCGATTTCGTTTATTATCGCGTAACTGATGAAACGACTCGTGAAGTGTCTAATGTCGTTGCTGTTGAACGTGATAAATCTGCAGAGTGTTCTAAAATTTGTCATACCACTACAACTGGTGAGCAGTTTACAGGTACTGACTTTGACCCAATCGATGAACATACAGAACCGCGTATCCCAGATCAGGTAGTTTCTCACTTCAACGACTATAATATCACCTTTAGAAAAGGTGGTGTCGGAGATAATTATAAGATTACCAATGATCTGGAGTCTTTCTTTGGAACAACTCCTTCACTCGATAATGCGGCAGATGTCAATGGTAAAAACTATTACTATACTGTTGAAGATGTTAATAAGACGATCTGTGTATTGTCTTATGACGCTCATTCTCCTCAAGTAATAGGTAAACCTTACCAGTTCCGTATGCGTCTATATGTTCAGTACAAACCGGAATGTGGACAAAAAAATCCGGCTAATGATTGGGATAATGCCCAGTTTATTGCACGTACAGAATTTGGTAGACAATCTACAGACTATTTGGTGGCTTCTGCTTATGATGACGCAACTGGAAGATGCTTAACTCCTGGCGACTCAGTACTAACCGCTAATTCATCTGATAATGCCCGAATCTATTTGCGTGATCTCATGAATCTCAATGAGGTTCCTACTGATGGAGGTATCGTCCGTATGGAAATTACCTATTATGGATGGTTCCCTGAAGACCGAAATGGTTTGGATGAATTCGCTTTTGCTCCTGAATTTGCACAGTTCGATTGCTCAAGGGTTGCTGTTGACTATATCTCTGCCGATATTGCTTCTGTTTGTATGTCGGGTAACCCTGTCTGTGTAAACGAACTTGGCAATATCAAGGCTATCGGTTTCCCTTTCCAGGCTGAATATGTTTGGGAATACTACGATGGTGCGAACTGGTTTCCGGTTATGGTGAATGGACATCCTCACAGAGGTATGGGCAAAACTTATTTGGACGTTTTGCCGACTTCTGTAGGAAAAACCCTTTACCGTGTTTACGATGCGAAAACTGTTGACAAAACAAATGATTATTTGACGTTCAACTTTATCAGTAAGGCTTGTAACCCTGATTGTCCTTCTGACTTCCTCGGTCCTGCTAAGGTTTGTATTCCTAATGACACTGTTATCGTATTCCAACCATATCCATTTACAAAGAATCCAGATTACGCTTACGAATGGCAGTTGACTGATATGGAGGGTAATCCTGTTGGTACTTCTGAAAACCTCTACTTAGAGAATCCAGACTCTACTTTCAGAGTCTCTTTCAAGGCTGATAAAACTCTACCAGAAGGTAAGTATAAGATTTCATGTAAACTGTTTAAGGTGGCTGAAGGCTTACACGTTGAGGTGTGTGACACTGCTAACGAAATTTCAGTGTTCCATCGCCCATCAGCTCTCTTCAATGTAATCAAGGGTGGTGAGTCTCAAACTATTTGTCCTTTCTCTGAGGATGTTCAGTTTGGTGCAAATCAGGTTGACGACAGATATACTTATACATGGACGAATGCGAATGCTTTGGCTGACGAACCTTACAAGGCAGTTGTCGATGTTCCTCACAACCATTGTGAATTAAGCAAGTTCGACGCTCAATTGATAGTTGCAATTACCGACTTCACTGCTTGTGCCGATACGCAGTTTATTTCAATGGTGCTCGATAAGACTCAGCCTGAAGTTGATTGTGACGCCTTGGGTGGTGACAAAGAATTCTTTGCTGACTCTATTTCTGTAGTATATAAAGATACATTGCCACTTCCTGTTGTTAAGGCTACTTGTGATGCAAACCCAACCATCGAAATTCGTATCGATGGAACAAAGGCAAACAAAGAACCTTTCCATTTTGAGTTAATCAAGAAACTCTCTGAGTTGGCTACTGTAGAGTCGAGAATCGTTGAACTTCCTATTACTGCTGGTAAGGAGGAGTATTCAAACGGTTCGAACGGTTATCGTGTGACTTATGTTGCAAAAGACGGTTGTGCTCAACCTTCCGACACTTGTTCATACAAGGTTATCGTTCGTGATACCTTCCCTGCACGTGTAAATTGTGATTTGATTCCTAATTACACCGATCATCTTAAGAATTACCCTTACGACCAGTGTGTCGCTACTCCTGGTACTGGTAATCCTCTTGAACTCCCTGTTCTCACAGTTCCTGTATTGGAAGACACGCTTCACCCTGGTACCTTTATAACTGCTATCATGGAAAGCAGAAGCGATGGCGCAACTGATTTGAATGCTCCGTTCAACATCGGTGTAACCACAATCACATGGTTGTTCCTCGACGATGCGTTAAACCCTTCTTATTGTTTCCAGAAGATTACTGTTATCGACGATAAGATGCCGGAAGTTAAGTGTCCTGACCAGAACAAGTTCCGCGTTCATCCAGATAAGGGCGAATGTACGGTATCTGCAGAAAGCCTAATTGCCCAAATCAAAGAACAGTTGGGCGAAACTAATCTTCCTGTTGCAGTCGACCGTTGTGAAAATAACGATACACTTCAGCCTACTTTCTATTGGAAGAAGGAATCTGATACTGAATGGTTCCCATTGGAAACTGCTTCAAAATTTGAATTGAAGATTAACTATCAGTTACAATGGCGTTTCTATAAGAAGGCTGGCGAAAGCGTCGACGAAACAGTTTTCTCTAACTGTCAAGAAGATTTCAAGGTAATCGACGACAAGACTCCTGAATTCGATTGTAGTTCAATTCCTGATGTCGTTACCGATACTGCTCCTAAGGGCTTGTGTGAATTACCTTCAAACCACATCCTTCGTTTGTTCGATCCATGGCCTTACGCCATCGAGGTATGTACAAAAGATTCTATCAAGGGTGAAATTTCTTTGCCTGATGGCTCTCCACTTCCTGAAAAAATTGCAGTTGGTGACACTATCGATGTGCTTTGGACCTTTAAGGATCTTGAATTGACCGATTCAGTTAAGTACTGTCACAAGAAGTTGCACGTTGTTGCTCAGAGTCTCCCTATTTTCGACTGTAGCAGCTTGGGCTTGTTGGTTGACACTGCCGATGTCGATAAGTGCGAACAAGATTTGTCTCACTTGCTCGATTTGCAAAAATGGCCAACTGCTATAGATTCTTGCACAGGTAACAAAATACCTGGTGTCGCAACAACATTAGATGGTTCTGCCCTTCCTGAAAAGTTGAAGGTGGGCGATACTTTGACCATCTTGTGGACCTTTGTTGACTTGAATTATTCAATTGGTGTTAAGACTTGTACACAGTTAGCAACTGTAATTGGTCAAAACCCTGTTAATTTCGATTGTAATTCTATTGCTAACGATACACTTAAGTTCCCTACCGAGAAGGGTGAGTGCTTTGCTAACCTCGGTGAAGGCGATTTAACAATACCTTATGGTACTGATTTCTGTACTGGTACTCTAATTCCTGGTATACCTTCACGCCAAGATGGTGGACCTGTGTATGGTAAGTACGATGTTGGTATCACTATGTTGGATTGGCGTTTTATTAGTCCGTTCAGCATCGATACCTCTAAGGTTTGTAGCCAGCCTGTATTGGTACAGAGCGACAAAGAAATGGATGCACATTGTGGTAAAGAAAACTACCCAGACATCCAAATTGATGTTACAGACGGTTGTGGTGTTGGTTCTGCCGACGTGTTAAGCCGATTGACTGAGCACTTCGCTGATCATCCATGTCTTGATATTAAGATTCCTGGTGTTCCTTCACGTAGCGATGGTTTGGCAATGACCGATTCTTTCGCAATCGACACCATTGAAATTATTTGGACGTTCACCGACAAGACCAATACATTGTTGACTCCTGTTACAACCTGTCGTCAGGTGGTAATGATTAGCAATGGACATATTCCTCCTGTTGATTGTGACCAGTCGTTCCCTGCTGCAACTATACAGATGGATACTGCTAACTGCAGCATAGACTTGGTTAACATTCCTGTATTCTTCAAGGGTCCTATCGTAAATCCTTGTAATGGTGATACTGCCGTATACGATACTACTCGCCAGAGTGGTGCTGGTATACACGATCCTTATGTTAAAGGTGAAGATGTGATTATTTGGAAGTTCACTTTCCCTTCAACTGGCATTTCTCATACTTGTTACCAGAAGGTTACTGTCATCGATACAATGCCTCCTTACTTCGACTGCTCTTCTTTGCACGATATTGTTGCTGAAATGAGAGATTCTGCTTATAAGGGATTCCCTTATGCTCAGTTGGTTGATTCTGGTCTCGTTATTCCGCAGGCTACTGCAAAGTGTTGCGATGACCTTGTAACAACTTACACTCGAAGCGATGGCAAGTTGTTGGAAGAGGCTTACCCAATGGGTGGTATGAATAAGCCAACTACTATTACTTGGACATTCACTTCTAATTGTAATGGTTACTCTAAACAGTGTAAGCAGAACATTTATGTGGTTGACTTGATTCCACCAAGAGTTGTTTGTCCTCATTTGGGACATGACTTGTCTTGTATGCTCGATACTCCTTCTGCTTGGACTTCTTACGCTGAGTTTAAGGCTGCTGGTGGTAGCGTTATACCTGAGGACCGTGCTCTCTTGAATACCTTTGACCATAAGGACGTTATTGTGGGTGACGAGTGTTTGGCTACTATGGTCCGTACTTACACCCTCGTAGCAATTAATGGTGACGTGGCTTCATGTGAGAGTCCAGACACGTTTAATGTCTTCGACAATGAACCTCCAGTATTCCATGGTATTAATCCGAGTGGCGAAGTTCATGTGACATCATGTGCTGATGCTGATACCACCTTGCCGCATGTTTACGTTACCGACTGTGACCCTAATCCAACATTAGTATCTCAGCGTATCTGTAATCAGGGTTCAGACCCTTCTAAGTGCGACTATTATACTTACGATGTGATTTGTACTTGGTGGGCTGCTGACCGTTGCGGTAATAGCGCGGTTCCTGTAACCTATACAGTACATGTTAAGGATACAGTGCCTCCTCAAGTTGATCTTCCTGCAGACTGGGACGATGTTCTTCACCCTGTTTATTTGAAGAACTGTATTTTCGGTGTGCCTGATATCACTAATCTTATTCCAGATTCAGCTATTCATCAGGATTGTGGCGATGGTTATACTAAGAAGTGGCAGGAACCTGCTCCTGGTACTGTGGTTAACGAAACTACCATCATCAAGCTCTACATTTCCGATGTTTGTGTTAACTATCAAGTATTTGAAAAGACTTTGATTGTTGAACCTCGTGAACAGATCATCAACCTTACTGTTGCTACTGACCCTGCTGTTTGTGGCGATGACGTGACTATTGAAGGCGACCCACGTGTTCATTCGAATTCTTTGGCCGATAATAATATCCGTAAGGCTGCTGGTAAAATTTGGGCGCAAGACTGGGATGGTTCTTGGTTCTCTAAAAAGATTGAGGTTACCTACGATTATTACCGTGGTGCCCTTGATGAGCAACACTTGATTTATAGTGATAATAAGTATACTTATGCACATTTATTCGAGTCTACTAAGAAATACTACCAAGATCCAGTTGCTGATGCTGCTGCCGACCGTGCGTACATTAAGTATTTGATGCTTCTCCGTCAGACTCAGTCAGATGTCTACTACTTTGTAGCAATGGATACTATCTCTGGTTGTACCGATACTGCTGCTACTTATATTACTGTAAACGAGCGTCCACGTATTGAGGTGGCATCTGGCCCTTATTCAATTTGCGATGGTGAGTCACTTCCTGTTTATGGTGAATTTGGTGAGGCATATCCTGCATGCATCGACGATATGGGTTCTCCTGTATATAATCAGGGTTGGTTATTGAACGGTCGTGAGTATGTTCCGGGTACCCCTGTAACATCAGCCGACGGTTGGGAACAAACTGCGGTTTATTTCGCATCTAATGGTTGTGGTACTACTACTGCAAAGCACACTTTGTTCAACCATTGTGGCGAACCTTACCTCCTTTCTGCTCTCGACAGTTTGAATTTCATTGGCAATTCTGCTGAAAAGTACCGTTTGTTGAAGAAGGATTCGCTCTATACCAGCGACAGTGTCCGTATCAAACTTTATACTCGTTACGAACCTTCACAAGTGCTCCTTACTACAACACCTACCGACAAGGCAAGAATTTATGCGGGTCAGGATGTTGCTTTGAATTTGACGATGCCTTACGATGCAGCGCTTACAAAGTGGATGCGTGTTGAAAACGAGTTCGACGGTGAAAACAATGCAGAATACAATAAGCATGGTGAGGTAATCTCAGGTGGTAGCTTTATATTCGATGATGTTGATATTGAACGCGAAATGTTCTATAACGATCACGACACAACAAATGGCGAACATTCAATTTATGTGCCTTCTTCTGTTGTTCGACGTTTTGTAGTACCAGGTGTTCAAGATACCTCTTTCTACTATGCAATTGTTGGTAATGGCGTTTGTCCTGCTGTCGTTACTAACTTAGTTCAGGTTGACATCATTAAGGAAATTCCAACAGCAATCACTCCTTACACTAAGGATGGTTTGAACGATGAGTTCATGCTAGGCCATCATGTAATTATCTACAACCGTTATGGTCAGGTTATCTTTGAAGGCGACAATGGTTGGGATGGTACTTACCGTGGAATACTTGCTGACCCTGGTGTATATTTCTACAGCGTAGACTGGCAAGGAACTGTACAAAAGGGTTCTGTGGAAGTTGTGAAAATAGAATAACATTTTATACTGATTTACATCTTTTTTTGACCTAAACTCGAAAGGCGTCCTCTTTAAGGGGACGCCTTTTTTATGTGTATTTACTGACCTGTTAATCGAAACCCTTTCTGATGTTTTGCTCTGTTCACGTTTATATGATGTTGATGTTTGTTGTAAGACGTAAATAACCTATCTTAAAAATTAGTATCTTTGCTAAAAATCAAAAACTTGGTCTTATGTGTATACCTGGAACGGCATTATCTCGTTACATCAACTTTTATACCGACTTCGCTTTCAAGAAGTTTTTCGGTACAGAGGCTAACAAGGATTTACTTATTAGCTTCCTAAATGTACTTTTTGGTTTGGAGGGTGATGCCGCTATTGAAGACGTCACCTACCTTAACACCGAACAGTTGGGCGAGAACGTGCTCGACCGCCGCGCTATATATGACGTTTACTGTAAGACCGAAAGGGGGGACCGCTTCATTGTTGAGATGCAAAAAGCACAGCAGGACAATTTCCGCGACCGTGCTCTCTATTATTCATCGTTTGCCATTCGTGAGCAGGGTGTGAAAGGTTCAAAAAACCGACCATGGGACTACAGGTTAGCGCCTGTATATGTGGTGGGCGTGCTTAATTTCGAGATGGAAGGTAGCAATCCCGACCGTTACATTACACGCGTGAAACTGAAAGATGACGACAACAAAACCTTCTCGGATAATTTGAATTTTGTGTTTCTCGAAATGACGAAGTTCAACAAGTCAGAGCAGGAATTGGAGACTTTCTGCGACAAGTGGCTTTTTGTGCTGAAAAACCTTTATAAGTTAGAAAACCGACCTGCTGCACTAACAGAGGGTATCTTCCGCAAACTTTTCGAAGTTGCTGAAATTGCGTCTTTCTCAAAAGATGAGCGTTCTGTATACGAGGAAAGTTTAAAAAACCTTTGGGACCTAAACAACTGCCTTGAAACCGCCGAACGCAAAGGTAAGGCTGAAGGATTGGCGGAAGGATTGGAGAAAGGCGAGGCGATAGGTTTGGAGAAAGGTGCGTTGCAGAACAATATAAAAAACGCAAGAAAGATGAGGTCAAAAGGTTTCTCTGTTGAAGACATTGCCGACATTACCGGACTTTCTGTTGCTGATATCGAAAAAC
>JAKSKS010000011.1 GCA_024401615.1 Paludibacteraceae bacterium
TGGGGTGTGGTGGTCGCAAAGAAGTACATCCACGCCCAATACTTTCGCGTAAGCAACTTCTTCGAACGACTTAATGCCGTAGTCGAGAATGATGATGAGTTTAAACTCGTTCTGGGCTGCCCACTCGATTCGCTTTTTCGAGATTCCATAACCTTCTGTATCGCGGTCTGGAATGTGGAATCCTACTCGAGAGTAGAATTTTTTTAGGAACTTGTAGACCAATGCAACAGCAGTAATACCGTCAACATCATAGTCGCCATACACTAATATCTTTTCTTTTTGCCCCATGGCTTTGTTGATTCGCTCAACGGCTGTTCCCATGTCGTTCATGAGGAACGGGTCGTGGAGGTCAGTCAACTGGGGACGGAAGAAATGACGGGCGCTCTCGGCGTCCGTTACCCCTCGTTCTATCAGTAACTGACAGAGCACGGGGCTGAAACCTAACTCTTTCGAGAGGGCTTCCTTCTGCTTTTCTTGTTCATCCGTCAGAGGATTGAAAACCCACTTGTTTGTCATTTATATATATCATTTTTTCTTTTATTCTATTGTAAATGTGACTGCTAAAACGGCGCAGCGTATATGTTGCTGGTGGCATTTATGGCCTGTTTTTGCCAATGCCTTTTACCCATTCTTGTAAAGTTACTTATTATTGTTTTTAGTTTACATATGCGAAAAGTTAAAATATGTATACTTTCACTTCTTCTTTTACAATTTAAAAAGGCGAAGGTCTGAAGATTTTCATCTCCAGACCTTCGCCTTTGGCTTTTATTTCTTTATTTGCTCTGTTCCCAAATAGACCTTAACTCTTCTTGCGAAAGATCTTTTATGTCTTTCCCTTTCGCTTTAACTGCTTGCTCCAGTTTGTTGAAGCGGTTTGTGAATTTTCCACATTCGGCTTCTAACGCGTTTTCTGGGTTTGAGTTCCCAAGTCGTGTTGCTCCAACAACGTCGAATAAAACTTGTCCCCATTCTGCTTCAACTGAAGGGTCTTTTTCATCGTTTTCTATTGTATCCAGCCTTTGAAGGCGTTCAATAATTGAAGAGATCAGTTCGTGCTTGCTGGCGCGTACAAAACCCACACTTTTGGCTTTGTCTTGAATGCGGTACGCTTTAATAAGCGAAGGCAAACTGACGGGAACGCCTCCCAAAACTGTTTTGTTACCGTCTTTTTCTTTTTGCTTTAACTGCTCCCATGTAAGGCTCTTTTCTGCCTCGCTTCCGTAAACGTTGGGGTGGCGGAATATAAGTTTGTCAGTGAGGGCGTTAATGGAGTCTGCCAAGTCAAACTTGTCTTCTTCCCGGGCAAAAATACTATAGAATACCAGTTGTAGGAAAACGTCACCAATTTCTTTTTTTATTTCATTGGCGTTCTCCTTCTCTATGGCATCGAGTAGCTCAAACATCTCTTCAATGGTGTTGGGGCGTATTGAAGCCCATGTTTGAACTTTGGCCCACGGACATTTGAAACGTAGCGTGTCCATGACTTCCAACAGCCTGGTGAGGGCGTCGGCATGTTTCTGCTTGTCGAGTGCAATAGCCATAGATGGGTTCTTTTCAGTTATTCCCTCCACATTTCCCATTTCTTGCGGCCAATACGGCCAATGGTTGTAATGTAGAGTTCGTAAATAGGCAGAAAAATGTCAAAAACAACCTGTCCGAATGGGTGGGTTGGTGAGCCTAACCATTTTGAATTTTTGTATAATACAAAAAACTGAGTTGTATAGCGAAGCAAAAATAAGGTAAAAGCAATACTTAACCCTACCCATTGCTCGTTTAGCGCCAATACCACAATGGCTGCCAATGAGGTTAGGTAGAATAACATTCGGCTGGCCTTTTCAACAAACAAACTTAACTTTATGCTCGATTTGTAGCGCTTTTTGCAGTCAAGTCGCTGTTCTTTTGTGTGGCGGTATGAACTTGGAGTGAGGGCGCGGTTGCTTATTGTTATTGCGCCTTCTCTTAATTCAACTGCCGCTTGTTGCACATTTGCATCTTTCAAGATGATGTCGTCTTCACCCGACTCTAGGTTCAAATGTTGTGAGAAACTTTTTGCCTTATAGTAGGTGCTCTTGTTGTACGACAAATTTCGGATGGTGCCTCTGAATGGTTTTCCGCAAATGGCGTAACCCATATACTGCATGGTGCTGAACAAGTTGTCGTAGTCGATAAGGTTGCCCAAAAGGCCTTCGATTTTTTCCAAACGGGAAGCCCCTAACACCACATTGTTTTGTGAATTGTGGTGGCTGGCAATCATATCTAACCAGTATTTGCTTGTTGGCTGGCAATCGGCATCAGTGAAAACCAGCACATCGTATGTTGCTGCCTTAATGCCAATAGAAAGACACATCTTCTTTCTGCTCATGTATTTTGCGGCTTTTGGCAAAAAACTGATTTTCAGATTGCTGTGTTCTTGTGCCATGCGCTCTAATACATCGTTGCTGTCGTCGGTCGAACCATCGTTGACTACCACAACTTCAAACTTGCCATTGTATTGTTGGGCCAACAATTTTGGAATGAAGGTCTTCAAGTTTTCCTGTTCGTTTTGCGCACAAACGATAATAGAAACATTTGGACGCTGGCTCTTGAATGTGATGTCCTTCTTCAACTGGCGAATAGGTGCAGCGAAGTAATAGATATAATAATACAGTTGAATGAAGAAGAGAAGGAGAAGGGCGCCCAATAAAATTTGGAAGCCCAAATCCATTTCAACCAACTGTTGTAAGAGTTCGCTCATTTGAGTTTTGTTTGTAGTTTCTTTATCTACTTAAAGTTCGGTTGACAAGAATGCTCCTGGCAACTGGCGAAGGTTGTAGCGAGATGCCATAATTTCGCCGTAGGCACCTGCAGAACGGATGGCCAAAAGGTCGCCGCGCTGTGTGCCGTTCATTTCATTGTCTTTCAAGAATACGTCACTCGATTCGCAGATTGGGCCAACAACATCGTATTTCTCGGCTGGAGCGTTTGATGTGATGTTCTCAATCTTGTGGTATGCGTCGTAAAGAGCAGGACGGATGAGGTCGGTCATGCCGGCGTCTACAATAGCAAATTGCTTAACTGTACCTTTCTTTACGTAAGTTACCTTTGTGATGAGGGTTCCACACTGTGCAACAACTGAACGGCCTGGTTCGCAGTGTAATTTCTGGCCTGGCAACAACTGCAAGTGCTTGCTGATGGTGCTCATGTAACCTTCGAAGTCTGGAATTGGATTGCCGTCTGGATCTTCGTAACTGATACCCAAACCGCCACCTACGTTAATGTTTTCAACCTTAACGCCTGCCGCCTGCAATTCACCCTGCAACTTGTTGATGGCTTCGCAAAGAGGAATGAAGGTGTTGTTGTCGGTAATCTGTGAACCAATGTGGAAGTGAAGACCGATAAACTTCAAGTTCTTCAAACCTTCTACGTACTTGATGGTAGCAGGAAGGTTCTCGAGGTTGATACCGAACTTGTTCTCGTTCAAACCGGTTGTGATTTTTGCGTGGGTGTGAGCATCAACGTTTGGATTAACGCGCAATTCGATGTTGGCAATCTTGCCCTTCTTGCCTGCAAGTTCGTTGATGACGTCCAATTCTGGCAACGATTCTGCATTGAAGCAGAAAATGTTGCTATCGAGGGCGGCTTCTATTTCCCAGTCGGTTTTACCTACACCAGCGAAAACGATTTTTTCGGGAGCAAAACCAGCCTTAACTGCGGCCAAAACTTCGCCACCGCTTACACAGTCGGCGCCAATGCCGTAACTGGCAATGAGTTTTAAAACTTTTTCGTTTGCGTTGGCCTTCACTGCATAGTGAGGAAGGAAACCGTATTTATCTGCAGAAGCCTTTAGTGTTTCCACTGTCTTGCTCAACAATGCTGCGTCGTAATAGTAGAATGGGGTCTGCTGACCTTTAAGTTTTTCGATTGGGAAATTTCCTTTTGTCATGGTCTTTACTATGTTGTGGAATCCTTTTGGTGAATGTCCGGTATTATTATTTTACAAAAAATTCGTTGTTTAATGCTTTAAGCGCTTCTTCCTTATCGTCGCTATGGATAAGGATAGATATGTTGTTGCCAGATGCTCCGTATGAAATCATGCTGATTGGAAGGGTGCCCAATGCTGCAATAACTCTGCTCTGTATGCCTTTGTTTTGGTCAGTAAGGTCACCAACAACGCAAATGATGGTCATATTGCGGTTTGTGCTTACGGTACCAAACTTCTTCAAATCGTCGAGAATGTCTTCCAAGTTCTTCTCGTTGTCGATAGTGACAGATACACCTACTTCTGAAGTGGTAATCATATCGATAGAGGTCTTGTACTGTTCGAACACTTCGAATACGCGACGTAGGAAACCGTGTGCGAAAAGCATTCGGCTGCTCTTGATGCGGATTGAGGTGATGCCATCTTTTGCGGCAACCACTTCTACTTTGTTAGAAGAGAATGCGGTTGAGATAAGGGTGGCGTTGTCTTCGCTCTGGTTGATGTTGAGCAACTTGACTGGCACGTTCTCTAGTTTGGCAGGAGTCAAACAAATAGGGTGGAGGGCTTTCGCACTGAAGTAAGCCAATTCGGCTGCTTCGTCGAAGTTCAACTTCTCTACCGGACGTGCTTCCTTAATGATGCTGTTGTCGATGCGGTAGATGGCTGTCTTGTCGCTCCAAATCTGAATCTCGTCGGCGTGTAGGGCCGAGCCTATTAAGGCTGCGGTATAGTCGCTACCACCTTTCTTCAAATTGTCAATCTCATTGTAGGCATTGCGGCAAATAAAGCCTTCTGTAATGTAGAGGTCGGCATGGCCGGCTGTCTCCAACTGGCTTTCCAAACTCTTCTTGATGAACACTACATCTGGCTCTTCGTTTTTGTCGATGCGCATGAAGTTAAGGGCTGGAAGGTTCTTTACATTCAAGCCCATTCCCTTCAAGTATTCTGTGAATATGTAGCTCACAAGCAACTCGCCTTGCGCTACAATTCGTTTTTCCTCAAATAGGGTGAAGATGTCTTGCGACAACTTGCGAATCTCGTCAAAACGCGCAGAAAGTTCCTTGACGATAGTTTCAATCTGTTGCTTGTCGGTGAACAGTTCGCTTACCAATCGCATATACTTCTGCTCGAGGGCGTTTATCATTTCTTTAGCGCCATCCGGATTCTTTTTATAAAGATAGTCGGCTATCTCCATAAGGCAACTGGTGGTGCCTTTAATAGAAGAAACCACTATAATGTTGTTCTCGCCTTTGTGTGCAGCAGCTATTTTAGCCGATGCCATGATTTTTTCTGCAGTGGCTACTGCCGAACTCCCGAATTTGACTACTTTCATCTTACCTCAGGTTTTAAGTTTCAAGTCTTTTCTGAAACGGAACCAATGTCCTTTTTATGAAAATCCTCTTAAGTGCAAAAATACGAAATTCTAACGAACTACTCTCCCTTTTTGGGGCCAATCGTTATAAGGGGTATATAAAAAAGAGGGTATATCATAAATGTTGCATTTTGATACACCCTCTTTCTTTTTTTTGTCTGCAACAATTTAGAACCTTAACCAACACTTGTCCGGCAAGTCCATGCAACTAAGTTGCCATTCATGTTGCAACATTATATTTGGGATTTTAGGAGTCGGCATAGCATATAGGCCTTCTCCTTATGCCTGCCCGTCCTCCTTATGCTTTGCCATCCTCCTGTCAAACCACCAACTTATAACGCAATAAATAGGCATGGTTGCAAATAGTGAGCACGAGAACATCTTGTCTTCCGCTATGAAGCTGGCAATTGCAGAAGCTGCCAACATCCACAATAAAGTTGGTACAGTCATTTTCTTATACCTAATCAAGAAATACGAACAGATTGCAAAAGGGATAACAAAAAATGGTAGCACAAAAGCCAACGCTACTGCCAAAATAACCTTAAGGGCAGGCGGCTCTATCTTAATTGCCCTTTTGCATTCTGCCACCACATGCAACAATGTCAGCCCAACTAATGCATACACCTCCGAAACTGCCCACCCAAATAGTAGCCCCAATGCGTGCATAGCAGCGCCGTCTGGACCGCCACCATAACTTGGTGTAGATAAACAACTGTTAATCGTTGCAGGCACCAACAACAAGGTAAGCAGGCACAACAACACATGCACTATTCGTGCGCGCCAATGACTTTTTTCGTCTTTATTATACATTTCTGGTATGTGTTATGTGTTTAGAACAAGTCGAGTTTGTTCTTCTTTGCTTCTTCCAAACTCATCAGTTGTTCTTGCTTTTCCGCATTTTCTTTTCGCAACTGTGCTTGCTCGTCTTTTATGCTCTTTATGAATGCTTCGCGTGTCTTCGGATTCAGCAATTGCGAAGCTGCGTAAGTGCTGTGCGACGCGTCTTTCATATAGGCTACCAAACCTTCGTAGTTAGGGGCCATTTTAACTGCAGTGTGCATTTTTGAGGTGGTGGCGCCTCCAATCAGCAGCGGAATGGAGAGTCCGGCTTTCTGCATTTCAGCGGCCACATGGCACATCTCTTCCAACGAAGGGGTAATTAAACCGCTCAAGCAGATGAGGTCGGCTTTTTCCTTGATGGCCGTCTCTATAATGGTCTCGCTTGGTACCATTACGCCCAAGTCTATCATCTCGAAGTTGTTGCAAGCCATAATGACAGCCACAATGTTTTTACCGATGTCGTGAACGTCTCCCTTAACAGTGGCAATCACAATCTTGCCGGCTTTCTGTCCGCCGCCATTTGCGTTCTGTGCCTCAATGGTTGGTTGGAGGATTGAAACTGCGTTCTTCATGGTGCGTGCTGTCTTTACCACCTGTGGCAAGAACATTTTACCTGCACCGAAAAGTTCGCCTACATAGTTCATGCCGTCCATCAACGGCTTTTCAATAATTTCAACGGCTTTCGGATACTTTTCGAGAGCCTCCTTCAGGTCTTCTTCCAAATAGTCGCTAATGCCTTTGACGAGTGCGTACTGCAAGCGCTCTTCAAGGGTGCCGTTTCGCCATTCGTCAACATGAACAGCCTGGGTTTCACCGCTGTGCTGTGCCTTAATTTCTTCGGCCTTGGCAATCATGCGTTCGGTAGCCTCTGCATCGCGGTTGAAGATGACGTCTTCCACACATTTAAGAAGGTCTTTCGGAATGTCGTCGTAAACCTGCAGCATACCCGCGTTCACAATACCCATGTCCATACCCACTTTGTAGGCATAGTAGAGGAATACGGAGTGGATGGCTTCGCGGACGATGTTGTTGCCTCGGAACGAGAATGAAAGGTTACTTACACCACCGCTTATTTTCGCGTATGGCAGGTTTTCGTGAATCCACTGGGCTGCTTGAATGAAGTACACACCATAGTTGTTGTGCTCTTCAATACCTGTTGCTATTGCCAGCACATTTGGGTCGAAGATGATGTCTTCTGGTGGAAAGTTCGCTTGCTGGGTAAGCAAATCGTAGGCGCGTTTGCAGATTTCCTTCTTGCGCTCGAAGGTGTCGGCCTGACCTTTCTCATCGAATGCCATTACAACTGTAGCGGCTCCGTATGCTTTAATCTTCTTTGCTTTCTCTATGAATTTCTCTTCTCCTTCTTTTAGCGAGATAGAGTTGACGATGCACTTGCCCTGCACGCATTGCAGACCTGCTTCAATAACTTCCCATTTCGAAGAGTCGATCATAATAGGGAGTCTTGATATTTCAGGCTCTGATGCAATGAGGTTCAAGAAGGTAACCATTTCGCTTTTGGCATCGAGCATGGCGTCGTCCATGTTCACGTCAATGACTTGAGCGCCGTTTTCTACCTGCTTGCGGGCTATGCTGAGTGCTTCTTCGTAATTCTTTTCGCTAATCAGTCGCAAGAATTTCTTTGAACCGGCCACGTTACAGCGTTCTCCGATATTCATGAACAAAGAACGGGGTGCGTTAGGATTCTCCTTGAAATTCACTGATTTAACAACTAACTCTTCCAAACCAGAAAGAATCATGTCGTGGCTCTTTTCTACAGGAACGCGTGGAGGATAGTTGTTTACAAAACTCTGGTAGGCTCCAATGTGTCCTGGGGTGGTACCGCAACAACCGCCAATAATGTTGACCAAACCTTCTTGCAAGTATTCTTCTACCTGTGGCGCCATAGTTTCTGGCGTCTCGTCGTATTGGCCGAACTGGTTAGGGAGTCCGGCGTTAGGGTAGGCACTTACAAAGAAAGGCGCATTGTCTGAAACTTCTTTCAAGAAACGCTTCAAGTCGCGAGCGCCAAACGAACAGTTCAAACCTACCGAGAGAAGGTTCGCACCTGACACTGATGCCAAAAACGCCTTCATGGTTTGTCCGCTCAATGTGCGTCCGCTTATGTCGGCAACAGTTGCCGAAAGCATCAAATAGACGCGCTTGCCTAATTGTGCCATGGCGTCTTCTGCCGCCATAATGGCTGCTTTGGCGTTGAGCGTGTCGAATATAGTTTCGATGAGGATGGCGTCTACACCTCCCTCTATCAATCCCAACATCTGTTCGAGGTAGGCTTCGCGCAGTTGCACGAAAGTGACACCACGCATTGCGGGGTTGTTTACGTCTGGCGATATTGACGCTGTTTTATTGGTCGGACCTACAGAACCTGCCACAAAACGGGGTTTTGAAGGGTCCTTTTGGGTGTATTCGTCGGCAACTTCGCGCGCTAAACGGGCTCCTGCCAAGTTAAACTCGCGCACAAAGGGTTCGCAATGGTAGTCGGCCATTGAAATGCTCTGCGAATTGAAGGTGCAGGTCTCTATAATGTCGGCACCTGCTTCCAGGTATTTTGCGTGAATTGCCTTAATCTTGTCTGGTTGGGTAAGGCACAACAAGTCGTTGTTGCCTCGCTGTTGGCCGGGTAAGTCTTTAAATCTTTCGCCTCGGTAGTCTTCCTCCTGCAAACCGTATTGCTGGATCATAGTGCCCATACCTCCGTCGAGCACCAAGATTCTTTTCTTTAGCTCTTCTCTTAAATCTGCCATTTGCTTGTTTGGAATTTGAAGTTTGTATTAAAAAGGGAAGACCTCCTTCTTTCCCAAGGTTTGTTTCTGTTATTCTTCGCTCATTTTCTGCAGCAAGTCGCGGTATGCGTTGTAAACTTTGGCGCGGCTTAAGAAACCGACATAGATTTTCGATTTCTTTCGAACAACGGCCAGGTTCCATGCTTTAGTAAATGCGAACTTCTTCATTATTTCGTCCACAGTGTCGCCACTGAACTCTTTAAGTCGCTCTTGCTCCTCTTCTTTCTGACTGGCCGAGATGGCGTGGCCTTTCTTTTCCATTTCAGCGTGCTTTGCTGCAATTTCAGCCTCAACTTCCTTCTTTTTCGCGGTGTTTTCCACATAAATTAGGGCCGAAGCGCCAGTCATCAGTTGCTCCACCTTAAGTGTTTTATAGTATTCGGGTTGGAACATTACGTTGCGTATGTCGTTAATGGTGAGGATGCCTTTCAGTACATTGTCTTCCACCACGGGGAAGATGTTTCTGTTCGACTTTTTGATGATGTCTACCACGTCGCCAAGGCTCATTTTGGGTTTAATGGTAACCAAGTCTTTGTCAATCAAATCGTCGATGTTGAGCATCATCTGCACGTTTTTGTCTATATGGTGGGTGTAGAGTTCACCCTTTTGTGCCAAACGCATGGCGTAAAGGCTGTGTGGTTCAAACGTGCGGATGGTGATGTAGGCGGTTACAGCAACCGTCATAATACAGATAAACAATCCGTAACCTCCAGATATTTCTGCAATTAGGAAGGTACTGGTCAGGGGCGCATGCATGACGCCTGCCATGACGCCCGCCATACCTGCTAATGCAAAATTCTTGGTTGGCAGGTTGGTGATGTGCAGGTGGTTGATGATGCTGGCTGTTACGAAACCAGACACGCACCCCATAAACAAACTTGGCGCGAAGATACCACCCGTTCCGCCACTACCATTGGTGGCCGCTGTTGCGAATATCTTGAAGAAGACAATCAACAGACAGAATAGGCAAAGCATCCAGAAGTTGTCTTTAAAGTCGTAGAACACGCTGGAATCTGTAATTGACTGTGCGTCTCCGTCTATTAGGCTCGAAATTGTGTCGTAACCTTCACCGTAGAGTGGTGGAATGAAGAAGATGAGCAAACTCAAAAGGCAGCCTCCAACCGCTAACTTTTTCCAACGGCTGTTGATGTTGCGGAAGAAGGACTCTAACTTGTTGCTTCCCCTTACGAAATATAGTGATACAAAACCACACACAATACCTTCCAACACATAATATGGAATGTTCTTTGGTATGATGCTGACGGTGGTGTCGAATGCGAATTGGCTTTCGGTGCCCGAAATGAAGAAGGTGATGACCGTTGCTGTGATTGCGGTAACAATTAGTGGCACGATAGATGCCATTGTCAAGTCGAGCATCAACACTTCAAGGGTAAACAGCACACCGGTGATTGGGGCTTTAAAGATGCCTGCTACGGCACCTGTTGCACCGCAACCAACCAGCAACATTAACTTTTTCTGGTCTAAACGGAAAAGTTTACCCAAATTAGAGCCGATCGCAGAACCGGTAAGCACAATTGGCGCCTCGGCTCCAACCGAACCACCAAATCCGATGGTGAGCGAACTGGCTACTACCGACGACCACATGTTGTGTGCTTTGATTATGGCCTTGTTTCGCGAAATGGCGTACATAATTTTGGTCACACCATGGCTGATATCGTCTTTTACTACATATTTTACAAAGGAACTTGCCAAGAATATACCAATGATTGGGGTTGCAAGGTAGAGGTAGTTCAAGTTACCCGCACTGAAGGCTGTGTTTACCCAGTGGTGTAAAACTTCAACAATAGACTTCAATATGGCAGCGGCTATGGCGCAACCTACGCCTACCAAAAAAGCGAGACAAATAACAATCTGTTTGTCGCTTATGTGTGTTTGGCACCAGTGGAACAACTTAATCCAGGTGCGTGTCAGCTTTGTAATGATACCTTTTATCATTTTTCTCTTTTACCTATACTTATCAACTTGCAAAAATAGTCTTTATATTTTGCTTGTGCCCCTTCGTTTGCCGTTTTTTTTCGGTGTGATGTTTTGTTGGCCTATTATATCTATATTTGCAGTTGTATTTTAATTGATGTGTATATGCTGAAATTCATTTCTTGGAATGTGAATGGCCTGCGTGCTTGCGTTGAAAAAGATTTTAAAGAATCGTTCTTGAAACTTGATGCCGATTTCTTTTGTCTGCAAGAAACGAAAATGCAAGCCGGGCAGTTAGATATTAGTTTCCCAGGATATGAGTCGTATTGGAACTATGCCGACAAAAAAGGTTATTCTGGTACGGCCATCTTTACCAAACATCACCCAATTAGTGTGACTTTGGGTATGGGTGTTGATGAACACGACCACGAAGGGCGCATCATTACGCTCGAAATGGAGCAGTTCTTCTTGGTAACGGTTTATACTCCGAACTCGCAAGACGAATTACGCCGTTTGGATTACCGTATGCAGTGGGAAGACGATTTTAAGGCTTTCTTGAAGAAATTGGAAGAAAAGAAGCCGGTGGTGGTTTGTGGAGATATGAATGTTGCCCACCAGGAGATTGATTTGAAAAACCCAAAGACCAATCACAGAAATGCGGGATTCACCGATGAAGAACGTGAAAAGATGACAAACCTTTTGAATAGCGGTTTTACCGACACTTTCCGTTTCTTTAACCCAGATTTGAAGGATGCCTATAGTTGGTGGAGTTACCGTTTCCACGCACGCGAGAAGAATACGGGGTGGCGTATCGATTATTTCCTGACTTCAAAGTCGCTCGACGACAAACTGGCTGGTGCTGCTATTCACAACGAAATTTTCGGCTCGGACCATTGCCCTGTTGAATTGACGCTCAATTTTTGATTTTTTTTCTTTATGTCGGCAATAACAATGGGCCGACTTGTAGTCTGGAAGTAGAAAATCTGATTATACTTAAAAGCCTGCTGGTTCCCGATAAACCGGCAGGATTTCTTTTTTTACTGCTTTTTACCTGATTTAGTTTTAATAAGAATTACACCTTGTGAAGCATTTTTACAGAATGTTTTATAAGGGGCAATATCCTTTTCGTCTGTTAGGACGTCCATAGTCTCTATATCGGCAGGTTTTATCTTCTCAAGTAGATTTTCCCAATTCAACAGATGTCCATCAACAACATACAATGGAGGCTCACTGTTAGACAATGATGAAACTGCGCCCACTAACCTTATACGGGGCGCGCTCATCGTATGGGTGACTTTGTCGGCATTTGTTACTCTAATCGTATCATTTTCTCGGTTATGGCATTCAATAACCAGATAATCGCCTATGGAAGCTTTGATGGAGAAGTTGCCGTGTTTGTCTGTTTCTGTAAAAGTTTCGGTTCCTTTAATGCTGACGCGGACATTAGGCAAGCCTTCAACCCCATCGTTAATCACTCCTCTCACCATTACCAGGTCTTTTCTCTCAATTGTCGTCTCTTTCTCATTTTTTTCCGCAGCTGTAGCAGGAAGGGCTGTGAACGACAATGCAGCAGTAATGGTTGCCGCTGCTATTGTTTGAGAAAAAGAAGATGGTGCAGGCAGTTTGTCTTTCGCTATGCCTATAATGTTGACAGGTTGATTGGCATTTTGACGTTTCTTAAGTTCTGTTTCTATATAATGAGCCTCCGCTTCACAAACAGGGCAGGTGCCACTGCATGGACCTTTATAGGTACATACGTTTGGCTCGTATGCAATGCCGTTTTTATCTGCAATCTGTTTGCGAATAGATTTTAATGTTTCACATGTCTGTCTCATAACAATACTGTTGGTCTTTTTTTCTGAAATAGATCAGTTGTTTTTACTTGCTTTGTCTTTTGGTTTTCAAATGCCATCGAATAATCATAATTGTGGCAACTGCTCCTAAACCGATAATGAACCCCATCCAGATGCCAGTAATGCCGACTCCCATTTTCACGGCAACCAGGTAACTGAAAGGCAGATTAACGGCAAGATAGCAGAACGAACAGACGTACATTGGCATCCTAACGTCGGCAATGCCGCGTAATGCACCTATGCTGATAGACTGTAAACCGTCTGGTATTTGGTAGACTGCGGCAAAAAGCAAAAGCAGCGATGCTATTTCTAACACTTCTGTGTCGTTTGTGAAAAGTGTTGGTAAAAACTTGCTGCCAATAGCCATGATTAGAGCACAGGTAATGCTGTAGCAGATGCCGAGTTGTAGTGCCGCGTTTCCAGCCTTCCTTATGCCATTCTTGTTGTTTATTCCCTTTTGGTGCGATACACTGATGGTGGTTCCCGAAGCAATGCCCGTTACCATCATAAAAGTCAAACTCGACATATTCATGGCTATTTCGTGACCGGCAAGGGCTGCCGCTCCAAACCAACCCGCCATAATGGCGCTGCAACTAAAGGCAAGGCACTCAATAAACATCTGCCCGCCTATCGGTAACCCTACGGCGCCTAATTTTTTCATCTCCTTCCATTTTAGGGCTTTTGCCTTGAAAAAGAAGAAGTGCCTCCATAAACTGCTCTTGTGGCGGAAAAGGAGCAGGTAGATGATTGGCATGACGGTGCGTGCGATTAATGTGGCAAAACCCGCTCCAAAAACGCCCATTTCTGGCGCTCCAAACTTACCGAAGATGAAAACATAATTCAACACAACATTCAGCAGGCAGCAGATGAGGGTGATGTTCATTGAATAACGTGTGTTTCCTAAACCTTCTAAATACTGCTTGAATGCTAAAAATATCACGTAAGGTATAAGCGAAACCACCAAAACGCGGTAGTAAGGAATGGCTAATTGCCAAACGGCGTCGTCTTGTCCCATATAAGGCATTGCAAAACTGGCTGCCATCATTAGCGTTCCCACCCCTATAAACGCAAGAATGTCTACCACTAGCGAGTTTGCAAACTGCTCGCTTGCATAACGGTGCTTGCCGGCTGAGTAACTGGCTCCAATAAGTGGGGTAGATCCGAAGGTGATGCCTTGAATGAGTACGAATCCTACAATATATATGGCGTTGCCAAACGCAACGGCGGCCAATTCGTTTTTCCCGATGCGGCCTACCATCAATGTGTCGCTCAACATAACAATTGCGTTGCCTAATTGCGAAAGCATGATGGGGAGTGCTAACAATAGGGTCTTTTTGTAATGAGGCAGGTATTCTTGAAATTTGTTCTTGTATTGGTTTTTTACCATTTGCTATTCTTCATATTTCTGTTTGCAAATTTACAACAAAAAATCCGGAACTAATCGTCCCGGATTTTTATTCCCTTTTGGGAAAATAAGAAACTGTGTTTCCCAACAAAGCCTCTCGATGGATATAGTATATTTATATAATAGGGTCAAATTTAGTGGTGAGATTCTATTTCGTTTCTCACACTGCAATATTAGACCTATTCTTAATCTTTTATGTGGAGTTCTTGAAAAATGATGTGGAAGATTTTAAAAAACGTTTTTCTGCCTCTTTTGTGGGAAATGTGCATTTTTTTCTAATCTTTTATACTCTGTAAGATATTAATTAATAGTTATTTCGATTTCTTTGTGATACAATAAATGCTAAAAAATCCACAATTTTTAATACGCTTGTACCGCGACGCGTGGATAAGAAAAATGCCGTTTTCATCGGGAATTTTACATTTTTTCTAAAAGAGGCTCTTCCCTTTACGTCTTTTCTCTTTATTGGACTATTCTGCTTTATTTCGCCCCTTCTTTATGTTGTTTTTGCGCTTAAGGAAAGTAATGAAATGATGCCGAGAAAAGTTTTTGTGTTGCCTTTTTAGTGCATCATCATACCAATACCTCAGTCTTCATAGTGGATCTCTATACGGATTTTGTTTGCGGATATAGAAGACTGCCCAAACTCTCTATGATTTCATGCCCTAACCGTTCTTGTTGTGTAGTGGTGTGTCGCTACTAATTTGTATTTTGTTAAGCCGGTCATAGGTGGACTTATGCCATAAAAAAAAAGACTCCACATTCTTGCGGAGCCTTTTCTTGAGTTATGTTTACTTGTAAATTAATTCAACCAAATAATGTTGTCATCGTCGTCGTCCTCTTCTTCTTCGTCGCCGTCTTTGTTTTCTTCGTCATCTTTGTTGTTCTTGTTCTCGTCAATTGCGAGGGCAGATTTAACGATGCCGCTGAAACTAACGGTTTCGCCTGCAATATTAGTTGCTTTTGCATCGATGGAGAGATTACCGTAACGCTGTGTGCTGTTAACCCAATTTACTGTACCAGTCAATGCATATTTTACAACGGTAAGCGAGTCGTGAGAGTTTGGCTTTGTTGTGAAAGTGTATGTTGCGTAACTGCTGTCGAGCATTGCGTGGCTGCCAACGCCTTCGCCAGAAATCACAGAAAACAATCTCCAAACGCCGTTGCCAATTGTTACTTGGCTGTGAATTGTAGTCTGGTTCTTGATGCTGTCGTAAGTCATGTCAGACCATGTCATGTTGACCATACGTTGTGGACTGTAGATGACTGAGTCAGATACACCGTCGTGTGCAGTAACATGCATTTGCCATGTTCCACCAACGGTAACATAGGTATATGAATAGGTCGAATCAGTGTCCTTGCTACAAGAACTGAAAAGTATTGCACTTATTGCAAAAATGAATGGAAGAATCTTTTTCATAAGATTTTAGAGTGTTTTATATCGTGCAAATATATAAAAATAAATCGAATGGAACGGACTTTTCGCAAATTTTCGATGTTCTAATATTTTATTGGTGACTCTAATATAATGTCTATTGCCCGTTTTTGTGGTCTTTGTTTTGTTCAAAAGGGAATTTTGCAATGTCCCTTTGTTGCGTTGTTGAATAGGTTTGCCCTAATATTTTTACTATTTTTGTCCGTTTAAATTTTCTTTGGCACGATTTTTAGTGCACTATTCGAAAACAGTTATTCAATATGAAAAAGATCCTTTATTTACTCGCAGCCCTTTCTTTGGTAAGCAATGTAATGGCTGCCGACTTAAACAAAACAGATAAAAAGGGCCGCAAGCAAGGCCAATGGGTAAAAACTTACCAAAATGGCCGTGTGCAGTATAAAGGTCAGTTTGTAGACGATAAACCAACAGGCACTTTCAACCGTTATTACGAAGATGGCAAGTTACAGAGTGTGCAGGTTTACGATGCGGGCAATACTTCAGACGTAACGTTCTATGAAACTGACGGAAAAACTGTGGCAACTATAGGCCATTTCGATGGCAAGGCTAAGGTCGGAGAATGGAAGTACTATTCTGCCGGACAACTTGTTATGACTGAAATCTATATGAACGGACAGCGTCATGGCATTGCAAAAAGTTACTCTAAAGGTGTTGTCTTAGAAGAAACTCCATATGTGAATGGACTTATTCAGGGCGTTCAGAAAAAATACCTTGAGAATGGTAAACTTTATTCTACAACCACTTATAAGAATGGCGTGATGGATGGTCCTTACCGTCTTTATGAAGGTAATGAAAATCCGGTTGAGGTCGGCCAATTCCAAAACGGCAAAAGAAGTGGCGATTGGGAACTTTATGATGAAAAGGGCCAAAAAATAGAAGGCACCTCTTATGCTGGCGGTGTGGCTAAAAACGAGAAACAGATTTTAAAACAAAATAGCAAAAAGTTCGACGAAAACGACAATATCAGCAAGTCTGGTAAGTACGATGAACTCGACAAACGTCTGAACGGTTCACGCGCACAATAATTATTCTAATTAGATGGATTCCCTCTCCCTTAAAGACTATCTGGCTTCGGTACGGCTGGCGGTTTCTTGCCATGTCGAGGCCGATGTGTGGGTGCGAGCCGAAATTAGCGAACTGAAAGTTAACGGCTCGGGACACTGCTACTTGACTTTGATTGAAAAGGAAGAGTCGGGGAGGATGAATGTTTGTGCAAAGGCTTCGGCTATTATTTGGGCAAACCTTTATAATATGATGGCACCGATGTTCGAGTCGGTGACTCAACAACCGCTGCAACGGGGCATGTCGGTGTTGGTTAGGGTATCGCCTAACTTTCACGAGGCTTACGGTTTCTCCCTCATTATTTCTGATATTGACCCTACATTTACTTTGGGCGATATGGCGCGTCGCCGTCAGGAAGTCATCGACAGACTTAAGGCCGATGGAGTTTGGGATATGAACCGCGAATTGCCGTTCCCGCAGTTGCCTCAAAGGGTTGCTGTTATTTCTTCGAAAACGGCGGCGGGTTTTGGTGACTTTACCAACCAACTCGATAACAATGCGCGTGGCTTTAAGTTCTATTGGCATCTGTTCCCCGCTATCATGCAAGGCGAGGGTGCTCCTTCCTCTATTATTGCGGCACTCGATGCGGTTTATTCGCATATCGAGTTGTTTGATGTTGTGGTTATAGTGCGTGGTGGTGGCGCTTCGGCCGATATGTTGGCTTTCGACGACTATGATCTGACTGCTTGTTGTGCGCAGTTCCCTCTACCTATTATATCGGGTGTCGGCCATGAGCGTGACACTTGTGTGCTCGATTTAGTGGCTTGGCAGCGTTGTAAAACACCGACTGCCGTAGGTGCTATGTTGGTAGACTGTATGGAACAGGCATATGCGCATTTAGAAGATACGGCGCTTTCGTTGAGTAACGGGGCCCGACAACTTTTGCAAAACGAGAAAAACAGGTTGGCAACTGCACATGTGTTGGTGACAAAGACTGTGCCTCTGACTTTGGCAACTGAAAAGTCGAAGTTGACCAGTTTGTGCGCAGCTTTGCGTGTGGCTGTCTCTAATAATTGTAAAACTGCCGAAAACAGACTCCTTAACAGTGCGGCCGAATTGAAGTCGGCTGTACGTCTGGCTACGCAATCTGCAGAATCCCGTGTCGATTCACTTGTGCCAAGGTTGTCTCTCGCAAGTAGGGCGTTGTTGGTAACCCAGCAGTCGAAAATGGAACTTTTGGCGCAGAAGGTAAATCTGCTTTCACCACAAAAATTATTAGAAAAAGGGTATAGTCTTACCTTAAAAAATGGTAAAATTGTTCGTTCTGCTAACGATTTGGATAAAGGAGATAGGGTAGAAACTGTTTTTGCCGATGGAAGACGATCAAGTATTGTGGAATAAAATAATAGAATTGATAATATGGCAACAAAGAAAACCGAAGAGAAAGAACTCAACTATAGCGAGTCGGTTGAACGTTTGGAAAATATTGTCGCAAAAATAGAAAGCGGCGAAATGGACATTGACCAACTGACCTCGCAAGTGGCCGAAGCCTCTAATCTAATAAAGTCGTGCAAAGAAAAATTGTTTACAACGAATGAGGCTGTTGAAAAACTTTTGAAAGAATTAGATAAGTGATTGTAGCGATTTCTATACTTTTCTCTAATTTTGTGGACACACAATAAATTAAACTAAATAAATACTCAATAATCATGAACAAAATTTTCCGTTTACTTCCACTTGCTGTGGCTGCTGTTTCCTCTCTGACTTTTGCGTCTTGTGGTGACGACGATGATGATGACAATAACACTCCGACAGTTATTACTGGAACTCCAACTTCTGTTGAGGAAGTTTCTGGCAACACTTGGGTCTTGAATCTTGCTAAATCAAGCGCTTATGGCGAAATGAATGGCATTAAGGGCCCTATGGATATCAAAACCTCTCAAGGTGGCGACATCCTCCCTAACGCGTTTACTTTCAATCCTGATGGCACTGCCGATGTTTTGGCTTGTGATATTATCTCAACTGGTAAGTATAGCATTAATGGTAAAGAGTTCTCTTGCTCATACACTATCGTTTTGAATAAGACTTCTTGGGACGAAAATGGCACTGAGGAATCTAAAGTTGAAAAAGATTTTACCCTTGTGAAAGGTGCAGACTTGACAAAAGTTCTTTATTCAGAATTGGGTGGATTTGAAGGCCCAATGAGTTCTATTTTTACCCAGTGCGAAGTCTCTAAGTCTGGCAACCATCTCATTCTCGATGTTACTTTGACTACTAAATTGGATGACAGCAATATGGACATCTCTGGCGCATACGAATTTGGTGATATGTTTGGCAACTTAATCAATAACACCATTAATTCAAAGAAGTATGTCTCATATCATTTGGTATACGACAAAAAGTAAAATTTCTAACTTCTGATATAAGCCGGAAAGTGGTTGCTTTCCGGCTTTTTTTATGCCCTTTTTATCTCTACCTGATTTTAATAGCGAAAATGGCTGAGAAATTATGTATATTTGTAAGTTAAAATAAAATTGAAAATATATAGAATTATGAAGATAGCGCTTGTAGGTTATGGCAAGATGGGTAAAATCATCGAAGGTATTGCAAAATCTCGTGGACACGAAATAGTTTCAATCATTGATATCGATAATCAGCAAGATTTTGAGTCTGCTGCTTTTAAGAGTGCCGATGTTGCTATTGAGTTCTCTATTCCTAAAGTTGCTCCTACTAATGTTCGCAAATGTTTTGCTGCTGGCGTTCCAGTGGTTTGTGGCACTACCGGATGGACTGATCAGATGGAAGATGTGAAGAAAGATATGGTTGCTAGCAATGGCACTTTATTCTGGTCTTCTAACTACAGCATTGGCGTAAACATCTTTAACGCAGTTAGCAAATATCTGGCTAAGATTATGAATGGTTTCAACAACTACGATGTGAAGATGAACGAAGTTCACCACATTCATAAACTCGACTGGCCAAGCGGTACTGCTATTACTTTGGCTGAAGGCGTTGTTGAAAACCTCGACCGTAAGTCAAAATGGGTTAAGGGAACCCTTACTGCTCCCGATGGCTCTGTGTCTGGCTCAGAAAACTGCAAGGCAGATGAAATGCCTGTAAGCTCTATCCGTCGCGACGAGGTTCCTGGCATCCATACCATCGTTTACGAAAGTGAGGCTGACATTATTACTATCGACCACAATGCAAAAAGTCGTGAAGGCTTTGCCCTTGGTGCTGTTCTTGCTGCTGAATATACTGCTGGTAAGAAGGGCTTTTTGGGAATGACCGATATGCTTGACTTTTTAAAGTAACCTCTACAGGAAATGACTGAATTATCATCATCAAACAATAATACGAAACTGTCTTTCACCGAACGCGTTAAAGTGTCATCTACTATCGATAAGGTGAAATTTGCGGCATGTGCTATTAGCTGTGTTCTTTTGTCTATTTGGATGGGACACTGGTGGATTGCCCTCTTCGGTTTGTTTTTCCTCGATTTGTATGTCACTAAGTATGTGAATTGGGGTAAATGGAAAGAAAGTGAAAACCCTATAATTAAGTTCATAGCGGGTTGGGTCGATGCTATCGTCTTCGCATTGGTGGCTGTTTACCTTATCCACATCTATTTCTTCCAACACTATAAAATACCTTCTTCATCAATGGAGAAGTCGTTGTTGGTTGGCGATTATTTGTTCGTAAGCAAGTTGAGTTATGGACCACGTGCGCCAATGACTCCGCTTTCTTTCCCTTTGGTTCAGAATACTCTGCCTTTTCTCAATACTAAGTCTTACCTCGAGACTCCCGCTTGGAAGTATCGACGCCTGAAAGGCTTTGGTAATGTGGAAAGATACGATGTGGTTGTTTTCAACTTCCCTGCTGGCGATACCGTTTGCCGTGGCATGGAAAATCCTGACTATTATTCAATTTGCTACCAGTTAGGTATGCAACACGTTTTAAGCGATTCTTCTTTGTTTGAACGAATCAACAGAATGCCATGGGCAAAACGTGTAGATTCTATCTCTGCTATTGGCCGACGTTTGATTCCGGCTAATAAGGGCAGACTGGGCGATGTCGTTTGGCGTCCTGTCGATCGACGTGAAAACTATGTGAAGCGTTGCATTGGTTTGCCTGGCGAGACTTTGGAAATAAAAGACGGCAATGTGTTCATTAACGGCGACGCCATCGCCAATCCTAAAAACACAGAGTTTAACTATTTTGTCGTTACAAAAGTTCCATTTTCTCAACAATACTTCTCTCAGTTGGGTGTAAGCCTCGACGACCAACGCTACATACCTTATAACGATGGAAGCATGGGTGGCGATATGGCGTATATTCCTGCTGCATTCAACCGTTTGGGGGCTGCCTCTTCCGATTATGTGTTCTTTTTGCCGCTTACTGCTGAAATGAAGGCTAAATTGGAGGCTAACACCGATGTGAAAAAAGTGGTTAAAGACGATGGCAAAATCCTGCATAGCGAAGGTGACCTCTATCCTTTGAAGTCGGAAATACGCTGGACTCGCGATAACTATGGTCCAATCTACATTCCAAAGAAAGGGGAAACATTAAAACTTACGCTCGAAAATCTGCCAATCTACGAACGTTGCATTGTTGCTTACGAGGGTAATAAACTGCGCGTTGAAGGAAACGACATCTATATTAACGATGCTAAAGTTGACACCTATACATTCAATATGGATTATTATTGGATGATGGGCGATAACCGCCACAATTCGGCAGACTCTCGTTATTGGGGATTTGTTCCTGAAGACCACGTTGTTGGTAAACCATTGTTCCTTTGGATGTCTCTTGATAAAGATCAACCTTGGTACAAGTGTTTGCGTACCGATCGCTTGTTAATGTCGGTAGGCCACGAATAATGTTCTTAAACATTTATTTCCTTTTTGGCACTTTATTTGTTCTTTGTTGTTATGTACAACGAAAATACATAAGGTTATGAAAAAAATTGCTCTTATCATATTGTTGGCTTTAACCCGACTCGTGAGTTGGGCTGCCGATGTTGAATACTACTCTGAACCCGTTTTCAAAGTAGGAGAAAAGGCTACATTCAATCTCTACTATAACTGGGGCTTTGTTTGGATTCATGCTGGTGATGTTCACTTTAAAACACAAGAACGCACTTATAACAACGAAAAGGCAATAGGTCTATTGGTGGCTGGTACTTCTACTTCTACTTTCGACAAGATGTATTGCATTCGCGACTCTTTCGAGTCTTATGTCAATCCTGCTACTATGCGTCCGGTTTTCTATCGTGAGGCTAAACACGAAGACAGTTATTTCGCTGCTCTTTCTTACACTTATTCCGAAAAGAATAATGGCGTAGACGCACATATGCATCGTTATAAGAGAAGAAAGTTAGACGATAAGCACATCGCCCTCGATAAGAACACAAGCGATTTGATTTATAGTTGTTACAATTTCCGTAACTTGAATACTGAAAAGTTGGCCGTGAACCAGACCGTTCCGTTCAACATGTTGTTCGATGACGATATTTACAATTTGGGACTTACCTTCAAGGGCAAGACTACTGTGAAGTTGAAGAACGGGAAAAAGTACAATGCGCTGAAGTTCGTTCCTAAACTTATTACTGGCGATTTGTTCAAGAAGGAAAACGATATGGTTATCTATGTTAGCGACGATATGAACCATGTTCCGTTGCTCATCGAAGCCAAAATCAAGGTCGGTAGTGTAAAGGCTATGTTGGCTGATTATACTAACGCTAAATATCCTATCACTTCTTTGATTAAGTAAAACTCAACATAAACTATAAACTACAACTATCGCTCTTATGGCAAAAATTTTAGTAATTGACGATGAACGCAGCATCCGTAATGTGATGAAGGAGGCTCTTGAACTGGAGTCGCACAAGGTAACTTGCGCTGAAGACGGCTTTAAGGGTCTTGACTGCTTGAAAAACGAGAAGTTCGACCTCGTATTCTCCGATATTAAAATGGAGGGTATGGACGGTATTGAAGTACTCGAAAAAATAAAGGAACTTTATCCAGAAGTCTCTGTTGTGATGATTTCTGGCCATGGTAATATCGAAACTGCGGTTGAATGTTTGAAGAAGGGTGCTTTCGATTATTTGGAAAAACCTTTCGACTTGAACCGTTTGGTTGTTTGTGCCCGCAATGCCTTGCAGCACAGCAGCCTTGTGGTTGAAACCAAAGTTTTGAAGAAGCAGGTGGCTAAGTCTAACAAAATGGTGGGCGAGTCGGCTGCTATCAACCATTTGCGTGAGATTATTGAACGCGTTGCCCCAACCGATGCCCGTGTGCTCATTACTGGTGAGAACGGTACAGGTAAGGAAGTGGTTGCACGTCAGTTGTTCGAACTCAGCAACCGTAATAAAGGTCCATTTGTCGAAGTTAACTGTGCGGCTATTCCACCTGAATTGATTGAAAGCGAATTGTTCGGTCACGAAAAAGGTTCATTTACCTCTGCGCTGAAACAGCATATTGGTAAGTTCGAACAGGCTGATGGTGGTACTTTGTTCCTCGACGAAATAGGCGATATGAGCCTCTCTGCGCAGACCAAAGTGTTACGTGCCCTCCAGGAAAGCGAAATTACACGTGTGGGCGGCGATAAGGCCATTAAGGTTAATGTTCGAGTTCTTGCCGCTACCAACAAAGATTTAAAGAAGGAAATTGAAAATGGTAACTTCCGCGAAGACTTGTACCACCGTTTAAGTGTGATTCCTGTACACGTTCCACCATTGCGTGAGCGTACCGAAGATATTCCTTTATTGGTTAAATACTTTAGCGAGACAATTTGTGGCGAACAGGGCGTGCCTGTAAGAACTTTCAACGACGATGCTATTGAAGAGTTGAAGAAGTATAAGTGGACGGGTAATATCCGTGAACTTCACAATGTGGTTGAACGTCTTATTATTCTTTGTGGAAACACTGTTACTTTAGAAGACGTTAAGGCTTACGCCACTCCTACATTCTTGTAATTAAGCAAATACTAACCGATAACAAAAAAGCAGGACCAAGTCCTGCTTTTTTTATTGTTGCTTCAAACTGTCTGCGTTTGCTATGATGCTTTCGCTTGGGTTTTATTTGTTCGCAATCAGGTTCATAAACTCGTCACGGGTGGCTTTGTTGTTGAATACACCGGTAAAGTCGCTGGTTGTGGTTACACTGTGCATTTTCTCAATACCGCGCATCTGCATACACATGTGTTGCGCTTCCAAAACAACCATAACGCCTTGTGGCTGCAACACTTCGTCGATGCATTCTTTGATTTGGGTGGTAAGGCGCTCTTGAATCTGAAGTCGTCTTGAAAGAATTTCTACCACACGCGCAATTTTGCTCAAACCGGTAATTTTCCCTTGTGGAATGTAGGCCACATGCGCTTTGCCAAAGAATGGCAGTATATGGTGCTCGCAGAGCGAGAAAAAGTCGATATCCTTAACAATGACCATCTGGTTATAGTCTTCGTTGAATATAGCCGATTTTAGCACGTCTTTAGGGTCAATTTTGTATCCGTAGGTCAAATACTGCATCGACTTTGCAACGCGTTCTGGGGTCTTAATAAGGCCCTCTCTCTCCACATCTTCGCCCAGTAGGCTGATGGTGCTTTTAATAAAGGGTTTTAAGGCTTCTGTTGTTTCTGCATCAGGATATTTAACCCTATCCCATGGTTTCATTTGTAACTCGTCTGCCATTCCTTATTTTATTTTTAGGGTTTGTGCTATCGTTTTAAAGATTGCTATGTTTTTATCGATGTCTTTGTTCGCGCTTGCGTAGAACAAGAACGCGCGGTCGGCCGTATAGATGACTGTCGCATACGATTTCTCAACTAACTTGCCTTCTTCGTCAGTGGTTTCTATATTGTATTCAAAACCGTTCCTGCCGTTAATTGCGCATGTTTTATTGCTAACAATCTTGCTGCCTTTTTCTAAAAGTCCTTCTATTAGTTTTAGGGCTTCTTTCTTCTGTTGCTTTTTCTTTACTTCGCATCTGAATGTACCTAGTTGGAAGATGTCTTTAATGTTGTTGGCACGTTCTTCGGCAAAGTCTCCGCTTTTGGTGAAGATAGACAAGTGTAAACCTGAGTTTTCTAACTTATAACCACCATTGCTGATTGAGAATAGTGAGGTGGTGTAGGTGTTCTTGTCTTTCTGTTCCGGACCTGAGTAAACAATAGAGAGTAAGCAACGCTCCAATTTGTTGATGTTGATGGTATCGTCGCTTTTGCAGGCTGCAGTAACGAAAATAGGGGTGTGCGTGTCTATTTTCAGCGTCTGTTTGCAACGGCCTTTGTCGTCTGTGCTTTTATACAGGGTGGCGTCAACCCCGTTTATTCTGTATGCACATTTGTTCGCTTCTTCAAATTGAGAGTCGAAAATCTTGCTGTTTGCTGTTTGACCGATGCCGATAGTGGCTTGGTCTACCTCGTTTTCGAAGAAACTGAAGAAGTTAGAACTGCTCTGTTTGTAGCCTGTGTTTGGTAGAATGACGGCGTAGTCGAAGTTGTTGATTACACTATGTCTCTTTCCAAAGGTGTTGAACAGGGTTATTGGCTCTTTTTCTACATTGGCTTGAGTTTCAGAATGTGTGCTGGCTGTTGTGTCGACAACCTGCGCCTTAACTCCCAAACTGCAGAAAAGCAGCAGTGCTGCTATGTATTTGCTATAGTTATTGCTCATTGTTGTAATCGGAATTAAACACTTCGTTATCGCGTACAATGTAGATGTCGCCTTCCCATTTGCTGAATTCGCTCTTCAATTTGTTTGCCAAAATAAGGGCGTCGGCATGGGTTCTGAAGTCACCAACTCTCAAACGCCAAAACGGAGATGAGAATGTTAGGTATGTCATCATTTCCGGATGACGGGCTTTTATGTTCGCCTCGCGCTGGCTGGCTTCGTCTTTCGACTGTTTTTGGTGGTTCCCCATGTAGACTTGCACACGGTAGCCCGAGAATGTCAACTGCTTTTTATTGCTCCATGCATCCTTTTTCTTGTCCAAAAGTCTGGTGATGTCTGACGATTGTGTGATTGTAACTTCGCCTTGACCTTCTTTTGTGGCTTTCAATTCGTTGAAAATGTTGTCAGCATGAGCGCCTGTCAGGCAGATCGCAAATAAAGTTATAAGGGTTGCAATTATTCTCATTCCCAATTTAAGTTTGTTTTTACAAAGTTAATCAATTAGCACCAATAAACCGTTGTTTTTGTGCTCATTTGGCATTGTACTCGTTTTCTTGGATGAAGCGTAGTTGTTGCTCCAGCATTTCTACTTTATGCATATGCACTCCTGCAGCCTTTGCCATCTTGACTGGATTGCTGTAAATGGCGCGTATTTCCATTTGGCGGTGGTTGTCGTAGTCCAGTCGCATACTTGGCGCATAGGGTTCCATATTGTCGGTGTTGCTCAGCATTTTTTGCACAAAGTCGTCTTTTATGTTGGCACCACAGGCTCTCGCTCCTGCAACGGTTTCTTCCATCAAATCGGTGATGAGTTGTCGCGAAGCAGGGTTTTGCATGAGTTTGTCGGTAGTTGTGCGTAGCACAACTGTCAAACCGTTATAAGGTATGTTCCAAACCAGCTTTCTCCAGCGGAACATATTTAAGTCGTCACCCTGGGTGTAGGGTACATTGGCGTTCTTAAAATCCGCTTTTATCTGTTCTGCTGTTTCTTCGTCGTATTTGTTGTTTAAATAGGCTGTGGTGAGCGCTCCGTAGTCAGCGTGGATAATGTGACCTGGACTAACCCTTGAAGAACAGATAAACGCCATGCCGCCTGCAATGACCTGGTTTGGAAAACTTTTGGCAAGTTCTTGTTCTAAACCAAGTCCGTTCTGAATGAGCATAATGGTGCTGTCGTCTTTAACAATAGGTGCCAGCATTTGCGGCAACTTGTCGTTCTGTGTGCTTTTCATGCATACCAGAATGACGTCGCATTTAGGCATACTCTCCGTATTGTTGTAAACCTGCATGTTGTTCAGGTGGAAGTCTCCATTTACCGACTTTACGTCCAGTCCGTTTGCTTTCACGTAGTCGTATTCACTGTGGTAAAGGAAGTGTACGTCCTGACCTGAAAGGGCAAGACGGCCTCCATAATAGCCTCCAATGGCTCCAGTTCCTATAACAGCATAACTTAATTTTCTCATACGCGTATTTTCTTTATACAAAAATACTCAATTCTGCACTTGTTTGCACTATGCGTCGTAAAACAAATAAGCCCAGACTCGTTTGAGCCTGGGCTTATTTTATAATAGAGTGTTAAACTCGTTGGCTAATTAAGCATTAGTAAGTTCGTTCTTCTTTTCTGCTTCCTTTTCTTCAAGGGCGATTTCCTTAGTTGACTTTTCAGCCTTCTTACCCAAGATGAAGCGGGCGATAGGAGATGCGATGAAGATTGAAGAATAAGTACCGAAGATGATACCGAGCAACATTGCGAAGATGAAACCACGGATGGTAGCACCACCGAATGCGAAGATGATAACCAAAACGATACCTGAAGACAATGAAGTACTGAAGGTACGGCTCAAAGTAGAACCGAGCGCTTCGTTGAACACTTCGCTCTGGTTGCGGTTTGGATACATCTTACGGTATTCACGGATACGGTCGAAGATGACCACAGTATCGTTAATTGAGTAACCGATCACTGTCAAAATTGCTGCAACGAATGACTGGTCGATAGACATATCGAACGGCATGAACTTGTAGCAAAGTGAGAATACACCGAAGATGAGCAATGTGTCGTGTACCAAAGATGCGATTGAACCTACAGAGAATGCAACGTCGCGGAAACGGAGCAACAAGTAGAGGAAGATGCCGATCAAAGCAAATGCTACTGCCCATGCTGCATGTTCCAAAATGTCGTGAGCCATTGTTGCACCTACCTTTGCAGAACTCTGGATACCGAATGTTGAATCGTCGTCAACACCTGCAGTCTTAACTTCGCCATTGTTTCTTACATAGCGGTGGATGAACTGGTCTTTGCTTACGCCGTCGAACTTGCTCTTCAAACCTTCGTAAAGCAATGCTTCAATTTCGTCGTCAACAGTGTTGCCTTCGTCTTCGATGCGGTAGTTGGTTGAAATACGAACCTGGTTAGATGAACCGATAGTTACAACGCTAACACCATCGAACTGCTTGTTGAGTAAGCTGCTAACTTCTTCTGGTGTTACAGGGTTCTCGAAACGAACGATATAGTTACGACCACCAGTGAAGTCGATACTTGGTTTCAAACCGTTAACTGCAAGAGAGATGATTGAAACAACAAGGCAGATACCAGAAACGGTGAGGAACTTCTTACTATTCTTCATGAAGTCGTAAGTGATGTTCTGGAACCAGTTCTTGGTAATGTTGGTGGTGAATGTCAAATCATTGTACTTTTCAGAATTCAACAACCATTCGAAAATAAGACGGCTGATGAGCAATGCGGTGAACAATGAAGACAAAAGACCGATAATCAAAGTGGTTGCGAAACCCTTGATAGGACCTGTACCGAAGTAGAACAAAATGATACCGGTAAGGATAGAAGTGATGTTTGAGTCGAAGATTGCGCTGTATGAGTTAGAGTAACCATCGCTCAAAGCGGTCTTAACCTCCTTGCCACTTCTCAATTCTTCACGGGTACGCTCGTAAATCAATACGTTGGCGTCGACTGCCATACCCAAGGTCAATACGATACCGGCAATACCTGGCAAGGTAAGAACGGCCTTGAATGATGCCAATACACCGAAAATCAAAACTACGTTAGCAATCAAAGCGGTATCAGCAACCAAACCTGGAGTCTTGCCATAGTAGAATACCATGTAGATAAGAATCATACAGAATGCTACCAAGAAAGAGATGAAACCGTTTGTGATTGCTTCCTGACCCAATGATGGACCAACGATATCTTCTTGTACAATGT
>JAKSKS010000110.1 GCA_024401615.1 Paludibacteraceae bacterium
TTGGTTCAGAGCATCTGCCTTACAAGCAGAGGGTCCTAGGTTCGAATCCTAGTGGACCCACTCTCAAAACCGTTGCTTTCAATCGAAGGCGACGGTTTTTCTTTTTTTCTCATTATTTTGTTATGGAACAACATCCGCTTACTCCCTTCCTTCCCGAAAATGCAAAACTGCTTATGTTGGGCAGTTTCCCGCCATCGCAGAAAAGGTGGTCTATGGAGTTTTATTACCCCAATTGGATGAACGATATGTGGAGGATTGTTGGGCAAATCTTTTTCAACGACCCTCTGTATTTCTGTGTCCCTAGCGAAAAACGTTTTAATAAAGATTTGTTGGTGCAGTTCCTTACCGAAAAAGGCATTGCCCTTAGCGATACGGCCCAGGCTGTAACACGCCTTAAAGGTACGGCTGCCGATGCCGACCTGCAGATTGATGTTCCTATGGATATTCCTTCGTTCTTACGCCAGTTGCCGCAGTGCAACACGGTGGCAACAACTGGTGGAAAGGCGGCAGACGAACTGGCGGCTATGTTTGCTATTGAGGCTCCGAAAGTGGGGGAATATACCAATTTTACTTTCGAAGACCGACCTATGCGCTTCTACCGTATGCCGAGTTCGTCGCGAGCCTACCCGTTGCCGTTGGCCAAGAAGGCTGAGGCTTATGGCGTACTCTTCAAGGCGGCTGGATTTGATGTGTGAAATTTCTAATATCGGCTCCCCATATCTGCTGTTTGCTTTTTCGTTGAAAAAATGTTTGTAACTCCTTCTTTTTAATTCTTATCGGTTTGCTTTAATAGTCCTATCTTTGTAACCGGAATTAAGAAAGAATAATAATATGGAAACTGTAAAAGCAAGCCGATCTCCGCGAAAACCGCGCAAATCAGACACTTCCGCCAACACCCCCGTGTTGAGTGAGTATGGCAAGATGCCGCCTAACGACATTAAGTTGGAGGAGGCTGTCTTGGGTGCTTTGCTGATTGATACTGGCGCTTATGCCCGTGTCAGCGACACGCTAAAACCCGATTGCTTCTACAGCCAGAAGAACCGCTATGTTTATGAGGCAATTGTAAACTTGGCCGCTAAACAGGAACCTATCGATATGCTGACGGTTACCGAACAACTCCGTACCGATGGCAAATTGGAAGAGGTGGGTGGCGACTTCTATATTGTTTCGTTGTCGTCGAAAGTCAATTCGGCGGCCAATGTGGGCTACCATGCCACCATTCTTTCAAACAAGTACCTTGCCCGCGAACTTATTCACTTCGCTACCGAAATTGAAAGCAAGGCCTACGATGCCGAATCGGACATCGATGGCTTGATGCAGCAGGCTGAAGGAAGACTTTTCGAAATTTCACAGCGTAACTTGAAGCGCGACTATACGCAGATTGACCCTCTCGTATCACAGGCTATCTATAAGATTCAGGAAGCCAGCAAGCGTGAGGGTATGAGTGGCGTGCCTTCTGGTTTTAACGACCTCGATAAAATTACCAGCGGTTGGCAGCAGAGCGACTTGATTATTATCGCTGCCCGTCCGGCCATGGGTAAAACTGCGTTTGTGCTTTCTATGGCCAAGAATATGGCCGACCGCGGTAACCCGGTAGCCTTGTTCTCCCTCGAAATGTCGAGCCTGCAGTTGGTAAACCGTTTGTTGGTAAACGCTACCGAACTGCCGGGCGAAAAGATTAAGACAGGTAAGATGGAGCAGTGGGAATGGGAACAGTTGAACCAGCGCGCAAAAGCCCTTTACGACAAACCTATCTTCCTCGACGATACTCCGTCTCTTTCTATTTTCGAGTTTAACACGAAAGCCCGCCGTTTGGCTAAAGAACATGGCGTGAAGTGCATCATCATCGACTACCTTCAGTTGATGAATGCCAGCGGTATGAACTATGGTAGCCGTGAACAGGAGGTGTCTATGATTTCACGTTCGTTGAAGCAGATGGCCAAAGAGTTGGAAATTCCAATCATTGCCTTGTCGCAGTTGAACCGTGGTGTGGAAGGCCGTACGGGTGAGGATAAGCGACCTCAGTTGGCCGACCTCCGTGAATCGGGTGCCATTGAGCAAGACGCCGATATGGTGCTCTTTATCCACCGTCCGGAATACTATAAAATCACCCAAGACGCGCAAGGTAACTCGTTGGTGGGCTTGGCCGAGATTATCATTGCCAAGCACCGTAACGGTGCTACCGACACCGTTCGCTTGCGCTTTAAGAGCGAGTTGGCAAAGTTTATGAACATCAGCGACGACCTTTCTGGTTCTATAGAAAGCGATTCACGCATGAACAGCGATTTCGTTTCAGAGTCGGCTGGCGAAGATGTCCCTATGCCAACTGCGGCTGATGTCGATCCGCTTGCTGGTTCGTCTTCTCCGTTGCCGTTCTAAATAAGTTTACACATATAACAAAAGAGGAAAGTTGTTTGTCGACTTTCCTCTTTTTGTGTATTCTAATCCCCCAAAAAAACAGAGAGGAAATATTCCATTAGGAATATCTCCTCTCTTAAGCAAACTTAGCAAACTATACCGTTATTCTTATTTGCTAAGAAATATGATTTATCACTTCTATTTTCACTTCGCAATATAGCGTAAGGTTTCACCGTTGTTCGCCTTCAACAAGTAAACACCTTTTGCAAGATTTTTAGCGTCCACTGCTTTCACAATGTCGTTAGTTGTTTCAATCTGTCCAACAGCAACGCCAAGTGCGTTGTAGATGGTGCAGAAAGTTGCGCTTTCAGCAGAAACCAACGCGCTTTCTGTTTGGTCTGCCTCGGTGAAAGTCATCTTGTCGATGTCGAAGTAGTTGCCGTCTACTACCAATTTCAATTGGTGTTCTCCTGCCTCCAAATTAACGGTAGCGCTAACTTCTGCAAGTTTGTCCCAGTCGCCAGTGTTGGTTGCGCTGATGGTTTCGGTGATTGCTTCACCGTCCATCATTAAGTGGAATGCGGCATTGTCGTTGTCAGTAGAAACTAAGGCGGTCATCTTATACTTACCGCTCTTTTTAACGTTCACGGTGTAAACCATCCATTCGTCCTTCATGGTCCAGCCTACAATGGTGCCGTTGTCGGTTTTCTTTACGTCGATACCTTCAGTTCTGAAAGCTTCGCCCTGGTTCTTTGCCTCGTTGTCGTTGTAGGCAACACCCTTGCCGCCCCAGTCGAATTCTTCTGCTTCAATTGTGCCTGGAATTTCGGCTGCAGTGCCGTTGTAAGGTTCCTGAACAAGTTCGAACTTAATCCAGTCGAGGTCGAAGTATGGTTTGTCAATAACGAGGGTAAGTTGGTGTTCGCCTGCAGGCAGGTTAACAGTGCCCTTAATCTCCTTATAGGTAGTCCAGCTGCCCGTTGAAGGAACATCGATTGGTTTTGTTACGTCTTTTCCGTCTACCTGGAAGTGGAACTGTGCGCTTTCGTTTTCAGTTGCAGCGTTAACAGTCCAGTGGAATTTGGTTGCGTCTGCAATGTCAACGGTGTAAGTTAAGTATTCACCTTCAGCCATCCAGCCAATAGAGTAGTTGCCGGCTGCGTTTTTCTTGATGTCGACGCCGTCTTCACGGTATTCGCCACCTTCGTTCTTTTTATCGGTGTCGTGGTAACCCTTGCCTTCGCCGCCAAGGTCGTAGTCTTCAGCTTGAATCAAGCCCGGAAGTGCTGCAGGGGTGCCGTTGAATGGTGCCTGTGTAGTGTTGGCTCCGTCGCAAGAAGGCTTGTCTTCCTGTGCCCATTCCTTAAACCATTTGAAGCAGGCAACACCGCTGGCTTCTTCTGGCTGTGGTTTGTTCATGAATGCGGGCTGAACTTTACCGCTTTTAATGTAAGTGTCCATGTCTACATACACATCGGTACTGGTCAGGGTGATTGAGAAGTTGCCGAAGTGGTCCATCATACCCTTCAATGCGTTACCCCAGGTTGAGGTGTGTGCGGTTGCCCATGTGCCGTAGTTCTTACCTGTTGCTGAACCGTCGTAGTTGGTGTTGTTGGTTTCACCTGGCGACCAGTCGCACTCGGTAATGACAATTGGCTTTGAAGTTACGTGTGGAACCTGCTTCTGCATATTGGTAATGAAGCTCTGGGTTGTGGCTGTATTGTCGTTCTGTCCGTACCAACCTGAGTATACGTGAATGGCGTAACCAAAGTTATTATCCTTAATAGGGTATTTTGCATAACTTTCGTATGAAGACTGGTAACCTTCACCTGGTACCCAAATGATGCCGGTAAATCCGTTTTCGCGAATCTTGTTGATTATTGGTTGGAAGAAGTCGGTTTTTGCAGGGCCGTTTGCAGGACCCCACTGTCCGTCGGTCGGACGGTTGCCGTATTGGTCTTTTACACGTACTGGTTCGTTGGCCAATTCAAGAGACAACCAACCGGCATTGGCTTTTACAAACTCGTTCTTTGATACAATATCCCAAACGTCGAGCAAGTATTTCTGATAGGCGTCACCTACTTGAATGTCGCCAGGGCATACACCTGGTGGGCGCATAATTACATATAGGCCGTGCTCGTTTGCGTCTTTTGCAATAGGCAAGAACAACTTCTCGAGGTATTTCTTTACTTTGTCTCGGTCGTATGTGGTGGCAAGGTCTGCCTCTCCATTTGCTTTAACACCATCTTTGCGTACCCATGCTGGTTCCATATGCAAGCGGAATATGTCGCAATATGCGCCTTGGGCGTTATCGGTAATGGCGTCAAATATTTTTGTGAAATAGGCTTGTGCGCGTGGACATGCTGCTTCCACATAGCCGCCTATATCCCAGCTGGTCCAGCGGTCGCTGTTGAACCACATACTCGGGGTGTCCATCACTCCGTGCAGATTAACTATATTCCCGTTTGGGTCTTTTAAGTACTTTCCATCGACATGAAGGTCGGGTGTACATTCTAAGGCATTAACTTCTGTTCCGGCAACACTGCCTAATAAGAGTGCGGCAGAACACAACAACTTTTTTAATGTAGTTCTCATGGTAGTTAGTTTTTTGTAGTTTGCTTGTGGCAAATTTAGGCTTGTTCGTGCTTCTTGCGTTCGTAAAATATCTTCAACATTTTAAAAAAAATCCGTCAAATCTTGATCTCGAACTTTTTGAAACAATATTACTCTAATTTGTAGTGTCACAAGCTTATTGAGTTCTTTCTTGTAGGAATAGTGCTCTTTTCTGAGGCATCTCCGTACTATAAATATACGAAAAAAGGTGGCTTTTTGTTACAAAAGCCACCTTTATTTTTTGTGTTGTTGAACTATGTTTCCAACTTATTTTACAATAAGTTTGGTTGTGAAATTCTGGTCTCCTATGCTGATTTTCAGAATGTAAACGCCAACGTTGATGTTGACGCGAGGTATGAAACATTCTGCAACTCCGTTTGCGTCGGCCAACATTTGACCGCTGTTGCAAAGTTCGCCCTGTAAATTTGTTACAAACCACTGCACTTTTGTTGCAGGCTCAGCATTTACAACGGCTATAGCGTGGTCGGTCATTGGATTTGGAGCGACCATTACATCCAATTCCTCAGCAGCGACTACACTGTTTGTTGTAGGGCCTTCAATTCTTATTGTTCCTGTTTTTGTGGTTTCCTGTGTGCCGCCAATGGTCTTAACGATGTAAGTGTATTCGCCTATTTCGTCATTTGCAGTACCCGAGAAGGTAACAGTGTTGGTATTGTTGTCTACCTTTGCTGTTATACCGTTTGGCAGGCCTTCTACTTCTACGGTAGTTGCGTTCGCCCATGTGAACGAGAATCCAACAATCGCGCTGTCTTTACCAACTGTTTGGCTGCTGCTTCCTGCACCGTGCTTGGTAAGTTCTGCCTCGCCTTCAAAAGGTACGGTAATGGTACCGCCTGTGTCGGTTACTTCGTTACCGTCGAGTGCTCCCACGGTAATCAGGCTGTATTGGTATACCCCCGCTTTTGTAGGAGTTCCGCCAATCTTTAGCTGTCCGTTTTCTACCGTTGCGGTTACGCCAGGAGGTAGTGTGCCTACAACTTTGACCGATGTTGCGTTGGTGAAGTTGTAAACGGTGGTGGTCATTGCGCTGCCAATTGCAACAGTTTGGTTGCGGGCTCCACCCGAACCCCAGCGACCAATGGTGGCTGGACCTGCGTTTCTCAAACTTCTATAGTATTCCAACGGACTATATCCGAGGTGTGGTGTTTGGTTGTAACCACAGTTCTGCCATGCTACTGCCATGTCGTACACATGGTCGTCGCGCAACCAAGGCAACTTGTACGGACTCTCGATAGTGGTGTTGTAGATGGTGAGGTAGTAGTGCCCGTTCAATTCGGTCCAGAAAATACTTTCCTCACGCCAGTCGCCTAAAATGTCGGCTTGTAGGCAAGGATTGTATTTTGTGGCATTGTTGGTGTTGGCTCCCCATTGCACTTTTGTTCCTTCAACCATAATGTTGCTTCCAAAAGTGTGAACTCGGCCCCATGTCTTATTCACATTGTCCCATTTGTCAACGTGGCCTCTGTCGGCATATTCTTCCAAAAGGTCTCCGTCCCAGAAAATACGGTAGTTGATGGAACTGGAGGTGGTGGTTCCGGTATGCCATTCTGCAAATTCTTTGCCTTTGCAGGTAAACATATTCTTGTTGCTCCATTCAAACGCTTCTGCTCCGTCGAAAGTGCTGTCGCAGTCCAAAATCAAACCTCTACCAGTGTCGCCGCCGGTCTGTTTCTTATACATCAACACTTTACCGGTCTTTGCGTCTAACAGCGCACAGTCGTAAATTGATTCGGTTTCTTCGGTAATCATGAAGTATTCCAAACCAGGGTTGCTTGGGTCAAATTCTCCCAAGTGGGTTGCGTCGCCGTGTCCTAAACCTGTGCGCCACAATAGTTTTCCGTCATGGTCAAGGCAGGCTGCGCCTACAATAATTTCATCGAAACCGTCGTTGTCTACATCACCGCAGGTTATGCTGTGTGCTCCTTCGCCATAAATGCCTTGTCCTTTCTTGTCGGAAGTGTGTTTCCACAAGTTCGAGAGTGTTTTGCCGTCCCAGCTGTAGGCCGCTGCATAAGTGTAGGTATAGATGCCTCGGGTGGTTACCGCACATGGTTTTGCTTTTCCGTTAACGGGCAGGAATGCAACGCATCCTTTCATCCAGTTGCCTCGGTGTCCGTATGTGTTGCCGTCAGTGGAGTTGTTTCGGTCGTCCCAGTCGCTTTGGATACTAAAGTAAGGCCAATATTCTATGGTGGCCAACTCTTTACCGTCTCTACCGCTAAAGCAGGTAATCCATTCCTTTCCGCCATCGGTAATTACATTATTCTTTATTGACGATGCATAGTGGTTGGCTCCTGCTGCTGCTCCTTTTGAAAGGAAGTTGCCTGTTGCGTCTTTCGAACCTTGGGCTGTTTTGGCAATAAGTTCGCCGTAACCGTCGCCGTCAAAGTCGTAACAGAGGAAGGTGAAACGGCAACCGGCCAATACATTTGGGCCAAGGTTGACACGCCACAATAGTGTGCCGTCTAATTTTATGCAGTCTAAAATAGGAGGTGCTGTTGGTGCTGCTGTTGCGCCAGTTCCGCCTTCCCAGCACATAATTATTTCTTGTTCGCCGTCTCCGTCCATATCATAGGCCGAACAGTCGTAGGGCTGGTAGGTGACTACATCTCCGTTTGGCAATTTATAGGTGCCAGGGTGTTTCAGCAACAGGTGGCGGTAGTAGGCACCGTCTACCTTCACTCCTTTTTGCGAGTCGATGATGTTGCCGTTGGCGTCCAACACTTCCAACGATAGTGTTGAACCAGCATAGTTTTTGCTGATTAGCGCGTTTGTTTTGCTGGTTTGCGTGCTGACCAACTGCCCGTCGGCGTAAATTTTGTAAGTTGTGTTTTTGGGTGAATCGGTGTTACGCATTCGCCAACTGACGTAAACATTGTTTCCCGATTGGGTCGCGTAGAGTCCTCTGTTGTCTGCAGCGTTTGTTGTGCATAGGCTGCTAACCGATAAAAGTGAGGCTAACGCAATTTTTGCAATTCTGCTTTTCATGGCTTCAAACATTAAATGTAGTAGTTTTATACAAGTCTTTTGGACTTTATAGTGTTCTTTAGCAAATATAGCATTTATAGTTGAATAAGTTGAAATGCTATGGGAAAATTTGTTTGTATCTTATTCTCCAATAAAGTGTTTCATAAACACTAACTGTTAACCAATAGTCCCTATAAACAAATCCCTGCTAATGGTCTTGTCCAATAAACCTGTCTAAACCGTACTATGAAATCTGATACAAACAAAATTAGTGCTCTTGCTTTGAACGAGGCACGAAAAAACAGTCAATTATATGTACTATTAGTTACATCTCTTGTATTTTTCCTTCAATTGCGCAATCCATTTTATGGTGAACGATGAGGCTGTGAAAAAAGTGTGGACTGAAAAGAAGAAGGACGTTAACGATGCTGCATGTTACTACTCAAAACAGATAGAAGTGTAGAAAATCCCCAAACCCACCCTCTTGTAAAAAGGTCAGCCAATTGGTCGTGATGAGTGCAATGTGCAGCTTGGTATATTATGCTATGCTGGGCAAATACATGAAAGAAATGGAGATTTGAACTCCGCTGCTTACCCCTTTCACAGCACCTACCTAAAGTTTTTGGCTCGCCCCTTGTTTACAAGCGCCTTTTTATCGGTTTACAGCAAGTCGGTGCTGTAGTTGGCTCTCTGTATTTTCATATCCAGTTCGCGCAATTCTTGCGAAATCTTATCCAATTCCTTGCGGCTGGCTTTAATGTCGATGGTGATGACATACTTAATCTCGTTGCGGCTGTAGCGGTCAAAGAGTTCCGATGCGTGGTTTACAATTTCGCGTTTAGTTTCAATGCACTTGGTCAGCACTTCTTTTCTTG
>JAKSKS010000111.1 GCA_024401615.1 Paludibacteraceae bacterium
AAAAATTAGATTCTAGTGAGTCTCACGACTGACCATATAGAGTTATGCAATTACCGTGCCACGAGTCTTCTGTCGTTTGTTATATTTTACATTAATCAAAAAAAGAGCACGGTTTGTTGTTCGTGCTCTTTATGAAATTCTGCCCCAGTCTATTGCAGGTGCCTTTTTCTGGAGTTGTTGTTTGAGTATTCTGTTCTCATCCGTCTCAAGGTTTGGATCGTTGTTGAGAATAAGTCGGGCCATATCTCTTGCAACTTGTAGTATTTGGCCGTCACGAGCCAAATCGGCTATGTGCAATTCAAAAGGCATTCCGCTCTGTTGCGTGCCATCCAAGTCACCTGGTCCTCTTAAGCGTAAATCTGCTTCCGAAATTTCAAAACCATCGGTACTTGATGTCATAATCTCCATTCTTTCGCGTGTGTTTTTGGCCTGCTTTACTGAGGTGATGAGTATGCAGTAACTTTGCTCTGCACCACGCCCAACGCGTCCGCGTAACTGGTGGAGTTGTGAGAGCCCGAACCTTTCCGCGCTTTCTATTATCATTACCGATGCGTTCGGTACATTCACACCGACTTCTATAACCGTGGTGGCCACAAGTATTTGGGTCTGCCCATTCACGAACTTCTGCATTTCCTGTTCTTTTTCAATAGCGGGAAGTTGCCCGTGAACCATACTTATATGGTATTGTGGTTCTGGAAATATACCCTTCAGTTGTTCGTAACCGGTTTCCAAATTTTGAAAGTCTAGTGCTTCCGACTCTTTGATTAGCGGGTATACAATATATGCTTGTCTGCCTTTTGTAATTTCTTTTTTCACGAAATCGTAAATTCCGAGGCGGTTGTTCTCTGTTCTGTGTATGGTTTTTATGGGCTGGCGTCCTGGTGGCAATTCGTCAATAACACTCACGTCAAGATCACCGTAAAGGGTCATGGCCAATGTTCGTGGTATGGGGGTGGCGGTCATGACCAATACATGGGGCGGACAAGTGTTTTTCGCCCATAATTTCGCTCGTTGTGCCACACCGAAACGGTGCTGCTCGTCGATAATGGCCAACCCTAAATTTTTGAACCTGACGTTGTCTTCCAACAGGGCGTGGGTGCCAATCAGCAGTTGCAGCGTTCCGTTTTCCAGACGCTCATGTATATCTCTGCGTTCCGCTGTCTTTGTACTTCCAGTCAGCAGGCGGACTTGTATGGAGAGCGGTTGCAGCATTTTCGAAATACTGATGTAGTGTTGTGTCGCTAAAATCTCGGTAGGCGCCATTATGCAAGCCTGGAAGTTGTTGTCGAGTGCCATTAGCGCGCACATTAGCGCCACCAGTGTTTTACCGCTTCCCACATCGCCTTGTAGCAGGCGGTTCATCTGCTTCCCGCTTCTAACGTCTTCACGAACTTCCTTTATTACCCTTTTCTGTGCTCCTGTTAACTCAAAGGGAATGTAGTTCCGGTAGAATGTGTTAAAATAGTTGCCTATGGTGCTGAATACAAACCCTGCTTTCTTGTGTTGTATGCTGTTGCGCTGCAACAATTGCAGTTGGATGTAGAACAACTCTTCAAACTTCATTCTGAACTGGCATTTCTCTAATAAGGCCTTATCCTTTGGAAAATGCAAGTTGCGGATGCAGGTGTCGAGTGTGGGTATGTTAAGTTTTGCGAGAAGATAGGCCGGCAGTGTCTCTGGCAATTGGTAGGTTGCCATATGTGTCTGCATAATGTTGAAGATGATTGATTGGATGTTCTTGGTGTTCAGAAATCCGTTTTTCATCTTCTCGGTCGTGTTGTACACCCCTTGCAGGCCTCCCATGGTGCGCTTCGCCTCCGCACTGTTAACCGTCTCCATTTCTGGGTGGACAAAGTTTAGCTGGCTGTTAAAGAAACTAGGCTTGCCGAACATGACGTATTCGACCCCAATTTTCAGTTGGTCGGCTATGTATTTCGCTCCCTTAAACCAAACTAACTCTACAGTTGATTCTCCATCGCTGAAAATGCCGGAAAGCCGGCTTGTTTTCCCTTCTCCTATGGTTCGCATAGACTGTAATACGCCCTTTATCTGCACATAGGCCATATTACTGTCTACATCTTTTATCTTGTAAAACTGGCTGCGGTCTACGTATCTGAAAGGAAACACATAGAGCATGTCCTCAAGATTTTCAACCTTGAGTTCGCTTTTAAGTAGTTCGGCTTTTTTAGGTCCGACTCCTTTCAAATACTTGATGTCTATTTTTGCCAGTTCAGACATTTGCTTTTTATTCTTTGTTTATCAATGCTTCTGCAATGGTCAGGTCAAACGGCGTGGTTATTTTAATGTTTTCGCGGTTGCCTTTGGTGAGTGCTACTGCATGTCCGGCATACTCAACTACGCTGGCATCGTCGGTAAACATTGGGGTGAAGTCTTGTTTGTAAGCCGCGTGCAGAAGGTCGGCCTTGAAGACTTGTGGCGTTTGCACCAACTTGAAGCGGCTTCGGTCTTCTGCTTTGTTGCCGTTTTCTGTTATCTGTCGGATGGAATCCACACAGTCGATTACCGGAATGGCGGTGCCGTTAGAGGCTGCAGTTTGGTAGGCTTCGCCTATAGTTTCTTTACTTGCAAATGGACGTACGCCGTCGTGGACTCCCACTACACAATTACCATCGTTGGGGACGAGTGCCAAACCGTTTTTCACTGAGTGAAATCTGGTCTCTCCACCATTCGCTATTTGGTGTGGTGTGGAAAATTTGTATTGTTTGCAAAGGTCGCTCCAATAGTTCTGTTGGTCTATTGGTAATACCACAACCACGTGCATGTTGTTGTCGTAGGCCACGAACGAGTCGATTGTGCGCATCAAAACGGGTTTGCCCCCAATAGGAAGAAATTGTTTGGGAATGTCGCCTCCCATTCGAAGGCCTTTGCCTCCGGCTACTATTATGATGTATTTGTCCATAATTTTTGTGTCAAAACCTTTAATGCAAATATAACGAATTATTTCTTCCCTCTGTTTAGATTCTGCCCTGCTCTCAATTTTGTTGTGTTTGGTTGGTGTTTCTCTGGTAAGTTGCGGTGGAGTGGCGTAAATGACAGGACTCTCAATCCCACTCGTTTTTTAGATAGGACATATGCTGTTTATTTGGGAAATGGTGCTTTTGTTGCTTTAAAATTGAATTTTTCTTGATTTAAATCAATTTTTTTTCTCGATTTTATTTGGAGGTGTCATAAAAGTTATGCATTTTTGTAGTGCAAACAAAACAGATAGATTTTTCATAGTTAAGGTTTAGGTTAAATGGATTAAAGGGACGTTGTGAAACGTCCCTTTAGTTTTTTTTATGCGTTTACCTTCTTATTGTTCATTTGTGCTAACTTTGTGGAAATTATCGAATATATGTACAGAAAACTACTAATTATATTATCACTACTGCTGCCTTTTTTTGAAACTGAAGCGCAAAATTTTGAAGACGAAGCCATTTACCACGACTATGTGGATGAACACCTTTGTTATACCATACTTGACAACACGAATAAGGAGGTTGAAATTAGTGGAACGACTTTAAAAATTGAACAACAAATAAAAAACGATTACACTTTATTCCGACTCTCAATTCCAAATAGTGTTTCTATACGCGGTGTTGTTTATAAGGTGACAACTGTTGCGAACAACGCCTTCCGCGGTTGCTCTAATTTAGAGTCTGTCGCTTTTGAACCAGGAGTGACCTACATTGGAAAGTCTGCGTTCGAGAATTGTTCGCGTCTCAACCATCTGTTTCTTCCAGAAGGTGTGGCGTATATCGGCGATAAAGCCTTCTCCGGTTGTTCTCAACTTTCTGAAGTGCACTTGCCAAACAGTATGGGGTTTGTTGGCAAATATGCCTTTAGTAATTGCGGTCTGCTGAAAAAATTCTATATCCCTTATAAAGTGAATGAATTAGACGCATCAGTCTTCGAAGGATGTTCTAGTTTGGAGGAAATTATGGTTGATGAAAACAATCCTAACATGCTGAGTGTTGATGGGGTGCTATATAATAAGGTGCAAACCACATTAATCTGCTGTCCCGAAGGACGAACCTCGGCGTTGATTATTCCACGCTCTGTCACTTTTGTCTCTTGGCCTTTTGCCGAATGCCGTTTGGTATGCATTAGTTGCAGTTCCGATGTTCCGCCTATTGTTACGTCTTTAGCAACTCCACAAGCAAAAGTTTCACTTTTTGTTCCTAAAAGATCGGTTTCTGCCTATCAGCAAGATGCTTTTTGGTCCCGTTTTACCATTCGCCCATTCTAGTAAAAGGTCTTAAATTGTTTTTTTTGAGAACAAAAGTGGTGTATTTTGTAAATTTTCTTGATTTTGGTCAATTTTTTAGGGGAAATGTTTGGTTGAATGTAAAAAGTTATGCATTTTTGTAGTGCAAACAAAACAGATAGATTTTTCATAGTTAAGGTTTAGGTTAAATGGACTAAAGGGACGTTGTGAAACGTCCCTTTAGTTTTTTTGGTGGAACTTGTTTAAACCTTTATCTTTGTTGCATATTTATGGATGCTCGTAACAAAATAGAACTTTTGGCTCCAGCCCGCAACGCTGAGGTTGGAAAGGAGGCTATATGGCATGGTGCCGATGCCGTGTATATAGGTGGACCTATGTTTGGCGCCCGTGCCGCTGCCGGGAACTCGTTGACTGATATTGAGGACTTGTGCCGTGTGGCACATACCTATTATGCCAAAGTGTATGTTACTTTAAATACTATCCTTACCGATGCCGAATTAGCGGAGGCTGAAAAATTGGTTTGGCAGTTATATGAGGCCGGTGTCGATGGATTGATTGTGCAAGATTTTGGTTTGACCCAGTTAAACTTGCCACCTATAGCCCTGCATGCCAGCACCCAAATGGATACACGGACCCCCGATAAGGCGAAATTTTTGCAAGATGCGGGTTTCCAACAAGTGGTTATTGCTCGCGAGTCGTCGTTACAGGACATTAAGGCAATTGCCAACGCAACAACGGTTCGTTTGGAAGCCTTTGTTCATGGCGCCTTGTGTGTTAGTTACAGTGGACAGTGCTATATGAGTTGCGCACTTACTGGTCGCAGCGCAAACCGTGGAACTTGCGCGCAATTGTGCAGACTTCCTTACAAGTTGACCGATGCCGACGGACATTGCTTCGTGGAAGGTAAACACCTCTTGTCGTTAAGAGATATGAATCTTTCTAAATCGTTGTCGGAATTAATCGGTGCGGGTGTTTCTTCTTTAAAAATAGAAGGCAGACTAAAAGATGCTGAATATGTGAAAAACGTAATAGCATATTATCGTTTGGCGCTTGATAATATATTGGGTTCTGACAACCCTTTCCAGCGTTCAAGTTCTGGGCGCAGTAAGTATACTTTTGTGCCTGACTTGGAAAAAAGCTTCAATAGAGGATTTACCGATTATTTCTTCCACGGTCGTAATAAGAATGTTGCGTCATTCGATACACCCAAGTCTCAGGGCGAGGCTTTGGGCAAGGTTGTGGCTGTAGGAAAAAACTATTTTGAGGTGGATACCCAAAAGGCTATGAACAATGGCGATGGCTTGTGCTTTATAAATAATGCCGGACAATTCGAAGGGTTTAAAGCCAACAAAGTGGAGGGAATGCGTGTCTATCCACTATCAATGCCAAAACTAAAGGTTGGCACTGTTTTACGCCGTAATTTAGATGCGGCTTTCGAAAAAACTTTGTCAAAACCCAGTTCTGAGCGTAAAATTAGCGTACGTATAAATGTTTCTCAAACATCTGATGGCTTTAAGTTAGATGCAAAAGATGAGGATGGAGTAGTGGCCTCGCTTCCTGTTTCCTATGAATTTCAAGAAGCGAAAAATGCAGATATGGCTGCCAATACCATTAAACAGCAACTCTCGAAAACTGGTAATACGGCTTTTGTGGTTGAAGATGTACAGTTGCTGATGGAGAATGCCTGTTTTGTACCATCTTCCGTTCTTGCTGATTGGCGACGCCAGTTGGTTGATTTGTTGACAGAAGAACGAGAAAAACAACGTAAGCACGATGATGTCGTTTTCCCTAAGACGAGCAATAGTTACGTTGCCTCGGAACTCGACTATAGGGCCAACGCCTATAATAAAAAGGCTGTAGAATTTTACCATCAGCATGGTGTGAACTCGGTAGCGCCCGCTTACGAAAGTGGTAAGGAAAAGGGTGAGGTTGAACTGATGTTGTGTAAGCACTGCATCCGTTATAGTTTGGGCGCGTGCACAAAGACAGAAGGAGGGAAATCTTTGCCTAACCAGTTGTTTTTGGTGGATCCGAATAATAACCGCCTTCGTTTGCTGTTCGATTGTAAGAATTGCCAGATGAAGGTAATGGGAAAACTTCAAAAATGAGGGTATGAATCCGAGTGCACTGCTAAAAAATAAATTGATCCAGAATATATTCTCGCAAGGATTTGTTCAATTGGCCAATTATGCGGTACCACTATTGGTTATTCCGTATGTGACGCGTGTGCTTGGACCTGAACTTTTTGGGACGGCAAGTTTTGCCCAAAATTTAGCCAGTTATGGTACTTTGCTGGTTCATTTTGGTTTCGAATTTTCTGCTACACAGGAGGTATCTATCAATAGAGACAATCCCGAAAAACTTCAAAAAACATTTTGGGAGGTTGTCGCTTTCAAGTTTTTACTGTTAATTTTCTCTTTTGCAGTTCTGTTTTTCTTTTGCGACGACCAGCATAACTCTACTTTGGTATTTGCTGCGGCATTGTTAAATGTTGGCTGTGTTGTGTTTCCTTCTTGGTTTTTACAAGGGGTGGAACAGATTGCCAAAATGAGTTTGTTCACATTTTTTGTCCGCATTATTGGCGCTGTACTTGTTTTTGTGTTCGTTAAGTCGCCAGAACATGTGCTTTTCTATTTGTTGGCATTGTCTCTCTCGAACGTAGTGGTTGGGTTTGTGGCTTTCTTTTATGTTATCAGAAAGTTTGGCATTAAATTCCAGGTCCCATATAGACTTTTACAAAGTCCCTCAGTTAGAAAGGGTTTCCCTATATTCCTGAATACTTTTTTAGTTAATTGCAATGTGTTCGTTGGGGTTTCGTTTGTTGGAAATCTGTTGACGGATTACGATGTGGGCATCTATTCGGGAGCGCAAAAAATAATGAATGCGATACTTATGGTGGTTAGCCAGCCTTTCCTTATTGCATTGTTTCCACGCATGAGTAAGAAGTTCGATGAAGATAAAAAAGCGGGTTACTATTTTATGATTCGTTGCCTCGGGTTGATTGCTTTGGTTTCTGCGATTGCAAGCGTTGCAGTTTACTTTCTGTCTCCAATGGCAGTTGACCTTATGTTGGGAGAAAAGTTCTCTCAATCAGTATCGCTTTTGTGCCTTTTGGCTCCACTACCATTACTTTATACAATAGCATCGGCACTTACTGTGCAGGGATTGTTTGGTATGCAATTGCAAAAGTTTGCACCAATTGTAGGTTTTTTAGTGTTTGTATCAAATATTTTTTTCTGTTGGATGTTGATACCTAATACGGGTGTTGATGGTGCCGCTTATTCGTGGATGTTATGTCAACTTGTTGAGATTGTTTCTGTTATGCTAATAATAGAGACCTTTAGAAAACGGATGTAGATGCACGATGAAACAATTATTATGATAAATATGTTGTGTAGCATAAACGGAAATTTTGTTGTTTTAGTATAAACATTGTATTTTTACCACAGAAAAAATAACAAATTTCGTTTATCGCTTTTCTTGAACTCACTTAACTACTTATTAACTACCTAGTAATTTTAATGATTTTTTTTATATTGTATAGTTGAGTTGTAACTACAAATAGAACGTCCGCCCCTGGGTAAGGAGGCGGACTTATTTTTTCCCCTTTTATGGTTGTTTTGGAATTCTCTATTGGGAGCCCTATTGTTGAGTTGGTAAGGTATGGATCAAATAGACACAAAAAAAACGGACAACTTTCTGAAAAGTGCCCGTTTCTTAATAACGTGACATAACTAGTTCTCTTTAGATGATTATTTTAATTCAAAGTTGCAAGCAATGTTGAGAACGAAGAGTGAGCAGAGAATTCCAAAAAGTACCATAAGCTTTAAATTTTAATAGTTAAACATTTTGTCTTGGAGGATTGAATTAAGTTCCTTTCTTGTTCCTTGACGATGCAAAGTTAAGTATATATTTTAATTCTGCAATACTTTTATGCAATTTTCTTGTAAAAAATTAGATAATTTATTCAATTTTGACTTTGCTGAAAACTGTATAATTGTATATTGTATAAATATCAAAAGATTGTAAAATTTGATATTTTGTTGACTTATTGCGGTAAAATTGCCTATATTTTGTAATATGTTTATTGAATTTATGCTATTTTAGACAAAATGATATTTTATTTTGATAGTTTGTTGATCGTTTGCTTATAATTAAAAATGTATATTTATTGCATATTTAATAGGGTGGTGAAATGTGATTTTTATTGTTTTTTTTCTGGAAATGATCAAATTTTGTTTTGAAATTGTTCAAGGGCCGTGTTTGGGTGAATTGCGGGTTCAAAAAGTTGCCAGTTCTTTGCGTTCGTACTCATTATGAATGATTATGCTCCGCTTTATATATAGAAATTTATAATGCGGCTTGGCCTGCCATGGAATTCTTATATATAATATTAGTTCCTTTGTATTCGCTGTTATTAATCGCTCTGATTTGTAAAAGAAGGGTATGCTGTAATAATATTTTTAGCATGCTGATAATCAGTATTTAGAAAAATATTTTGAAAATATTTGGTAAAATAATTTGCCAGTTTGTGGAAAACCTCTA
>JAKSKS010000112.1 GCA_024401615.1 Paludibacteraceae bacterium
GGTTGAAGTTGATGGCACTATTAGTTTCGAAAATGAGGACTTGAGGGAAGTCATCTGCGTTTATGACGACGATGTTGATTGACACCTTCATTTCTCAATAAAGATAAATCAAGTTATCAATAAAAAATCCCCAAGTTTGAAAGTACTCTCAAACTTGGGGATTTCTGATTTATCGGTAAATATCTAAATTGTTGTGAACCCAACAAGTCGGATGCTCGCATAATTATGGTACATCCTCTTATCTCTTTTTTGAGATGCTAACTCAAATTTCACTTCTTTGCCTCAAGGTCGCTTTCTCTAATCCTGCCTAATGCTACTGCTACTGCCAGACAGAAGATGGTGAGGTAGAACGATGAGTTGATTTTTGTAGTCAAACCCTCACTGTCGAAATGGAACATAAGCAGGCATAGCAATACGTTGATGGTCCAAACGTAAAGGCGTATAGAACTCCATTTAAAGAAGTTGGCCTGTTTCTCTTCTTTACTTTGCTCTTTTTCTATCACGTTCTTCTCGTAGAGCCAGTAGATTAGTGGTATGTTGCCTATGGCGAATACCATCAATAGGCTTTTAAGTTCGTAGGGTGTCCCACTTTCGGCCCATACATTTGAAATTGGCGCGCATAGAAAGCACAAGGTTGCCAACGCTAGCGATATACTTATAATTAGATGTATGCGTTTTAGTTTTTTTACGTTGTTTGTAAATTGGTTCTCTTCCATTTCTTGTTTGTGTTTTTCGTTTGTGTCTGGTTTGTTCAGTGATTGGGTATTAGATTGTTTCCTTTTAACTTATTTCCCTGAAAAGGGAACGCGGTTAAGAATCGAACTGCCAAGTGTGACCTCATCGGCATATTGCAGGCTGTCGCCAACTGCCACACCGCGGGCGAGCGAGGTGACCTTTACGCCGGTGTCGGCCAGTTTCCGGTAAATGTAGAAACTGGTGGTGTCGCCTTCAATTGTGGCGCTCAGGGCAAGTATTACCTCATTAATCCCTCCGGCCTTTACTCGTTCCACCAGACTTTCAATATTCAAGTCGTTAGGACCAATGCCGTCCATTGGCGAAATTATACCGCCAAGCACGTGGTAAAGTCCGGCAAACTGTTGGGTGTTTTCCACACTCATCACGTCTTGAATATTCTCCACCACGCAAAGAATGCTCCCGTCGCGTCTTGGATTGGCACAGATGGCGCAGGTTTCGGTGTCGCTAATGTTGTGGCACACCTTGCAGTAGCCAATATTGTTCCGGGCGTTGATTATGCTGTTACCCAACCGCTCCACATCGGCATTGGGTTGTTTCAGCAAGTGCAGCATTATGCGCAATGCGCTTTTCTTGCCAATACCCGGCATGCGCGATATTTGGTCAACAGCGTCTTCTAAAAGAGCCGAGGTTAGTCTTTCCACTTAGTATTTACTTGTTGAAGACGTTGCCGTCGTCTGTGCGGTTATTGGTGTTATAGTTACTGCCTGAGTTGCTAGGACTCTGGTAGCGGCGCTGACCATTTGCTGGTGCGTTGTTGTTCATATTGTTGCCGCCGTTTTGCTGCTGTTGCAAACGCTGCAACTGCTCTTGTGCGCGGTTAAGTTGCTCTTGTGCCTGCTGCAGTTGTCTTACGGCCTCTTCCATTGTAACAACTTGTTGGTCGTTGTTGGTTGTACCAACAGTGTTGGTCTGATTATTCATCTGTTGTGGGACGATGTTGCCGTTCTGTTGGTATTTTGCCATAAATTCGTTGAACGGAATGTTGTTGATAGAGATAATGCTGTCTACAACCTTCTCGCTGTAACCACGCCAAGGCAAACTGTTGTTGAATTCGTTGTAGTGCAACTGCAACTGTTGGTTGGTTAGCAGTTCCATAATCTTGAAAAGTCGCTCGTCTTCCACCGAGAAGTTGAGCTCGTTGTTTTGAACGGTACCCTGGGTGGCGCTTTTCTTAAAGCCCTCCATAATAAGGCAGCCTTCATATGTTTTGAATACGTATCCTTTGCGGGTTATGTAGTTCAAATTGCCGGCTTTCACACCGTCGGCCACCACGTAGTAGTAGCGGAAGTAACCGAAGCCTGCAGCCACAAGCGCAAGCACGAAGAAGATGAAACAACCGAATTTTAGTAGCCCGTGGCCACCTTTCTTCTCTTCTTTAACCTCAACCTTCTTAGGTTCTTCTTTCTTTGATTCTTCTGGTTGTGCTATTTCCACAACTTTTTCTTGTTCTTCGCTCATATTATTTTTCTTTTTTGTTTGCTATGTTAGTTTGCTTTCAGAAAAAGCATTCGGGTATGTCTTGTAAGAATGTATATTGGTTCGTTTCCCAGTTCACCTTGCAGCAGTAATGGTTAAGCCCGTTGCTCACCAACAGATAGTCGACGTGTAACTTGAAGTTGTAACTGGCTATCTGGTCGAAGGTCTTTTGGGTAATCTTCACGCTGGGAGCCTTGTATTCGGCTATCAGTTGCGGCTTTCCCTGCCGGTCGTGAATGACGGTGTCGAACCTTTTGCTCATGCCGTTCAGTTCCACGATGCCTTCGTTAACTATTAGTTGGCTCGGATACTTTTTGCTGCCAATGAGGTATTTCACCATGTGTTGGCGTACCCATTCTTCAGGCGTCAGCCGCACATACTTTTTGCGTTGTTCGTCAAGTATGTAGGTCTTGCCGTCTTCATCTTTTGTCCGGAACGGATATTTTGGCAAATTTAAAGCGTCCATTTCAACTAAATTAGCGATTACAAATTTACATAATTTTGGTCTAATATAGCCTTTTGTAGTTCCCTATTCTTTAACAACCTGCTTCTTATAGAGTAGTGCGGAAGGCGTTGATTTTTTTCTTATTGCCTAATTTCGTATTTTTGATATTTATTTTGTGTTAGGCATTCCGTATAGTGCTTTTCTTTTTTTTAGGCCGCGTTGTCCACATCCTGCAGTGGCCGAGAATGAACTTTTTTAAGGGTATTGAGGGATAAAATATGAATACGAACGAGATTGACAAACTTTCAAACTTGCCTGTATCTGGCGACTTGGCTTCAGATGTACGATCAATTCTGAAGGAGGCCAGGCTGATTGTCGTACGCAATACCAATACGGCTATGACGGCTGCTTATTGGCTTATAGGCAAACGCATAGTGGAAGAAGAGCAGAAAGGGCAAGATAGGGCTGCTTATGGTGAGCATTTGCTTGAGAACCTTTCTAAAGTCTTATCTGCTGAGTTTGGTAGTGGATTTTCATATGCAAATCTTAGGAATATGAGGCTGTTTTATCATACTTATCCCGATTCTAAGATTTGCTACACATTGTGTATCAAATTACCGTGGAGCCACAACAGGTTGATTATGAGGGTTCAAGATGCTAACGCGCGCGAATGGTATCTTCGTGAGGCCGCACGCGAGCAGTGGAGTGTACGGCAATTAGAGCGCAATATCAATTCTTTTTACTATCAAAGGCAGTTGGAGAGTGGAAACATTGCCAAAAAAGATGGAAATGCTGCAGATATTGACGTACATCAGTTTGTGAAGGATCCCTATGTGTTGGAATTTGTAGGTCTTCCTGCCTATCCCGACTATAAAGAAAAAGACTTGGAGAATGTCTTGGTAGCCAAGATGCAAGACTTTCTGTTGGAGTTGGGCAAAGGCTTTTCGTTTATCAAACGTCAGTACCGCATTAGTACTGAGACGAGCCATTTTTACATCGACCTCGTTTTTTACAACTATATATTGAAGTGCTTTGTGCTTATCGACCTCAAAGCGGCTAAATTGACACATCAAGATGTTGGCCAGATGGATATGTACATCCGTATGTTCGACGATTTGAAAAAGGGCCCAGATGACAATCCGACTATTGGTATTCTAATGTGTGCCGACAAAGATGAAACTGTAGTAAAATACTCGGTATTGGAAGGCTCTAAACAGATTTTTGCGAGTAAATATCTTCCATACTTGCCAACGGAAGAAGAATTGCGACGTGAATTGGAAAATAGTGGCCGATTAGAAAATAATGAGGGTTAAGCGTTTCGAATACAAAAAAACTGAATGAACTGCTCTTCGACCTTGCCATTCATGACAAGTTGGTGCCATAAAACCCTAACGACTAACCTGCTTCTTATAGTGTAGTGTGGAAGGTGTTGATTTTTTTCTTATTGCCTAATTTCGTATTTTTGTGTAACTACTCACTTTTCGCGTATGGCCAAAGAAACGTCTGATTTCCGTACTATCCTTGCCGACCTTAAGGACGGCATTTACAAACCTGTCTATTTCTTGATGGGCGAGGAACCTTATTACATCGATGTCATCCGTGATTACATTGAACATAATATCCTTCCCGAAGACCAACAAGGTTTTAATGAGGATGTCGTTTATGGTTCTGACACAACAACGGCATCGGTTATCAGTCTGGCCAAGGGTTTCCCCATGGGCGCCCAATATAGGGTGGTGGTGGTGAAAGAAGCGCAGAACCTACGCGACCTCGACAATTTGGTGCATTACCTCGAGCATCCTCAACCAACCACCATACTTTGCTTTGCCTATATGAAGAAGGCCGATGGCCGAAAGAAGTATATTACCGATATCGAGAAAAAGGGTGGTGTGCTGTTCGAGTCTAAACCTTTGCGCGACAATATGGTGCCTACTTTTATCACCAACTATTTCCGCGAGCGCAGCCAAGATATCGAACCCAAGGCAGTACAGCTGATGGCTGATAACATTGGTGCCGATTTGCACCGTATTGTCAACGAGTCAAACAAACTGCTGATATCTGTGCCGAAAGGAACGCAGGTTATTACTTCCGAAATGGTGAACCAATATGTTGGTATCAGCAAGCAGTACAATGTGTTTGAACTGAAAGACGCCTTGCTTCGCCGCGATATTCTCCGCGCGAATAAAATCGTAAAGAATTTTGCTGCCAATACGAAACAGAATCCTATCATTCCAATGTTGTCGTTGTTGTTCAACACTTTTTCAAACCTTATGGTGTATTACTACATCAAGGACAAGAGCGACGGCAATGTGGCGCGTGAATTGGGTATTTCGCCCTATGCGGCGCGAGATTATGCCGTGGCTGCCCAGAATTACAACGGCTGGCAAACCATGCGCATCATTTCTGAAATTCGTCGTGCCGATGCGGCTGCTAAGGGTATCGAAAACTCGTCTGCTTCCGAAGGCGAAATCCTTACTGAATTGGTTTTCCACATTTTGCACGATAAAAAGTAAATTATTTCCTACCTTTGTAAATTAAAACATTTGTATTATGGATATCAAGTCAGCCCTTTTTGTTAAGAGTAGTGCTACTGTCGGCCAGTGTCCCGACTCTAACCTCCCCGAATACGCTTTTATTGGGCGTTCCAACGTGGGTAAGTCTTCCCTTATCAACATGTTGGTCAACAACAAGAAGTTGGCTATGACTTCCTCAAAACCCGGTAAAACCCTCCTTATCAACCACTTTATTGTGAACGATCAGTGGCATTTGGTCGACTTGCCTGGTTATGGCTTCGCTTCTGTCCCTAAAGAGGTGCGTGCCAAACTCGAACCTATGATTAAGGGTTATATTCTACAGCGCGAACAACTTACCAACCTTTTCTTGCTCATCGACTGCCGACACGAAGCGCAGAAGGTGGACTTGGAATTTATGGAGTTCTTGGGCGAGAATGGTGTGCCTTTTTCAATCGTTTTCACTAAGTCAGACAAATTAGGCCCTATGCGTGTGAAGGAAAATATAGAGGCCTACAAGCAAGTGCTGCTCGAACAGTGGGAAGAACTTCCTCCTATTTTCGTGACTTCTTCTGAACGCGTGACTGGTCGCGATGAATTGCTTGACTATATTGAACAAATTAACCAGACGTTATGATGAAAGACATTTTAGATAGAATAGCCTATTTCTTTTTCTACTTGTTCGTTCAACTGGTATCGCTTTTGCCTTTCCGCATGCTTTACTGGTTGTCTAACGTGTTCTATTTCCTCTGCTACTATGTGGTCGGTTATCGCCGCAAAGTGGTTTACAGTAACTTGAAGTCTGCATTCCCCGAAAAGGGAGAGGAGGAGCGAAAGGCTATCGAAAAAGAATCGTATAAATGGTTTTGCGACATTATTCTCGAAAGCGTTAAGGCTTTCCGTATGACGGTAGATGACCTTAACGAACGTATGAAGTACGAGAATATGGATTTAATGCGCTCTTATATTGAACAGGGTAAGTCTGTTTATTTAGATATGGCCCACACTGGCGCTTGGGAGTGGGTGCCTAATATCTATTTGAACTATTTCCCCGACATTGTGGGGGCTGAACTCTACCGCCATGTGAAGAATAAGTACATCGATGAGTTCCTACTCAAGGGCCGCCAGCGCTTTGGCACTATGGTCATTCCTAAAGATAAGGCGCTCTTCCCATTGTCACGCCTTCATCGCGACGGTAAGATTTTTGGTATCGGCTTGCTGGCCGATCAAACTCCTTCTCGTAGCAACCTCCATTTCTGGACCGACTTTTTGAATCACGATACTGCATTCTTGCAGGGACCTGAACGTTTGGCAAAGGTGACGAAGTCGGCTGTCATTTATTTGGATTTCCGTCGCGAAAAACGCGGCTATTATATATGTCGTTTTGTCGATATTACCGCTGATGCTTCTTTGGAACCAGACGGCGAAGTGACAAAGCGTTACGCGAATTTGCTGGAACAGTCTATCCGCCGCGCTCCTGCTATCTGGTTCTGGACTCACCGCCGCTGGAAGTACGACCACCAGCAGATTATTCGTGAAGATGCGGCTAAAGAAGCGGCTAAACAGGCTAAAACTGCTGAAGATAAGAAAGCATGAAAACTGCTGTTGTCATATTGAATTGGAATGGGCGCAAGTTCCTCGAGGACTTCCTTCCTGCCGTTTGTCGGGACTCTATCTCGGCTGACGCGGAGGTCATTGTTGCCGATAACGGTTCTACCGACGACTCGTTGGCTTTCCTTTCCAACAACTATCCGCAAGTAAAACAACTGCCTCTCGATAAGAATTATGGCTTTGCCGAAGGCTACAACCGGGCCTTGGCCATGGTCGATGCCGAATATGTGCTCTTGCTGAACTCTGATGTGGAAACCACACCGGGTTATTTGCAGACGATGGTAGACTATCTCGATGCGAACCCAGATGTGGCAGGCTGCCAACCTAAAATACGTGCGTTCCACAACCGCCGGTGCTTCGAGCATGCTGGCGCTTCTGGTGGCTTTATCGACAAGTGGGCATATCCTTTCTGCCGCGGACGAATTTTCGCGGAAGTAGAGCAGGACAACGGACAGTACGATACGGTGACCGACGTGTTCTGGGCAACAGGTGCTGCGCTTATGATTCGATAATGGAGGCCTTGACGCTTCTTTCTTTGCGCACCAAGAGGAAATTGACCTTTGCTGGCGTTTGCGCTCGCGTGGCTATCGCTTGGCTTGTGTGCCTCAAAGCGTTGTTTACCATGTTGGAGGAGGAACGTTGGCCATGAATAATCCGCGTAAAACCTTCCTCAATTTCCGCAACAATCTTCTAATGATTTATAAGAACGAACCACGTTTGTTTAAGGTGATGTTTGTCCGTTTCTTTATGGACTATCTGGCGGCTTTCGTGTTCTTGGCAAAACTCGATACAGCCAACTTTACTGCGGTGCTCAAAGCGCGCTGGCAGTTCTGGCAGATGCGTCCGTCGATGAAGAAGGCACGAATTTTGAATATGGAACTAACCAAACAGCAATCTGTGCCAGAGGTTTACCCTCATAGTTTGGTTTGGCAGTCGTATGTTCATGGTTTGAAGAAGTTCGCCGATTGGCGATGAATAATAATTACTATTAAGATAACAGAAAATAATTGTTGATATATGCGTAAGTTCTTTACATTTCTTGCAGTTACCCTCCTTTCTTTCGTTGGGGCCTCTGCTCAATGTTCTACTGAGAATAAGGTCGTTCCGGCAGAAGGTGAAACACTAAAATATGCCGCTTATTTTAACTGGGGTGCAATTTGGGTGAAGGGTGGCGAGGCCATCTTTAAGGCAGAACAGGTGGGCAACTATTTCCACTATGCGGTAAACGCCTACACCATGCCGAAGTGGCGTTGGATTTACGACCTCAACACTTCTATCGAGGCCTATATGAACCGACACAACATGAAGCCAATTTCTTTCGCTTCTACAACATATGAAGATAAGAAGTTGAAGCACGAGAAAATAACTTACCTTAATAATAAGTTGAAGTACCAGACTTGGGGCGATTCAGTTTCTTCTATGGTTACCAAGGAAGTTGACCATCCTGACTGCTCTTACGATTTGTTGAATGCTGTTTATGCGGCCCGAAACGTCGATTATTCAAAGTTCAGTTATGGCGAGCCGATCCCTTTCAATGTGTTCTTTACTGAACAGATGAGCACCATCACTGGCGAGGTGTTGGGCACTGAAAACATTAAAACACGCTCTGGTAAGACTTATAATTGTTTGAAGTGTAAGTCAAACTCTATTCCTTATTCTATTTTCGACCCTAAACAGCCCGTCTATGTTTGGGTAACTAACGACGAGCGCCACGTGCCTGTTTATGTGGAGTGCAAAATCAAGTTGGGGTACATTAAGGTTTATTTAGAGAATTAATAGGACTATTAATCATAACGCCTTGATTGGAGTGGCAACATCCAGTCTTGGCGTTTTCGTTTTCTGTTGCCGCAAATTCAGAAAAAGTGACTCATCCAAAAGGTTTATATCTATTGTTCATGACCGAAATGTGGGAACGTTTCTCATATTATGGCATGCGTGCAATTT
>JAKSKS010000113.1 GCA_024401615.1 Paludibacteraceae bacterium
GCCGATGGTACTGCGCACTGTGGTAGAGTAGGCAGCTGCCTTTTTCAAGTCCCCTGTTTCACTAACGTGGAACGGGGGACTTTTCTTTTTATTGTCAGTATGTAGGTATTGTACATTAAGTATTTTTTATATGACTTATATAATTCCTCCCTACGGACTTTCTTTGTTTAAAATGGTATTTTATACTATTTGTGATTGTCAGACTCTCCTGGGCTATGTAAAACATTAATATTGCCCTTATTCTTATGTTGTTAAATGTTTCTTTTGGTATTTATGCCTTTCTGCCGCAAGGGTGGTTGTTTATGATGTTCGTTATTCTATGCGAGGCGGTACTTATGTCTCGATTTTTAGCACGTTCGAACAAGAGCCTTGAAAATTTCAGATAAGACATAACGCTTACGCAACAAGGCGCAATTAACAGCCAATTCAATTAAGACGGATAAAAAGAAGGCTATGAAATAATAAACTAAGAAATAGGCAAATTCTGCCTTATCTCAAACATTTACCTCATGACCACTCACCCACGGGAACCAAACCACTAACCACCAGCCTCCATTCAGTTGTAGGGAAGATCTAATACCGAAAAGACCACTTACCGCATTACTAAACAATGCAGATAAGTAGATGCGTGTATTCTTTTAAAGGTAAATATTGTTACCTATTTTATTGGGGCTGTATTGCTTTTGTTCATTTTAACAAGGGTGGCATAGTTCGTATTATATCATAAAATAAGGGAGCACTCTTTCGAATGCTCCCTTTATTATTTTTGTCAGCTTAGGATTTATTTAGTCCTTTGCAGCTGATTTCTTACCTTTCTTTACTGGTGCTGCTGATTCTGCTTCGTCAGCAACAGAGATGCCATAACCGGTCTTCTTTACTTCTTCGTTACCAAGAGCCAAGTCAACCATAATACGGCCACAGTATTCACAAACGATGATCTTGTTACGCTGTGCGATATCGATACGGCGCTGAGGTGGAATCTGGTTGAAGCAACCGCCACATGCGTTACGTACAACACGAACAACTGCCAAACCGTTGCGAGCGTTCTTTCTAATCTTGTCGAAAGCGGTCAAGTAACGTGGTTCGATCAAGGCTTCGTGATTCTTTGCTTCTTCACGGAGTTTGTCTTCCTGCTGCTTGGTTTCAGAAACGATGGCTTCCAATTCCTGCTTCTTCTGGTCGAGGTCAATGCTACGGCCCTTGATAAGGTCGTTAGCCTTTTCCAAATCTTCACGTCTTTCCTTAACGTTGTTCTGGAATTCCTTTATCTTCTTTTCGCACAATTGGATGTTCAACTGCTGGTACTCGATTTCTTTTGACAAGTTCTCGTATTCGCGGTTGTTCTTTACATTGTTCTGCTGCTCGGTGTATTTGCTGATAGCGGCCTTGTTTTCTTCAATTTCAATCTTGCGCTTTTCAATGTTACCGTTGGTTTCTGCAATTTCGCTTTCCAAATTGCTTACACGGGTACGCAAACCTTCAATCTCATCTTCTAAGTCCTGAACCTCAAGAGGAAGTTCGCCACGAAGTGTCTTGATTTTGTCGATTTCAGACTTGACCAATTGGAGGTCAAACAAAGCTCTTAGTTTGGCTTCTACGGAAATCTCTTTCTCCTTTTTCTCTGCCATACTTTATAAGTATTTTATCGGATTTGTTTTAATTTCTGATTTATGAATTACAAAATTACTATTTTTTTCGTAAATCACATCATAAAAAATCTCTTTTGTAAACTGCTCACTTTCAAAATGGCCTATATCTGCCAACACGGTATTGTTTTCTGCATCAAAGAATTCGTGGTATTTGATGTCCGATGTCAGGTAGATGTCGGCCCCGTTTGCTTCTGCCAAACTTAAAAACTCGTGTCCGGCGCCTCCGCAAAGAGCTACTTTGTGGATCGGTTTGTTCTTAAGTGGGGTGTGGCGAATGCAGCCAATACCAATTAGTTCTTTAACTCTGGTAAGGAATGCTGTCTCGTCTTCTGGCTGTTCTAAATCGCCTATACATCCCAGCCCAACTGGTTTGTAACCGATTTTGTCTTCGAATAGGTCGAAGGCTGGGGTTTCATATGGGTGTGCGCCAAGCAAGGCTTTAATGGCTCTTGCCTTGTCGCATGCTTTCACTATTACTTCAAGGCGGTCTTCGGGTTCAGTGTGTCTTTCGCCCACATTGCCACAAAATGGGTTGCAACCCTCATTTGCTTTGAAAGTGCCGTTTCCGCTACTGCGGTAACTGCATTCGTCATATTCGCCAATACAGCCTGCGCCTGCGGCAAATAGTGCGTCTGCCACGGCCTCAGTGTGGCTGCTTGGCACAAATGTGACCAGTTTGTATACAGCCTCTTCTTCTGATGCGAGCGGACGGATGTTTTTAAGTCCCAACTTTTCTGCAAGTTTAAAGCTTACCCCGTTCGGCACTTTGTCCATGTTGGTGTGGCAGGCGTAAAGTGCTATGTCGTTTTTAATGGCATAGGCCACGCAACGCTGAACATAGTTACTGCCTGTTAAACGTTTTAAACCTTTAAATATAAGCGGATGATGGGCTACAACCATGTTGCATCCTTTTTCTTTCGCTTCCTTTAAAACGTCCTCTGTGCAGTCTATGCTCAATAAGACTCCCGTTACGGTCGCTTCAGGGTCGCCAATAAGCAAGCCGCTGTTGTCGTAACTTTCCTGGTAGCGGAGTGGGGCATAAGCCTCTAACTTCTTTGCTATGTCGCGAGCGGTTGTCATTAGTTTTTCTTTTCAAGAAGAACAACGTTCTCTACATGGTGGGTGTGAGGGAACATATCTACTGGCTGAACGGCCTTGACTGCGTACTTGGCGTCTAAGAGGTTCAAGTCGCGCGCTTGTGTGGCTGGGTTGCAGCTGACATAGACGATGCGCTTTGGCTCTGCGTTTAAAATCACGTTAACAACGTCTTGGTGCATACCGTCGCGTGGTGGGTCGGTAATGATGACGTCTGGACGGCCGTGGCGCTTAATAAATTCGTCTGTCAAGATGTCCTTCATATCGCCAGCGTAGAAGAGGGTGTTGTCGAGCGCATTGTTCTTTGCGTTGATTTTTGCGTCTTCAATCGCTTCGGGCACGTATTCAATACCAATAACCTGTTTTGCTTGTTTCGCAACGAAGCAGGCAATGGTGCCGGTTCCTGTGTAAAGGTCGTAAACCAACTCGTTGCCAGTTAGGTTGGCAAGGTTGCGGGCTACTTTGTAAAGTTCGTATGCCTGTGTGGTGTTGGTTTGGTAGAACGACTTCGGACCAATCTTGAAATGGAGGTCTTCCATTTCTTCCTCAATGTAGTCCTCGCCATGGAAGAGGTGTGGCTCTTGGTCGGTAAGGGTGTCGTTACATTTACTGTTGATGTAGTAGATGAGCGAACTGATTTGAGGGAAGGTCTTTACCAAATGGTTCAGTAACGCTTCTCTTGCCTCCTTGTCTTCACGGAAGAAGACAACAATCAACATCACGTTGCCCTTTTGGGTGGTGCGGATGATGATGTTTCTCAAGAAACCGCTCTGTTCTCTGAAATCATAAAAGTCGAGGTGGTGTTCTACACCATATTTCTTTATCTCCAAGCGGATCTGGTCCGAAAGTTCGGTTTGGAGGTAGCAGTGGTCAATGTCGAGCACTTTGTCGAACTTGCCTGGAATATGGAAACCAAGGGCGTTCATGTCGTCGAAACTTTCGCCGCTGCTAATTTGTTCTTGTGTCAGCCAGCGTTTGTTTGAGAACGAGAACTCCAACTTGTTGCGGTAGTACATAGTTTTTGCAGAACCCAAAATTGGAGAAATGGCAGGGAGTGCAACTTTTCCAATACGGGTAAGGCAGTCTTCCACCTGCTGCTGTTTCTGTTTAATCTGGTCTTCGTATGGTAGAATCTGCCATTTGCAACCGCCGCAAACACCATAGTGGCTGCAGAATGGGGTGGCGCGTCTGTCGGAATACTTCACGAAACGGACAACGCGTCCTTCCATATAACTGTTCTTTTTCTTTGTGATTTGTAGGTCAACTATATCGCCTGGTACGGCGTATTGGGTGAACACTACCATGTTGTCTATTTTTGCCAACGATTTACCTTCACCGGCAATGGCGGTTATTTCCACCGCTTCAAGTAGTGGCAGGTTCTTTTTTCTTGGTGCCATTCTTTTATGTATTTGTTTTATGCAAAAATAACAAATTTCAGTGGCTCTTCTGCGATGTTCGTGGTGTTTTGTTGTTTTGTCGGCGTTTTTGTGGTAATTTTGCAAAAAAATTAGTACTATCTTCAATATGATGAAACATTTACTATTTATTTCTTTGCTCTCTGCGTCTGCAGTTTCTGCTTTCGCCGACGATTTGCGTAACACTGCAATTTCAGAAGCCGGAAAGGCTGAAAAGGTTACTTCTGCTACAACTGAGGCTGATGCCGATTCTGTACATTGGAAGTTCCCTTGCAACTTCTCTGTAAATTTCAGTCATGCTGGTTTCAACAAGAACTGGTCTGCTGGTGGTACCAACAATATCAGTTATAACACTATCATTGATTTGAATGCTAATTACAAAAAGAACAGACATGTTTGGAACAACAACTTGTTCTTCGAATATGGTGGTATGTTCTCAGATGATTTTGATAATGCTCCGTTCTTCAACAACTATCGTAAAACTACCGACCGTTTTGAACTGTTCTCTAAATATGGTTTGCAGTCTAACAAGTTTAAGAGTTTGTATTACTCTGCTTTGTTTGACTTTAAGACTCAGTTGACTCCTGGTTATGAGTACACCGATACTACTAAAACTCAGGTTTCTGATTTGTTGACTCCTGCTAATATCATTTTGTCATTAGGTATGGATTTCAAACCTAACAAGTTTGTTTCTGTTTATTTGTCTCCTCTTACTGGCCGTTTCGTCTGTGTGAGAAATCATTATGGCAAAAAAATCTCTTATATGCAGCATCCTGATTCTACTGCGCTTGCTGATAACAAGTTGGTTAAACAATATGGCGATTTAGATGGCTACCTTCTTAATGAAAGTGATGTCGAGGAAGACTACAGAAATAAGTATGGCTTTTCTAAAGAAGAAGATGGCGAATACAAACATGCTCATATCGAGCCTTCTTTGGGTGCTTACTTGAGAATCACCAACGATTTCGATATCGTTAAGAATATCCATCTCAAGAGTAATATGGACTTCTTCTCTCCATATACTCCGTGGTCATATGATGACAGAACATATTTCATCACAAGAACTATTGTTAACTGGGACCTCTTGTTGTCATTGAAGATTACCAAGTATATCTCTGCTTCTATTCACACTCAGTATGTGTTCGACCCTAATGTTACTTATACCGTTACTCGCGCTAATGGGGAAGAAGAGGATATTCATTCAAGAAGCCAGTTTATGCACCAGTACAACATTGGTTTCGCATATAGTTTCTGATAGATATTTATAATAAATAGTTTAGGAACAAGTTATTTTTAATGACTTGTTCCTTTTTTTATGTTTGGTAGAGTCTGTAAACATTCTTTTTCGTAATTTCGCACTAATTAGTTATCATTTAAGAATGAAAAAGTTTTTTGCTCCTATATTCTCTCTCTTGGTGGGATGCTCTTCTGCATTCGCTACTGGCTTCTCTTTGACTTCTTCAGAGAGTTCGTCTTATAACGATATTTATATCAACGGAACTGTTGGGCAACTTTCTGTTTTCCTTGTCAATTCTACCGAGAATGGGGCAACACTTAATTTTTCTTGTGAAACGCAAGACTCTTTATACCAGATGAAGTGGTATTCTTATACCGAAGATGTTGACCATCTTACTGAAATTTCTTCTGGTGTTGTTACTAAAGCCGCTACCAGTTCTCTTTCTGATTTTAAGACTAATTGCGGTTATGCGGTGGAGTATGCCGATAAAGAAGGCAACAAATCGACCTATTATGTTTGGTTGACAAAGTTTTTGCCTATTACTTCAGCCACTGTCGATACTTCAGAATACCATTGCGACCAACTCCCAATCCATATTGCTCCTGTAATGACGTACAGAACCATTTATGGTAATGTGAATACAGTGAAAAGAACCGAAGAGGTCTCATACTCAGTTTTCGAAATGGAGAAGGAAAGAACAATCGATTCTAAAACCGAAGAGTTGAGTGGCGATTCCATTATTTATATTCCTTCTGTTCCTACTGTCGACACTCGTTTCGATTTTGTAAACACTCTTTTCGGTTCCACTTTCACCACCGACACTTTTGTTACATATGCGGTTAACGCCTTCCCTTTTATGATTGCTGATACCGCTTACGTAACCGAAATGGATGAAAAGGATGTTTTAAAGAATAAGGATGGTAGAGTGATTGTCTATTTTGGCGAACCTGATAACTTCCGTTCTTCTTCTCCTTTCAGCATCGACTTTAAGAGTAATTGTAGCCCAAAAGTAGATGAGTTTGTTTGGTATTTTGGAAAAGACGAGACTTTTAAGGGTGCAAGGCAATATCCTATTAAAAGTTGGAAGGATTCCATCATCAATTACAAGGGTTTGAACTCTTTGGGCAAGCACTGCATTAAGTATGAGGCTTCTAACTCAAAGTCTGGTTGCACCTATTCTTCTTATGCCTGCTTCACGGTGGTGGGCTCGGAATTGTATGTGCCTAATGTGTTTACGCCTAATTCTAATACAAACAAGTTGTTCAGAGTCTCATATTCTTCTATCAAGTCTTTCGAATGCCGTATTTACAACCAGTGGGGTAGAAAGGTGTTTGAAACAGATAACATTAAAGAAGGTTGGGACGGAACTTTCAATGGACGTGAACTGCCAACTGGTGTTTACTTTGTTGTGATTAACGCTGAAGGCTACGACGGACAAGAACATCATAAGAAGGTAACCCTAAGTTTAATTAGAACTGAAGATTGATCAAATTGGCAAAAATAACTCTTTCTAAAAGGGAAAAAAGTTTTTTTATTAAAAAGAAAAGTTTAATTTTGCGCTAAATAAAATTATGCCCAAGTGGCGAAATTGGTAGACGCGCTAGTTTCAGGTACTAGTGGCTTCGCGGTCTTGCAGGTTCGAGTCCTGTCTTGGGCACCTTTAAAAAATTCCAATTGCCTTTTTGGTAATTGGAATTTTTTTATACAAAATATGTAATATGATTGAATCCCAGTTAAGAACAAAAGCATTATTGGTAGATGTGGCACGACAACTTTTCGCTGAAAAGGGGTTTGGGGCTACTACTATGAATGATATTGCTGAATTGTCGAATAAGGGAAGGCGAACGCTTTACACTTATTTCAAAAGTAAGGAGGAAATTTATTCAGCCGTTATTAAGACGGAACTGAATCTTATTTCCGACAACTTGAAAACCGTTGTTGCTAGAAAAGATCTTGATCCCGATGAGAAACTAGTCCAATACATTAATGTGCGAATGGACGCTGTGAAAGATGTCGTTATCCGTAACGGTGAGTTAAAGGCCGAATTCTTCTTGAACACACAGTTGGTGGAAAAGGTGCGCCGACGTTTAGACTTCCATGAGAAGAATATTCTTAAGGATATCCTTATTGAGGGTATGGACAAAGGAATGTTCGAACGCCGTGACCCTGAATTTGCCGCTTTGTGTATGCACTACTGCTTGAAAGGTTTTGAATTGCCTTATATCAGAGGCGAGTTTGACCGCATCACTTTGCGCAAGCGCGAACTGATTATCGATATGCTGATGAATGGTCTTCGACGCAGACACCGTTCGTTTTAATGATGAATTATTGCTTCTGAAAGCGACTGGAAAAATACACAATTTCATATTTAAGCCTTTCACTAAACAACGTGAAAGGCTTTTTTATGCCCATTTTATCGTGATTTTTGAACCTTCATTTTCATATTTGTGGTATTTTCCCTAAATTTAGCGTAAAATCGATATATCGTGAATACAAAAGACCTCATAACCACTATAAGGGGGCAGCAAAGCCTGTCTGCTGAAGAAGCAGAAGTTTTGTTCGATGCCACCGTTAATGCCATTAAATCGCAATTGCTTAATGGTAATCTTGTCGCTGTGCAAGGTTTTGGACAGTTTGAACCTAAAAAGAAGAACGAACGTATTTCAGTGAACCCTGCAAGTGGTGAACGTATGTTGGTTCCTCCTAAAATTTCCGTTGCCTTCAAACCAAGTACTGTCTTGAAGGACAGATTCTCAAATGATTGAAACCTATGAATGAAAAGATATTAACTGCCGATTTGGTGAATGCGGTGGCTGAACTGACCGCTATACCTAAAAACCGATGCGACGACTTCGTCAAAGCCTTCTTCGAGGCTATTGCCAATGCTTTGTCTATTGACGGCGTTGTAAAGGTTAAGGGGCTTGGTACCTTTAAACTGATTGCTGTTGAAGAGCGTAAAAGTGTGAATGTGCAGACTGGTGCGGAAATGATTATCCCCGCACATTCAAAAGTTTCATTCACTCCCGATAAGGTTCTGAAAGATGAAATCAATAAGCCATATGCACATCTGAAGACTTATGTCCTCAATCCTAATGCTCCTCTCGATCCTCCTGAAGTGGACGATGATGAGGCTGTGGATGAGGCTTTGCTTGAAAGTGGTGACGATAGTATGGCCTCGGTCGACGCTACCGGAAGTGTAGCACAGACGGTTTCTGAAATTGAAACGGTTTCAGAAACTCAAAATGTGGTTGAATCTGAAGTCCCTGCTACTGCTGGGGTTGATGTGGTGCGTGACAATCGTTCAGAATCGGAAGTCGCAGTTGCTGGCAATGTCGTTGA
>JAKSKS010000114.1 GCA_024401615.1 Paludibacteraceae bacterium
AAAAGAAGGTTTTGTGATTAAAGGTAACGGACTTTACAATTTGACAGGTTCTGCTAAAATAGACACATTGAATAACGGTTCGCTGGAATGCAGAGTGACATTAACAAACAATGGTAACGCACTCTACAACGGAAGGATAGAAACCACCCTGCTACACGAGGAAGGCGCTATTACAATCCACAAAGAAGCAGTGTTAGTTAAGGCAGGCGCGACTATAGAATACACCTTTGGCCTAGAGAACAATCATACCTTCACCAACTACATTATAACCGACTATGAAGCAAAGAATTTCGCCATTGGTTCATTCACTACAAACACAAGCGAGAAAATGAACCTTTACGACAACTACTCTCCGTTCAACGGGAAAGGCAACCAGGTGAATGGCTTCATTTCTATAACTAACTTCACTAACAGCACTTTATCGAGAAACTTGAAACTCACCGTGAGTGAGGATGAAGATGGTGAAGAAACAGAAATCTACAACAAAGACATTACAGTGAAAAGCAGCGATTTAGGAGTTTTCGAATACGAAACAACCGCAGTTGCCGACAGTTTCTACCTACACATTTATTTGAACGACACTAAAATATTGACAGACTTGATATCAAGAAGAGCAACCAGTGCAAAGTTAAACAAGGCAAATCAAGACATCCGCATTGAAGTAATTGCCCAAACGCTTATAGTGACCACACTTTCAAAAACTGAGTTGGCAGTCTACAACACAAAAGGCAGTTGCATAGTGCGCAAGCCTCTTGCCTGCGGCGAGACTTTTACCACAGTGCTGAAACCTGGTATCTATTTGGTAAACGGAAAGAAGATAATCGTCAAACAATAGAATAAACTACTATGCCACAAATGATTCAATACGGAAACGAGTTGATAAGAATCAACCCTTCCAACAACCACATAGAGTACTCAACCAGCCAGGGGCGCAGTTGGAGCACCCGTTACTCAGGTTCAAGTTGCGGAACATTTGTTGACCTGCTCGCCTACGGGAAAGAACTGCTTGCCGCAACAAACAAGGGTGTGTACTACTCCACATCGGAAGGGCGCAGTTGGAGCACCCGCTACTCGGGTTCGAGTTGCGGAACCTTCCAAGCACTGCAAGACGGCGGCAAAGAACTGCTTGCCATAACCGACAAAGGGTTGTACTACTCCACCTCGCAAGGACGCAGTTGGAGTTTCAGGCACCGATCAAAAAAATAAGGGAATTATATACCAATCGGTAGCAAATAATAGTTTGTTAACAGAAAACAGGCCTATAAATCAGAGTCGCTATTTGGAAGGCCTTGGAAAACAGCCATCGAAGATGTCTTAAAAAACTGCCTAACGCAGAAAACATTAACATCAGAAAACTTTTATTACCATTTGGTATATAAACACCAAAAATAAAAAGAAACGGGGTTGGAATGAGTTTCCAATCCCGTTTCTTTTATCTGCCATAAGGCAACCAGAAAATTATTCGTTTAACGCCTGCTGGACAGCCTTGTCGTTATTGACATAGTAGTTGAGCAACAATACAACACTAAAGCCAAAGAACAACGACAAGATAGAATCGGCAAAAGTATCGTAAAGTCCGTGCAACACAGCCGGCATTGCAATCGCCAAGAAATATAAGAACTGGCGGTAGCGCGGTTTCAACACTGCGAAGGAGATAAAGTAACCCGCCAAACCACTACACATAGAATGGAAGAATGGCAGACTGGTGAGACGCGCAATGTTCATAAAGAAGGAAGAGTTATAGTCTAACTGGCGGTTCACCTCCATCTGGTACTCCACACCCTCGTAGACGCCGAAACCAATACCGCACATCACACCATAGAACACCATGGTTTGCGGTATGAGGGGTTTCTTTGCACGGGTGGCAATCACAATAAGCGGAATAGCCTTCACCAATTCCTCGGTAACACCAACGCCCAAAATATAGCCCAAACTGTTCGAGATTAACCCACCGTTATCTACAAACGCATAAAAGAGGTTCAAACGGTTAAGGCCCATATTCCACACAAAGAACATGAGCACCTGCACTGCGAAAAAAAGCCAAGCCGTCAACTTAAGGTCAACTTGCTTTGTCTTGAACATATGGTAGAAGAAAACGCCCCAAATGCAAGAGAAGTAAAGCGCGATGGCATAGAAGGTGACGATATCGATATCGGGCAGAATATGCATAGCCACCAACGGAGCCAAACCGATAATGCCCAACAACATCAGGCGAGAATCCTTCTTTATTTCCGACCACTTGTAAATATCCTTACTGAACCAAATGCGCGAACCCACTTGTTTAGCCTGTTCAAGAAGCGAGCCTTCGTTGTCGACAGCGACTTTGATATTATGAAGGTTCAACACATCGCCTACCGAGATTTTCTTATCCATAAAGGTACTGACAGCAGGCTGTTCTTCAATGGCACGATCTTGTTTCAACAACTTTCCGGTTTTCACCATTTCAGCCAGTTGTTGAGGTTCGTAAGGTCCGTACATCTTACTGTTACGGTCAACATAATAAGTCTTCATATTGTAAAAAAACAAGGGGGATGTAACCATCCCCCTAATTATAAAGTTAGAACAAAAATTAAGCCTTTTTGCAGATAAGGACAGAGTGTCCCAAACCAAGTCCGTCTCGGCACTCTTCCACTTCCATACCAGCCTGACGAACCATACGGAAGAGGTCTTCCGAGAAGAACATCTTACTGTTGCCGTTAGCCATAGCAGTAAAGTAAACACTTGCCATAGCCAAACTGAAAGAAGCAGTTTCGAAGCGCTGACGGTCCCAAAGCGTCTCCATAATGTAGAGGCGTGAATCGGCCGACATAGACTTAGCCGCGCGGGTAAGGATGCTTACCACCTGTTCTTCAGAGAAGCAGTCGAGGAACTGAGACATCCAGATAGCGTCGAAGCCAGTAGGGAAAGCCTGGTTTTCGTCGAGCAGGTTACCTGGGAAGCCACCAATACGCTCACAACCAGCGTGGCCGGCAGTAGCCTCGCGCATCAACTGAATCTGCTGAGGGAGGTCCATAATAGTTACCTTCACGTTCGGATCGTAGTCGATACACTGCACAGCCCAACGGCCTGTGTTACCACCAACGTCGAGCAATGATTTTGGTTTACGGCTGAACACAAGTTCAAGCGCTTCAGGGAAAGAATTATCAGAATAATAGTGGTCGTAGCCAAACCAACTCTTCTGCACCTGTTTAGGCAAAGAAGACAAACCTTCGTAGATGGTTGGCCAAGAACCGAACACTTTCAAACCTTCAGGTTTACCATTTTTCAAAGCATCTTCCAAAGAGAAGAGGCCAAGGTAGTTGACGTCGTGGTTGAAATTCAAGTCACGAAGCGCCATACCGTCGCGTGTAAAGAAACGAGCAACCTTAGTAACGCAGAATTTGCCATCTTCGTTCAAGTAAACAGTACCGATTACCAAAGATCCTTCAAGCAAAATTTGAGCGGCATAATGAGAAATACCCTTAATTTCAGCAACCTCGTCAATAGAAAGACCTTTCTTATTGTCTGCAAGGAGTGAGAAGATACCCCATTTTACCATAACATTAGTCACCTGGAACACCACTGGGCTCCAAGCAATAAACTGGGCGAAGCGCTGGGCTTCGAGGGCCGGCATTGAATCCTGTCCATATGCCTCGGCCTGCGGAGATGACAATTTCATTTAGTAAAAAATATAATTACACAAATATAAGAATAATAATGTAATTGCAATAGAAAAGGGCAACTGCAAGTAGCAAGTAATAAAAAAAAGTTGCGAGTCGTATACCTCACACAACCACCAATCTGCCTTCCACCTGGTTGTTTAACTGCTGATGGTTTGAAAGAAACTCTTCCAACACTTGGAACGAAGATGTTGAAATTAGTTTAATCTCACCATTTCTGGCAACATCTTCCAACGGAACGGAGGTAAACTTCTCGAGGTTCAGCATGTGGAACTTTTCGATGCCCACCACAAACAACTGTCCGTCTTCCACATCATTACCCTGGAACTTAAACTGTGAGAACGAGTGCGTATCTCTATTATAAGAGATTGTCAAACCCTTCGATATTTGGTAGAATTCGCAATGATGTCCCAACCAGACCTCATCGCGCAGAATAAACAGAAACATCCGCTTCAACTGCTCGCCAGTAACCGTCATCTTGTAGATGGAATCGTCGTAGGGATAGCAGTCGACCAAATCGGCATAAGTGACAACTGGGCCAAAATTCTGCACCCTCAGGCCACCCGACCCCAAAAGCATAATATCGATGCCAAAGCTGTCTTTTAACGCGTCGGAGAACATATTGCCCAACGAAGTTTCCTGGTAACGGTTGGGGTGAGTCATAGTCCTTTTCAGCCGGCTGATAAACCGTCCGAATTTAGCATCGGTTTCCTTTTTGAATTTAAGCAACAAGGCGTCCATATCCGGATCGGTCGGACATGTTCCCGCTTCAATCGTCAGCGTCTGCCAAGAATAAGAATCGACACAATTGTTGTCGGTATCGACCATAATGTCAAAGCGCCCAATTTGGTCGGTTCCAATTCCAGCCTGCACAATAAGTATATCGTTCACCTTAACAGGTTCATCGGGCAACGTGTGAGAGTGTCCGCCAATAATCACATCCACCCCCAGTTCCGGTTTTAGTTTTTGTGCCAACGCCTTGTCTTCCTCGAAGCCAATATGAGTGAGCAACACCGTAAAGTCGATATCTTCCGTCTTGAAGGAATTGCAAATACGCTCCACTTCTTGAGCCGCATCGGCAATATCAATCAAAGAGCCGACAGTATCATCTTTGCGAGTTTGCGACAAGACATCTTCAGTAAGGATACCGATAAACAAGACCTTCATGCCATCGACCTCCTTTACCAAACAAGGTTGGAAAAGTCGTGCCCCGTTAGAACTGATATACATGTTAGCATTTATAATGGGAAACTTGGCGCACTTTTCCACAAAAAGCAAGTGCGGCAGTCCGTAATCGAGTTCATGGTTACCCACCGTCACGACATCGGGGTTGAGCAGGTTCATCAATTCAATAGTAGAGATTCCCTTAAACTCAGAATCGATGATGCTACCCTGAAACATATCGCCAGCCACACAGTAAAGCACATTCTTTTCCGTTTCGCGCACTTTGCTGATGTAGCCCGACAGCATAGAGACACCACCAATGAGACGCTCGTCTATTTGTTCAGCGAGGAAGTCGCCATGCATATCGTTGGAATGCAAGAGCGTCAACTTCTTCAAGTGTTTTGCCATAAAGGGTTGTTCGAATTGTATGATTTTTCGGGTGCAAAGATACGGTTTTTAGGGAGAAGTAGGAATACAGAGGGCACCTATTAGGATTTTGAGTCCTCAACGACCACCTATTGTAAGCAATTTGAAACTCGACTTGCCCCTTATCTTTGTCGTGAACATAAAATTTGGGAATTATATACCAATCGGTAGCAAAGTGATAGTTTATTAACAAAACGGCCTTTTAGGACATAGTTGCCAATTGTAAAGGCCAGGAAAACAGCCATCGAAGATGTCTTAGAAAACTCCCTAACGGAGAAAACGAAAACATCAGAAAACTCTACTACCATTTGGTATATAAACACCTAAAATTTAGGAAATATGGCAAGCGAAAAGAAAATGTTCCAAATAAGTGACACGTATGAGGCGAACAAGGGAAAGGAAGGGGGTCACTTCCGTCTTTGCAACACCATACGGGAGAAGCTCGGCCAACCCGACTGGTTAGGCTAGGTCCTAAATATCAAGCGGTAGGCTTTGGATGTTCTTTATTTCCCCAATAATGAATGTACTGTGCAAGCTGCCAATGGCATCAATTTCCCCAAGTTTGTTTAATACGAAGTTTTGGTAATCCTTCATGTCCTTAACGTATATCTTTATCATAAAGTCATAGTCGCCCGAAGTGTTGTAGCATTCGGTTACTTCGTCCATCTTATTAATGGCTTCAACAAAGGCCTTCCCGTTTTGTTTCGAGTGCTGCTTTAGCTTTACGTTGCAGAAGACAATCATGTTCAGCCCAATTTTCTCTGGGTCGAGAACGGCTACATACTTCTTTATGAACCCCTCTTTTTCAAGCCTTTTCTGACGTTCAAATACGGGTGTAACCGATAAGTTGACCTCGTTAGCCAATTCTTTGGTCGTAAGTTTGGCGTTCTGTTGCAATGTCCTTAATATGCGCTTGTCTGTGCCGTCTATTTCTGCCATATATTTTTTCTGCGGAATTGTTAGTTTGTAGGTGAATATTCTTTTGTATGGTGTAAAGTTAATGTAAAATGGCATAATTTTCTTATTTGTATAGTTGTATTTTCTACGAGTGTAAAATATGCTACCTTTGCAACCGAAAAAACAAGAGGCTGTTCAAGATGCTGTTTAAATATTATCATTGTAGGATTTCTTTCTTAAATTTTAAACAGTTTCTAAAAGGCTTCTAAAGGGCCCATACAATTTTCGCTAACAATTAAAACAGAATTACAACAATGTCGAATGCAAAAATAACATCACCGGCGAGATACGATTTCGTAGGTAGTTTCTTAAGGCCACAAGCGCTAAAAGATGCCAAGTTGGCTTATAGCGAAGGAAAAATTATTCGGGAACAATACGACAAGATTGTGAATGATGCTATTGTGAACGTCGTCAATAAGCAGAAAGCACTAGGTTTCCACATTATAACCGATGGCGAGTTCAGAAGAACCTATTGGCACCTCGACTTTATGTGGGGATTTGAAGGTGTCGGCCACAAGCAAACAGGTGGGGGTGTGCAGTTTAATGGTGAATTGGCTTCGTTGGAAGATACATACCTTGTTGGACCAATAAAGGCAGTGAAGCATCCTTTTGTTGAATACTTCAAGTTCTTGAAGCAGTTCGAAGACGACAACACGGTTGCAAAATACACCATTCCGGCACCAGCACAAATGTTTCAGCAGTTCATTGTCCCTGCAAACTTTGCAACCACCAGGAAGATATACCCTACAAACGACGAACTCATTCAAGCTATTGCAACGGCCTACCAAGACGTTATAAGGCAGTTTTACGAGGCTGGTTGCCGTAACCTTCAGTTCGATGACTGTACGTGGGGGGCTATTGTTGGCGATGCGGCCAAACAGAGGTACCAGGCACTGGGCATTGACCTCGATGTCGTAAAGGCTCAACTGCTAAAAGTAAACAACTTGGCACTCGAAGGCAAACCATTGGACCTTACCGTCACTTCCCACATTTGCCGTGGCAATTACCATTCTACGTTTTTCACCAGTGGACCTTACGATTCGGTTGCCGACTATGTGTTTGCCAGGGAGAACGTAGACGCGCTGTTCTTGGAATATGACGACGCACGTTCGGGTGGCTTCGCACCGTTAGAAAAGGTGTCTGCCGATAAGAAGGTGGTTTTAGGCCTTATAACAACCAAGACACCACAGTTAGAAGAAAAATCGGAGGTTATAGCACGCATCTACGAGGCTGCAAAGTATATACCACTCAATCGTCTTTACATCAGCCCACAGTGCGGCTTTGCCTCTTGCGAGATTGGTAATAAGTTGACGGAAGAAGAACAATGGGCAAAACTGAAATTGGTGAAGGAAATTGCTGAAGAGGTCTGGGGTGAACAATAGTTGCGGTCTCCCTTGTTGCGGTTTTCCTCGTCGTTGTCGTGGTAAGCATTGCCCTCGCCGCCAAAGTCAAACTCTTCGGCTTCAATCTTGCCCGGAATCTTGGCTGTGCTGTATTCCTTGTTGTTACTGTCGTAACCCACGGCATAAACCGTGTGCTTGCCTTCTGCAACATTGGTCCAGGTAAACGAGGTCTTGCCTTCTGCAATCACCTAGCCGGTAAACGTCTAATTTATTAATTAAGGAGACTACAAAAAACTGACACCAGACAGAATCAATGAGATATAGAATGGTTTAGAATCAGCCTTCGGGCTGATTTTATTGTTTTATAGCGTTTTTAGGCTATATTTGTAATATGAAATTAATAAAATAGATGTTTACAAAAGAATACGTTCAAGACAAATGATAAAAAAGTTTTTTCTATTTTGTATATTCTCATTTTTGATAGATATAATCACTATTCCTTTGATGATTGCATTATTGGGCAGAGGAGGTGCTGTGTGGGGATATTTAATTGGTTCGGTAGTTTCAATTATTTTGTCTTCAATTTGTCTTAGTCGAGATGATTCGAAATCTCTCATAATTAGAACATTGTTGTGCCCTATTGTTATTATCATTTTAATTAGAATTTTCGCAAGCTGTTCGTTGCCGAGCTGTTCGTTGCCGATCATGAGCTGCTTTCTAATAATTTCTCCATTGTCATGGATAATTGTTGATTGTTTAATAAGGCTAATAAAATTTTTATTTGATAAATAAGCACGTGCGACAGTTTTTCTTTCGGATCAAATGATAGTGATAATGGCAAAACTAAAGAAATTCATGGGTATTCTGTAAGCATCCATCTTGAAAAATTCCATATTGGATGTTTACGTATAAAAAATCAAAGCTAGGTGATGATTCTCATTATAGAGTGAATAAAGATTGTGGAATTAGAAAAAAATCATTAAAAGGTGGTCTTATTATAGATGGAACTGGGAATATTACTTACTTTGATGCGGCAAGAAAAGTGGCACTAAAGCATACAATGAAATTATTAAGAAAGTATCATGGAGAGGAATAGCGTAATAAAAAGCGTCATCTCGGTAA
>JAKSKS010000115.1 GCA_024401615.1 Paludibacteraceae bacterium
ATGGGAAGAACAGGCGGCAAAATACCACATTACATTTATGATTGCCAACGATAATCCTTCTGGCAAAAATTCGTACAACAATTCCACCCGCTTTAAAGAATGCAGCATGGCTACGGGCTACCACTTTGTGGTAACCAGCTGCCAAACCGACGGTACTGAAACCAAAATCACCGTAAAGAACATTGGCGTAGCCCCACTCTACCGCGACGCCTATTTCGCCATCGGCTCAGTCCGTTCGGAAGAAAGTTTACGCGGCTTGTTACCCGGAGAGTCGATTGATATCAGCATACCAGCCGCTTTGGAATATGACACCAACGGGCAAGCGACTACCAACCCCGCAATTATCAGCGACTATATTCTCGACACACAAACCATAGAATACGACTACGAGGGAACGGCAACTCACCTTCAAAAAATAGAGCAGTCGAGCCACACCAACAACTCGCAGCGTTACAACATTTTAGGAAAGAAAGTAACTGACAATTATCGTGGTGTGGTCATTTACAAAGGTGGAAAAACTTACCAAAAGCAAACCAAATGACGACACATATGATTTATGTGGAAAGGTAACCCGATGAGGTTGCAGATTGCAGCACAAACGCACTAAACAAAAAGGCACCCGCTGCCGAAACAGGGGGTGCCTTTACTATGTTGTTTAATTTATTTACATCACCAAATTAATGGTGGTGGTGTGCGTGATGATGAGCAGGAGCATGGTGGTGATGCACTGGAGCGGCATGCATGTGGTGATGAACTGGAGCCACATGATGGTGGTGGTGAACAACGACCGGAGCAGGAGCCACACATGTCACTGGAGCAGTGTGGTGTACAACTACAGGAGCAGGTGCAACATGGTGTACAACAACTGGAGCAGGAGCCGCTACGGCTACATGCGCTACTGGAACAGGAACTGCAACATGGGCATTAAGGAAGACTTGTGCGTTTGCTGCTATAGAACCGACTGCTAAAAGAATTGAGGTTACAATTGCTTTTAAAATATTTAAAGTTTTCATATGCGTATCGTATTAAAGAGTTTTACAATAAGTTTCCGAAAGGTTTCGTGTTCCCTTCTGACCAGTATAGTACAAAGGCCGTGCCACACTTCTTGACCACTCCGCCAACAAACGCCTATAAATATTTAATTATCAATACATAACAAAATAACTTGGTTTTGCAGTAGTGTTGTAGAACAACTAATTCGGCCTCAAAATAACGTTGATATGCGTTTATAACCATAATTCACTTATTGAAGACTATTAAGCATCTTCCTTACCAAGGGTGCATAAAAAGCCTTTGTTTCTTCTGGAGTTGGGGTATGATTGCCTGGGAAATGGAATGCAGTTTTATAATGCTCTAAAAACAGAGGTTCGAATTTGGCAAGGGTGTCTTGCTCACCAAACAATCCCCACACAATAGCATTTGAAGCCTTATGGAATTGTACCTTCTCAACACGTTCAAACTCTTCAATCAGTTGGTTGTCAATCAAAAATTCTTGAACCCCATCTTTTCTTGCTGACTTGTACTTATTTTCGCCCACTCTTGGTTTTAAGAACGAGCTCATCATAAAAAATGGATTGCCAAGAAGGGCCGGAATGTTCAGTTCAGCCGATATCATCTGTGCATAAAAGGCGCCGCAACTGTTGCCAACCAACAAGTCGGGATGCAGTTCTCGACAAAGTGTGCGAATAAGCAGTAAAGCAGCGTCGGGATGCAAGGGAAGATCGGGAGTGAATACCTCGGCCTCACCAACAAGCGCATCCCTTAAAGCACGAGCCATGTTGCAAGAACCAGATGCCGTAAAACCGTGTAGGAAAAGTACTTTCTTCAATTGTAACTTACTATGAAAATTAAGTAGCACTAATATAACTCTATTTTAGATGATTACATCTATGCAAATGCTCCTTTATCGGTACCATGCCACTAAAAACACAAAAAAGAGGAGAAAAAAATAAGAATTGGGAAGAATAGCACATCGAGCGCCTTATTTTGCCATTTTTGGGAAAATAAGCATATTTAAACATGCTTATTTGGAAAAACCAAAATAACCAACTGACAAACAAATAATTACAACGGTAAAATAGTGAGAAAAGAGGAGAAATAAGGCGTAATAATCAGAATAAAACAACAAAAAACTGCTATTTTGCCATATTTTGGCAAAATAAGCATATTCAATCATACTTATTTTACCTAATTTTGTAAATTAGTAAAAAATTAGATAAAACATGGAATATACCGCATTACTGGAGAAGCAAATAAAAGGCCGACTCTGCGTCGACAACCCATGGTGGACAGAAGGTAAAATACCAGCATTTTACAGCAATATGTCACCACGCCTCTATTTGGATATATTCTTTCCGTTGGTAGAAGCCATAGACATAAACAGGGCGCTAATATTGATGGGTCCACGACGTGTGGGTAAAACCGTAATGATGTTCCATACCATACAGCGCTTAATTGACAGCGGCGTAGATCCACACAACATCTTTTACGTTTCGGTAGAGACGCCAATCTACAACCGCATCCATTTAGAATTACTATTCACCCTAGCATGCGAAATTGTTGGGAGAAAAGCGGTGAACAATGAGCAGATGTACGTCTTCTTCGACGAGATACAGTACCTGAAAGACTGGGAAATACATCTGAAATCGTTGGTAGACACATACCGTAACGTAAAGTTTATAGCATCGGGGTCAGCCTCTGCCGAGTTGAAAAAACGCAGCGATGAGAGTGGTGCCGGCCGATTTACCGATTTCAGTCTGCCTCCACTCACCTTCTTCGAGTACATTCACCTTAAAGGTTATTCTCGCATCATGATCGAGCACCAAATCACCCTCGACGGGCAAGCGGCAAAATGCTATAACTCGCTTGACCTACAGAAGTGCAACGAACTGTTTATCGACTACATAAACTATGGCGGTTACCCAGAGGTTGTATTCAACGACCGCATAAAGGAAGACCCAGGCCAGTTTATCCGTCACGACATCATCGACAAGGTGTTGTTACGCGACTTACCAAGCTTATACGGAATCAGCGATGTGCAAGAGCTTAACTCACTGTTCACTATGATAGCCTACCATTCGGGAGGTCAGTTCTCTTACGAAAGCCTTTCGAAAGAATCTGGAGTGAAGAAGGAAACCCTACGCAAGTACATCCAGTACCTTGAAGCGGCCTTTCTGATTAAGGTTATTCGCAGAACCGACGACACAGCAAAATACTACAAACGGGAGGCCCAGTTCAAAATTTACCTCACAAACCCTTCGTTGCGTTGTGCTCTCTTCCAACCAATTTCTGTGAACGACGAGGAGATAGGCGATATGGTTGAGACCGCTGTTTACGCCCAATGGATTCCACGCCAATCGGCAAACATAAGCTATGCCAACTGGCGAATAGGCAAAGTGCAAGGCGAGGTGGATATAGTTGGATTAGACAGCGGCAGGCAAAAGCCAATGTGGGCGGTAGAACTTAAATGGACCAACCGCTATTACGAACGGCCAGGCGAACTCGACTCACTGAAGTTCTTCATGGATACCAACAAACTCCACACCGCAATTGTCACCACCATTGATGTGATGGATGCGAAAGACCTTGAATGGGGAAAGGTACAGTATCTGCCAGTAGCATGCTATGCCTACACGGTAGGAGCCAACACCATTCGCCGCACGAAAGAGCGATTTGGTCTATAAGAAAACTTATTTTGCCATTTTTGGAAAAATAAGCATATTCAAACATGCTTATTTGGAAAATTTAAAATAAATAACTGACAAACATATATTTACAATGGTAAAATAGTGAGAAAACAGGTGATTTTCTGGCGAAAATCAGTTTATTTTCCCAAAAACAAAGCTTTTATACCACATTTTCAGCAACTATGCCAACATTGGGCATAGTTGCTTTTTTGTGTCTAAAGGTTTGCCTTAGAATTATGCTTTTTATGGTCAGCAGACAAATATCGTTCACCCACTAAACGATTTTTCCTCTTTTTTTTGTTGTTAAGAGCTATAATTGTTTTCTAAATTGAGGAAAGTCGTATATCTTTATAGAAACAAGCCACCTGCGAAGATTTTACTCTCTGCCTGGCAAAGAAAGACTACAATTTCACTAAAAAAAAGGAAATTTTATACCAATTGGTAGCAAAATAAAGTTTATTAACAGAAAACGGCCTTTTAAGACATAGCTCCCATTTGGGAAGGCCAGGAAAACAGCCATCGAAGATGTCTTAGAAAACTCCCTAACGGAGAAAACGAAAACATCAGAAAACATCAGAAAACCTCAACTACCATTTGGTATATAAACACCAAAAAAAATTTACTATGGGTTTATCAAAGTCAAAATACACAAAGTTCTGCCAATGTCCAAAAATGCTGTGGATGCAAACCTATAAGCCAGAAGAAGAGGTGGTGGACGAAGGCGCCATGGCGCGTTTTGAAGAAGGCAACAAGGTTGGCGACTTGGCAATGAGGCTGTTTGGAGAGTATACCGATGTGACAACCACAAAAGCAGACGGGAAACTCGACCTTGAGGCAATGATTAGGAAAACCCATGAACTCATTGACAAGGGTTCGGATAACATTTGCGAAGCCTCTTTTTCTTTCAATTCTGAAGAATTCGGTTTGAATTACTGCGCCGTCGACATTCTACGCAAGACCGAAAACGGATATGCCATTTACGAGGTGAAGAGCAGCACTGGCAGCGACGACAGTAAGAAAAATTCACCTTCGGTTCTCGAGAAGTACGCTATTGACATTGCCTACCAGAAGTGGGCTCTCATCAAATGCGGCATCAACGTTACAGGATGCAACCTTGTCAGACTGAACGCCAACTACTATTTAGAGGGTGATTTGAACGAAAAAGAATTGTTCCACATCACCGATATGAACGCGGTGGTAGACAAAAAATATGCCTTGGTAGAAAGCAATGTGCGTGACGCCGCGCGCATACAGAATACAGAAACAGAACCCGAAAAACCTTTAGGCAAGCACTGCAAAAATCCCTACGCATGCGCATTCTGGAACTATTGTTCACGCAATTTGCCCAAACCCTCGGTATTTGACCTATATGACGGCAGAAACTCCATTAAACTGTATGAGCAGGGCAAGGTTGGCTTTGGCCAACTGAACGACAGCGACTTAACCGACATTCAGAAACTACAGGTTAAAGGAATAACCCATATAGACAAAGACGGCATCAAACAGTTTTTGTCGAAAATAAGCTATCCCCTCTATTTCTTGGATTTTGAGTCTATGATGTATGCTATACCCCAATTCCAGAAGACCAAACCCTACCAGCAGATTCCTTTCCAGTATTCACTCCACTATATGCAGACAGAAGGAGGCAAACTTGAGCATAAGGAGTTTCTTGCAGAATCGGGTAAAGACCCAATGCGCAAATTGGCCGAACAACTTTGCAAAGACATTCCTTTAGACGTCTGCACCATAGCCTATAACAAAACATTTGAGTGTGGTAGAATCAAAGAATTAGCCCTAATGTTTGATGATTTGAAGGACCATCTGCTAAACATAGCATCTCATATAGTAGACTTGTTGGACCCCTTCAAGGATGGATTCTACTACCTGCCCGCCATGGGTTCGTCGTTCAGCATAAAGAGTGTTTTACCAGCCCTCTACCCCGACGAAGCAACCCTCAACTACCATAATTTGGCAGGCCAAGTGCAAAATGGTGGTGAGGCCATGAACTTGTTCCCTAAAATAAAGGACATGGCACCAGAGGAACAGAAAAAGGCAAGAGAATCGCTACTGAAGTACTGTGAACTCGACACCTACGCTATGGTAAAAGTGTTAGAGAAACTGAAGGATGCAGTTAAATAGTTTTTACCCCACAAAAGTCGCCCCATTAGGTGAAGAAAGGGGCGAAAATAACGTTGGGTTATCACAAACGTTTCTATTATCAGTTATCTTCCCAAATAACCAAGTCACGCGGCAGGTCAATTTTCTTAGGTTCGCGCCATGGTCCGTGAATGTAGTAGTTCTTGGCCAGGCTTTCCTCGAACTTGGCGATAAACGCCTCCCTAACACGCGTACAGTTCTCGTTTAGGCGGTTCTTCATCGGGTTGACCAGATCATCAATCGTTTTCTCTATTTTATCGGCATCGGTTCGGCCCGTAATGCGGTTGTAGATTTTTACGATTTCGGGTTTGTAGTTCGATATTTCCTTTAGCAGGATGCCTTCGGGGTGCTTTAAGAAGAAGAGGAAGACCGTTTTGGCCAAAGGCGTCATTTCAATCAGCATATTGTTATAGTCGGTGAGGACGATGTCGTAGTTCTTCGTCACCTTCAAATGACTGATTTTATAGGCGTTTGGAGTCTCCTTGTTCACCAGTTCCCTGATGAAGTAGTCGCTAACGCCAGAGTCCTGCAGTTTAGCAATTTTCTCTTTGAGTTCGTCGACGATGTTTTTAATGTCATCGTCCATCGAGAAATCAGAACGCTCGTCATAGGGCAGGTCTTCCCTTTTCACCAACCGGAAGCGTGGTTTGCTGTCATTGTTGTCGGTATAGGTGAAATACCACTTTATCTGAATGGCGAACGAGAACTCGTCTTCGGGTTTTAGTTCAAAGAAGGCGTATTTGTTGAAGTGCTTGTTCCAGTGCAGGAAGCCAGAAGTGAGCGTGTTTACGTTTTCCGAGCCAATCAGCGTAGCGAGGAATTCATCTTGCAGTTGGTCAGCCTGCCAGTCTACAGCAGTGTTAGCATAGGGGGCATAGTAGTTGTAAACCTCCTGTTGTCGCCCAACGGTCTGGTCGCAGAAGGGCTTTAGGTCGGTAAAATGCAGACTGGTATGTCGAATAAAGGTTTTTAGGTCGTTTTCGTGCTCTTGAAGGTGTGCCCTGAAAGCCTGGTTGTTTGTGCGGTCGACGTAAATTACCTCGTCTTCGTCGGGAGTGTATAGTTCATTAGTCACCGACTCGAAGTACTTCATTTCACTGGCTGACTGCTGCAAGAACTGGTCTTTCAATTCGTTGCTACATTCCAGCGCACGATAGAAATCTAACTCGAACTTGACTTGCCGCTTCTTTTCAGGACGTAATCTGCTAACAATGCAGATTGGGCTAAGCAGGAAAACTAAAACAAAGCCCACAACCATTAAGGCAACTAACCCCAACAAATGCAGCCACTTGGGTTTGGCGTCGCTTTGGTAGTTGTCCCTAAAAAAGCTTTGTCCAACAGTCATCTTTTCCTGACGATAGAAGAGGACTTCGAATACTAGGAAAGAGATGAGGAAGAATATAGCGATGTACAGCGTCATTTCCTTTAGTTTGTAATAAAGGCAAATATAGGGCAATATGAGCATAAAGCCCAAAACATAACTCATATTTTGGGCTTTGAACTCATTTAGAAAGATGTCGTTACTTTTTGTTGTCACCTTATTGGCATTTCTAATTATCAGCTATGACTACCTAGAAACAGCCACAACAAATGCAACAACAATGTTTATGACGAGCATGACCACGAAGTAAACCAAACAATTTTCAGCAGCGCCTTTAGCGGCAACTTTCGAGTCTTCCTTCAAACTTTTCATAAAGTTAGACACAAGGTCTTCCGCCTGCTTGTGCGAATCGCGCATCTTCCTATCAAGAGCGTCATCGCCAGTTTCAAAGTGTTCAGTTGTTTTATAGGCAGTATGCGACTGAGTCGTTTGGTAAGTTTGCTGTTACGTGTGAGACCTATATATGTCAACTTGTTGGCGCCTTTTCTGTTCTTGTTGAAAAGCAGTATACCGATCGTAAGCAGCATCATAGGATGCTTTTGTTGGGCCATCTTTCAGTATCGCATAGGCCTCGTTTATGTCAATCATTATTTTGGAAGTGTCCTTCCCCGGATTACGGTCGGGATGCCATTTCTTCGATAAAGAGCGATAGGCGTTTCTTATTTCCTCAATACTGCTGTTCCTATTGATGCCTAAAATTGAATAATAGTCTCTGAACATCAGTTCTGTAAAGTAGAGTCGTTATTATCGTCTTTGTTGTCATCTTTGTGGAACAATGCATAGAGTGCACCACCTGTAGCAACTAATATGATTGTAACAAAAACACCACCGCCACGTTGAGTGCCAGTTGCAGCACCTGCAATACTCATTAGTAGAGAACCGCCAAAAATAATTAAGGCAGCAATAACCCATTTTGACATAATAAAAAAGTTTTAGAATTATAGTATCGTATATGCGCAAACATCTCCACTTTTGGCAGACGTTTACATAGGCACAAAGGTAAAAGCGCCCAATGCGACGGGCAAATCTCTGCAAGTCTTGCAATTTTTTGGTTATGTTCTTTTCTTGTTAAATGTGTGTATGCGTTGGGGGTGTTCTTTGTAGTGAAATTTATTATTTGCAAACATTCCAATCTTTCTCCTTGCCGACGGTTTCGCAAAACTCAAGAACTTTTCGTCTGTCTAGCAAATTTATTAATTGTCCGTATATCGGCTGTCCGCTAAAATGCGTACTTTTGCTCATCGTTTATGGGATTTTTGTGGTGAAAACAAAATAAAACGAAAAAGGCTGAATTCGGAACTCGAATTCAGCCTAAATTTTTTCTACCAAAAAAACTTTTACCGGACAGCAATAATTTATAACTTAAAAAAACATATATGGGAGGAGCAACTAAAATAAGCAATGCCTT
>JAKSKS010000116.1 GCA_024401615.1 Paludibacteraceae bacterium
AAGGGATCATGCAGAATTCCAAGCTAGCACCACCACCAAGGAAAAGAACCTTGTAACCGTCAGGAATGTTAAGCAATTCCTTGAACAATGCTTCAGCTTCGTCTACAACTGGCTGGAAGTATTTTGCACGGTGGCTGATTTCAAGAATTGAAAGGCCTTTGCCTTCGAAATCCAAAACTGCTTTTGCAGTGTCTTCGATAACCTCGCGTGGGAGGATTGAAGGACCTGCATTAAAATTATGCATCTTCATTTCTTTATGTGTTTTATTTTTTAATAATCGCAGAACAAAAGTACTATAAAATCCTGTAGAAAAAAACTTATCAACATACTTTTTTGATATTGAAAGTTATGGTTTGGGTAGACAAATACCGTTTAAAATAACGTTTTTGCTATCAAAAAGTGCTGATTTGATAAATTTTTAACTCAAAATGATATTTTGTATTGTTTTTAATCATAATACACTATCATTTTGTGAAAATGAAAAAAGGCGACAAAATTGTCGCCTTTCTCCAATATTTCTTAATAATTGAACGAACTTCCTCCAAAGAACTCACGCAAAAGTGAAGTTGAAGGGATGTCGCTGTCGGCTATCATGTTGAAGTAATCCAAGAATTTCAGCAAGCGGTGCGCTTCGGCGTAGGCCGGACTGTTTTGTGGCACCTGGCTTAAAATTGGCATCGCATAGCGCTTTAGCACTGGCAACTCGAAAATGAGGGCCGAGTTGAACATGATATCTGCCTTTTCGCGGAATGGGAAGATCCACTTCTCTTCGCCTCGGTGAACGCTGGCCCAACGGTTGATGGTGTCTTCTGCGGAATAGCCGCGGTAGTTGTAGTCGCGGACAATGCGTCGCAGCAAACGGTTGTCGGTGGTTGGAATCCAGTTGTGGTCGTCGATTGAGATGGTGGTCAATGCCGACGCGTAAATGCGGAATTTGTTTTCCTCTGGAATCTGTGCGGTCAGTTCCGGATTCAAGCCATGAATACCTTCTATAACAAGGATGGAGTTGTCGTCGAGTTTGATTTTATTGCCGCTCGGTTCGCGTTTTCCAGTGCCGAAGTTGTAGCGTGGTAGTTCCACCTCTTCACCTGCCAGCATCTGGTTCAACTGCATGTTGAAATATGGAATGTCGATAGCGTGAACCGACTCGAAGTCGTATTCGCCATTCTCGTCTCTTGGCGTGTCTTCTCTGTTAACGAAATACTCGTCCATAGAGAACGGAATCGGGTTCTTGCCGTTGATTGCCAAGTGAATACTCAACTTCTTGCTGAAGGTTGTCTTGCCGGAAGAAGAAGGGCCGGCAATAAGCACCACCTTGCGTTTAGGGTCAGAAACTACCAAGTCGGCAATGTGGTCAATCTTCTTTTCTTGCAGTGCTTCTGCAAGGGTGATTAGCATACCTGCGTTGCCGCCAGTTACCTGTTTTTGTCCCTTGGTAGGCTTTGTCTTGTTGTTAAGGTCACCCACATTGGCTACCCCCATCAACTCGTTCCATTTGGCGTGCTCGGCAAAGGCGTTGAACAGATTGTTCTGTTCTTCAAATTTGTCGAGTTTGTCAGGATCGTTAGCAGAAGGCATTTGTAGCAACAATCCATCGTGGAACAAGCGTAGGTCGTATAGTGTGATGAAAGAAGTCGAAGGCGCGAGCGCGCTGTCGTAGTAATCATACAAATCGCCTAACTTGTAAACTCCTGCGTAGATGTCGCCCATGCTTTCCAACAAAGCCACTTTGTCGAAGGCTTGGTCGGCGCGGAAAATCTCAATAGCTTTGCTGGTTTGGATGGTTTCCCATTCAAACGGCAGGTCTTGGTCGATAATCTTGTCCATTACTGCCTTTAATTGTTTCACTTGGTCGGCAGTTGGTTGTACGCACTTGTTGTTGGCGCCGATTAGCAGGCAATAGTAGCCGCCAGAAATAGGGTGTTCTACCCTTAATCTCAAACCAGGCAACACTTCGCGCACCGCTTTATACATTATAAAGGTAAGCGAGCGGATGTAGGCGCGTTGTCCTGAAGGGCTGTCAATCCCTAAAAACTCGACCTCTTTAGGCTTATATACTCTAAAATCGAGGTTCTTTGTAACGTTGTTCGACTTGGCGATGATTACACCGTGCTTCATAGCGGGCTTCAAGTCGGCATATATTTCCATCAGGCTGGTGCCTGCTTCGTAGAGTTTGGTCACATTATTGTTCTTACAATGTATTTCTACGAGTTTCTTCTTGTTGTTCATGGTACTGTGTCTTTAATCGTTAATAACTCGTATAGCGTATTTCTTTGATGTTGTTTGCAACACGTGCAACAATTATGCTATACAATAAAGTTAATACGATTTTTCCAACCTGCAATTTTTTTGAAATAAAAACATCAGAGATGAAATAAAAAAAGTTTGCTTTCGTTTCCTGCTATTAACATTTATTCTTATATTTGCACCACTATTGTAGTCAGATGCGGCTTCCCACGTGTCTAATTTAAAAATGAAAATTATTTTTCCACCCTGGGAAGGTGGGAAACTATTATAAAATAGTATATGAAGAAGTTTTTTATTGTTTTAGCTGCAGGTTTACTTTCTGTAGGTAGTGTTTTCGCACAGAAGCAGAAAACCATTACAGATTACTTCAACGATGGTATCCGTTCTTATAGAATGGGTTCTTACAAAGAAGCAATCGTTAGTTTCAACAAGGTATTGGAATTAAATCCTAAGTTCACTGAAGCTTACGGTAACCTTGGTAACGCTAAGTTCCGTTTGGGTGACTACAAGGGCGCTAAAGATGCTTATGACATCGTTTTGTCAAAGCAGAGCAAGGACTTCCTTACATATTACAACCGCGCTGTAGCACGCAAGGAATTGGGTGACATCAAGGGTTCTATCGAAGACAACAACAAGGCTATCGCCATCAACCCTAAGTTCGCTGAAGCTTACTACAACCGTGGTAACTCTTATGCAGAACAGGGCGACGACAAAGCTGCTTTGAAGGATTACAACAAGGCTATCGCTCTTACTCCTCAGTTCGCTAAGGCATACTACAACCGTGGTCACCTCCGTTACAAGGAAGGTGATGTTGAAGCTGCTGCTCTCGACTGGGAACGCGCTGCAAGTCTTGACTACTACAAGGCATTCGATTCTTTGAAGGAATATTGTGGTATCGGTACTCAGAGCGACTGCGATCCTACCGAAGGTATGGAAAACAGCGGTACAACAATGGACACCAAGGGTGACATTAAGGACGACAAATAATTTGAATTTTTATAATTAAGAGAAAGGCTTCCAAATTTGGAAGCCTTTTCTTTTTGTTGTTAAATGCACAAAAACGCACTTTTCTTGAAAAATGCTAAAACCATCTTCCTATTAGAGAAAAATTTAATAATTTTGAGATATATAGAATAACTTTAAACGATTATGAATTTTTCAAAATACGCCTTATTGGGTGGCTCCATCTTCTTGCTTTCGGTTGGCTCAATGTCTTCATGTACGCAAAATGCTGGCCAACAGAATGTAGACCCTGTTCAGCAACAGTACTTGAAAAAACTGCCAAGCCTGGCTGTTTCTACTTTAAATAAAATTAAAGGAGATATAGACACCCTTATGTTCGTCGAAAATGACGAAATTGACGTTAGACTTAAGAATGGTGTTGAAATCTACTTCGACCAAGAGGGCGAGTGGAACAAGGTAAGTATGCACAAAAATGAAATGACTGACGATTTGATGAAGTTGTTGCCAGTGCAGACCCAGACCTACCTCAAGGAGAATGCAAGCGGGAAGACGATTAAACGATTCGACCGTTCTCGCAAAAAACGTCTCACAATTGCTTTCGCTGGCAAAGAAGAATTGAACTTTGCTCGTAATGGTAAGTTTTTGCCAAACGATGTGAAGAAACTGCCTTCTCAAGTTACAACGCTATTGAATAAGTACTTCGCCGACGATGCGATTAAATCGGCTACTGTAGACCCAAATTACGAATACAGTGTAGATTTGCAGAGTGGTGTTTATTTGGAATTTGACCGTATGGGTCGTTTTGAAAGGGTAGAGACTCCGAAAGGTCAAACCATTCCGGCGAACTTCGTCAACTACTTCCCTTCTATGATGATGAAGTATATGGACAAGAATTATTCCGACAAGGTTATTCGACGTATCATCCGTAAGGATTATGGATATATGGTAAAAACAGAGAAACCTGACGCTATTGAACTCTGTTTCTCAAAAACTGGCGATTACCTCCGTTTGGCTAATAAGGGAGAAGAAAACGAGGATTAAATAAAAAATGATAAAAGCAGCCCCCGCAACTAACAAATTGCGGGGGCTGCTTTTTCGGTTTATCGTCTATTCTTCCATTTCTCGATATCTGCTTCGTACTCTTTCAAATGGCGGCCTTTGTTCAGTTTAAACCAGTTTGATATTTCAACCTTCTGCGGTGCGTCTTTAAAGAGGTCGTTCACCTTGTATTCATCTGCTTTAGTAATGCAGATGTGGTCGTATACTTTGTGGTCGCTGGCCGTATAGGTACATATATTTAATGAGTCTGCGTTAAAAGAGATGCGCTGGTAAAAGCGGTCGTTAGTGCCTATTCTGTCTTCTGGCACGTCGAAGTGCATTTGGTATTGTTTTGGAGAACAGTAGGTGCTCAAGTAAACGGGAGGCATATAGTTGCCTTTTTCGTCTTTGTCGTTCCAACGGGCATAGACGTGCTCGTGCGCCTGAAGCACTAAATCTACTTTATACTTCTTTACCAAGTCGCCAAAAGCCCATTTTACCATTGGATTGTATTGTTTCCCCTTGTTGCTGTAGAGCGGGTGGTGCAGAACCACAATTTTCCATTTTTCGGTACATGCGGCCAACAGATTCTCCAGCCATTCGCTCTGGGTTGGTAGGTTCCAAACGTCTGTATTGCTGTCTAACAAGAAGAAACGCGCGCTGCCATATGCAAAACTGAAAACATGGTTGTCTCCTATTTTGCTATTCTGGTAGTATCCAAACACTTGCCCAAGTCTCGGATCTAGTTCTTTCACCACTCCCTTCAAGTATTCGTGGTTGCCGCTAATGCCCAAAACGGGTTTCTTTGTGGCAATAGAGTCAAGGTCGTCGAAGGCTACTTGCCAATAACCATCAATAGGGCGCTCCACCAAGTCGCCGCCAAACAACCAAAAGTCAGTGTCTGTATTATGCTGGTCAATAGCTTTAAACAAGTCGTGTGAAAGTCCCTTCAGGGAGTCTTGCACGTCGCCCATAAAGATAAACGAGGCCGTTTCTTTCTTTTTTGGGGAGTCGAACGTGTAGATGCCGCTGGTTTTATCTCCACTCTTTACCGTAAAGCGGTAACCGTTGCTGCTAAATGGTAATGAGTCGAGTTGAGTGCGGTAAAACGCCACTTTCCCACCGCGTGTCTCCACTACTTTGCAGTTGGCCTTAATGGTTTGCACATTGACCACATCTTCCCCTCCCGCTGGTTGGTAGAATAGTTTGAGTTCTCCCTCTTGTGCCATAGTGTCGGCCTGCCAGGTTATTATTCTGCTGTTTTCACCATAGTTGCCCATAGTCATCAACACTCGGTGTGGTTCTTTATCTGTGTTGTATGCGGGTTCGGGTGGATTGCCAAACCACACGTTCCATCTGCTGGCAACCCAAATGATTAGGGCTATAACAAGCAGTAAACTAACACCTAACTTTATCTTCGATTTCTTTGTCATATTCCTCTTATTGTCAAATATCAATTGCAAAAGTACTTACTAAAACGAAACAAGAAGGGCCTCCTATCTTTAATTTTATTGACACATTAGTAAAAAAGACAAGCCTATATTATTGTTTATTGTGCCGCTACTGCTAAAATTTGTTAGCAAACGTAATTTTTTTCTTTGTTGAACGACCCCCTTTCGCCAAAAAGTTGTAAATTGCTCTATATTTGTAATAAGATGTAACCTACTGCAAGGTGCAGTAGAATTTAGAAGTTTTTAATTATTGTAATCATGATTAAACCCACACCAATTGAGAAGACAATTGACTTGGGTGATGGAAGGACCATCACTATTGAAACAGGTAAATTAGCAAAGCAGGCGGACGGATCAGTGATGGTAAAGTGCGGAGGTACCTACCTTCTTGCAACTGTAACAAGTGCCCAGGAGGCAAAACCAGACACCGATTTCATGCCGTTGACAGTTGAATACAAAGAAAAGTTTGCATCAGCTGGTCGTTTCCCTGGTGGCTTTACCAAGCGCGAAGGTAAGGCTTCAGACTATGAAATCCTCATTGCTCGTTTGGTAGACCGTGCGCTTCGCCCTCTCTTCCCAGACAACTATCATGCAGACACATTTGTCAACATAACTCTTTTCTCTGCTGACCCAGACATCATGCCAGATTCATTGGCTGGTTTGGCAGCATCTGCGGCAATTGCAGTATCTGACATTCCTTTCCACGGACCAATCTCTGAAGTTCGTGTTGCAAGAATCGACGGTAAGTTTGTCATCAACCCTACTTACTCTGAATTGGAACGTGCTGACCTCGAATTGATGGTTGGTGCTACTTATAAAGACATCTCAATGGTAGAAGGTGAGATGGACGAGGTTTCTGAAGAGGTAATGCTCGAAGCCCTCAAGGTCGCTCACGAAGCTATCAAGAAGCAGTGTATCGCTCAGGAAGAGTTGGCTGCATTGGTTAACAAGCCAAAGCGTGAATACTGCCACGAAGTTAACGACGAAGAACTCCGTGCTAAGGTTCGCGAACAGTGCTACGAAAGAGCAAAGAAAGTTGCTCAGAGCGCTATCGCTAACAAGGCAGAGCGTGGTCGCCAGTTCGGTGCTATCTACGACGACTTCATCGCTAACAACTTTGCTGGTGTTGACGAGGCTGATATTCCAGTTGCAATGATCCAGCGCTACTACCACGATGTAGAACGTGACGCTGTTCGCCGCGTATTGCTCGACGACCGCATCCGTCTCGATGGCCGTAAGACCGACGAAATCCGTCCTATCTGGTGCGAAGTTGGCTATCTTCCAACTCCTCACGGATCAGCAATCTTCACCCGTGGTGAAACTCAGTCATTGTCTACCGTTACTCTCGGTACCAAACTCGACGAAAAGTTACTCGACGAGGCAACTGTTCAGGGCACTGAAAAGTTCCTTCTCCACTATAACTTCCCTCCATTCGCAACTAACGACCCTAAGCCACAGCGTGGTGTAGGCCGTCGTGAAATTGGTCACGGTAACTTGGCTCTCCGTGCTTTGAAGAGAATGATTCCTGAAGATATCCCTTACACTGTTCGTGTTGTATCAGACATCCTCGAATCTAACGGTTCTTCTTCAATGGCTACTGTTTGTGCAGGTTGCTTGGCTTTGATGGACGCTGGTGTTAAGATTAAGAAGCCAGTTGCTGGTATTGCAATGGGTTTGATTTCTGATAACGATAGCGACAAGTACGCTGTCCTTTCTGATATTCTTGGTGACGAAGACCACCTTGGCGATATGGACTTCAAGGTAACTGGTACCCGCGACGGTATCACTGCTACCCAGATGGACATCAAGGTCGATGGTTTGAGCTACGAAATCCTTGCTAAGGCTCTCGAACAGGCTCGCTTGGGTCGTTTGCACATCTTGAACCTCATTGAAGAGACTATTCCTGCTCCTCGTGAAGACTACAAGCCAAACGTTCCACGTATCATCAAGTTCAACGTTCCTAAGGATATGATTGGTGCCATCATCGGTAAGGGTGGTGAAACCATCCAGGGTATGCAGAAGGAAACTGGCGCTACCATCACTATCGAAGAAGTTGGTGACCATGGCGAAGTTAGCATCGCATCTCCAAACAAGGAAAGCATCGACGCTGCTATGGCTATGATTAACCGCATCATCGAAGTTCCTGAAGTTGGTAAGACTTACAAGGGTATCGTTAAGAACTTGGCTGCATTCGGCGCATTCGTTGAAATCCTTCCAGGTAAGGATGGCTTGCTCCACGTATCTGAATTGGATTGGAAGCGCATCGAAAATGTTGAAGATGTATTGAAGGAAGGCGATGAAATTGAGGTTATCTTGAAGGAAATCGATCCTAAGACAGGTAAGCTCCGTCTTTCACACCGCGACCTTCTTCCAAAACCAGAAGGTTATGTAGAACCAGAACAGCGCCCTCGCGCTCCTCGTGACGGTGACCGTGGTCCTCGTCGTGATGGTGATCGTGGTCCTCGCCGTGATGGTGACCGTGGCCCACGCCGTGATGGCGACCGTGGTGGTTTCCGTGGCCCTCGCCACGATGGCGACCGTCGTGACAACCGTGGCTTCCACAACCACAACAACGAAGGTGAAAATAACGACCAGAACAACGGTGGTGAACAGAACTAATCTGTAACCCACGGTTGAATCTATAAAGCAAACGGGAGTGTCGGAAACGACACTCCCGTTTTTTTATGAAATGGTAATGGCTATAGTCTTGCAGTAAAGCAATAAGTTGACGACTTTATTCTTTTTAGAAAAACGTATATTAAAGAAGATTTGTTTAATTTGCTTGTATTCAGTTTGTTGAAAGAATGTGCAAACTGTGAAAATGTACATATTGTGAAGTTCATAACCTGTCCGTTAACCTTTCCTTTTCTGTCCGTT
>JAKSKS010000117.1 GCA_024401615.1 Paludibacteraceae bacterium
CACCTTAAAGTCGTAGGAAGGGGCATCGTCGTCCTTTTCAATACGCACATAGTCAACAACTGCCCAAGTCCAGATAGGAGTCAACTTAACAGTGTTCACACCAGACTTGAAGTCGTAAGTGCCTACCAAGCATTCACCCTGCTTATCGGTTGACTTGTCGTCGCTTGAGCCAAGGTTAGCAGTACCACCAATGCCGTTAACAGCACAGTCAATCTGCTTGAAGCCGTAGATTGAGTTGTAACCCACATAAACCTTGTATGCACCTTTTGACGCCAAGTTAACTGTAACATTGATATAGTCGGTTTCTTCCTTCAAATTGAGGGCGCCCTTACCAGACTTGTTTGACACGGTAACATCGGCAGCCTGATAGTCGTTTGAACATTCAACTTCGTAAATGCCTTTTGCTTCTGAAGCAGCGCAAACATCATCAAGGTTCATCTCGTCAGCACCAGGAATGTAAGTGCCCCAACCAGGCATCTCGTCGAGTGTGATAATGGCTTCGCTTGCCATTGCGGTCTTCCAAAGGCTTGCACTTGTCTGGTCGATGAAACCGCCACCCCATGAGTTGTACCAAGGCATCCACCACGACCACATATCGCCGTTTTTAACTGCCTCAGCAGGATCGACAATCGGACCGTTTTCGGTGAGGGCCATCATGTGCTTGTCTCCCATTTTGCTGATGATGGTGTTCCAAGCGTTTATATTTGAATAGGTGTTGTTTGCACCGTTATAAAGGTCAACACCAACAATATCTACATAAGCATCGCCCGGATACCATTCTTCATCGTATGCATAGCCCTTACTAGGATTCTTTTCCAAATTCCATACCCAGATGAGGTTCTTCACACCGTTTACCTTAACCATTCGGTCGTATACCAAACGGTAGAGGGCAACATAACTTTTCGCACCTTTGGTACCCCACCAGAACCAACCACCTGACGCCTCGTGAAGCGGACGCCAAACAGCAGCAACACCCTGCTTCTGCAAAGCGAGGAAATGGCCAGAGATAATATCGATGTCGGCAATCAAAGTCTTGTATTCTTCCGATTCGGTATTCCATTCGGTTGTACCTGCCTTGAAGCCCTTAGTATAGTCGAAAAGTGTATATTGTGCATTTGCACTCTTGTCGTAGAATGCGCTGTCCTGACCTGGACGCCAGTGCCAGCAGAATGACGGGATACCACCGTCTTTATATAATTCCTTAGCTAAAGAGAGACCACTGCTTGTATAAGACTGGAACCAGCCTTCGTCGGAATGAGCGCCTGTCGCGTTCAAGAAATCAACACCTACCAACGCAGGGTATTTTCCACCGTCTACTTTATGGAGGTAAACAACATCGGACTGGGTTTTATAACTACCGCCGCCATTGTCCATGTCGCCACACATTACACCTGATACAGTCTTCTTACCAAAATTCTCTAATAAGAAACTGTAGATTTTCTTTGCACCTTCTGTCGCACCTTCTGTAACAGGAGATGGATTAACAGCGGCTTGGACTTGTGTAGTCAAGCCCAATGCTATTGCCATTAAAAACTTAGTTCTTTTGTTCATGTTGTGTTGTAGTCTTGTTTACGCAACAAAAGTAGCAACTGCACAAAAAACGCACTCGGAATATAGTTTCAAAAAAATGGATATTCGTTTCAACGCATTGATTTTGGGTTAGTTCCAAACACTTCCTTAAAACGGCGACTGAAATAAGACGGATCGTTAAAACCTACGGCGTAAGCCACATCGCTGACCGACATCTGTCCTTCCTCGAGTAACGTCTTGGCCTTGCTAAGGCGGTATTCGGTCATAATTTCCATAGGGGTTTTATCGGTAATAGACTTCAACCGGCGACTGAGGGTGGCTTTACTCATACCCAATTCCTGCACAATATCGGCCAGCGAATACAGCGGATTTGAATAATTTTCCTTTACCAGATTAATTATTTTCTCTAATAAAGGATTTATTGATTTCTGTTCTGCATCTGTCGAATCTTTACCTTCGTAAGTTTTGGTGAGCGCCCTCAACTGCAGTTTTTGCTGCCAGAGCAAGAAGTTACATATTTTTACCAACAATTCGTTGTCGGAGAATGGTTTTGCTATATAATCGACCGCACCTATCGAGAGTCCCTTCAAGCGTACATTGTTATCGGTCTTTGCAGAAAGGAAGAGCAACGGAATGTTGGAAGTCAACAAATGTCCCATCAGTTTCTCCGACATTTCAATACCGTTCATATTCGGCATATCCACATCACTAATGATGAGGTCGGGCACATTGGCCTGCGCCACCGAAAAGCCCTCAACACCATCGTGCGCCTGCAGCACCTCTACATAAGGCGACAACAAGGCAGAAATGTGCTCGAGGATGAGTTCGTCGTCGTCAACCACCAATATTGACTTGCCCTCAAGCAAGTTCTTATCAATGTCCAGTTTCACAGGTTTAGCCTCTTCTGGCAGTGGTTCAACCCTTTCGTCGGCATACATAGGCAAAGCGACAGTCACCATCGTGCCTTCCCCTTCCTTACTGTCGATATGGATAGTGCCTTTGTTCTTACGGACGTAGTCTAACACAATTTTAAAGCCGAAGCCAAAACCAGCCTCATGCTCAGTGCCCGAAGTAGAGGTCACATTCATACCCGCCAACAATTCGTCGACCTTTTCCTGGTTCATTCCCAAACCATTGTCGATGACTTTTACGATAGTATTTCCATCAACCTCTTCCATTTTAACAGAAATAAGGCTACCCTTAGGCGAGAACTTGATAGCATTGGTCACCAAATTTCGGATAATAGCAGAGAACATTCGCGAATCGGTCCAAGTGGCAAATTCTGTAGTGCCCTCCTGGCAAAGTTCTATATCTTTTTCGCCTGCCAGTCCCCTCAACAACGAGAGCGCATCGGCAACCAACACATTGGCATTTACGGCCGACGGATAATACGCCGACAATTCAGACTCGCCGCTAGCCCACTGCAACAAACTAACCATCTGTTTCTGCAAGTCCTCCGACTCACCCACCACTTTAGTCAGCATACGTTGCTGTTCGGCCTGCGTATGCACTTCCGCCAACAAACGCCTTAAAGTCGAAACTATAGCAAACATCGGGTTCTTTAAGTCGTGGGCCACAACAGACACCATCTGGTCTTTCTGCTTCAAAGTCTCCAACAACGACGCATTTGTCGCCTCAATTTCCGATTTCTGATTAGCCAGTTGTTGGTTGGCATCGTTCAAGTCACGGGTTCTTTCGTCGACCATCAACTGCAACTCTTTGCGATATTCTATCATTCGTCGCATACGGGCACGGTAGAAGGCATAGAACAACGATCCAAGAGCAACAGCCACCAACAAATAGAACCACCACGACTGCCACCATGGCGGAGAGACCGTTACAGGCAATGTGATGATTTTTGCAGGCAAATTACCACTAAAAGCGGCCAGTTCAACAGTAAAGTTGCCAGCCGGCAGATAAGCCACATCGATAGTTCGCTTGTTGCCGAGATCAATCCAAGCCGTGTCAATTTCAGGAATACGGTATTTCGGAACAAAATTGTTGACCATAGCAAAGTCAACTAAATCGAAATCAACTGAAAAATGGTTTTGGCTGTAGTTTAATTCAAGTTTTTTAATTTCCTTTAGCGGTTTCGGCAACACACTGCCCCCAACCGACTCTTTCTCACCACGGATATACAAATGTGAGAAGGCCATATAGCTGACCTGTTTATTCTGTTCGGCATAGGGCTGCACACAGACAAAACCATCCTTACAGCCGAAGAAAATCCGTCCCGACTCTGTCAACAGACAAGCCCTGCTCGTAAAGTAATCGGCAGAATGGAAGACACTCGACGGCATTACGCACTCGTAAGTATGATTTTTAGTATCGATGGAAAAAATACCGTTTGAGCCACTTGCCCACAAAGTGCCATTCTTATCGAAAAGAAGCGATGCGTATTCGCCCAGTGGCAGATATTCGAGGGCACCAGCACAGTGGTCTTCAGCGTCGAAATGATAGATTCCCTTGTTTGTTGCCGCATATAAATGGTTATCGGCGCTGGCCACAGCATGATAGACATGCAACTGGTTGCTTGAGAGCGAGCGGTCGGCATCGGGCAGCAAAGCATGGAACCGCCCACCCCTGTTACTCCAAATGGTGCGTGACGAATAAAGCAGAATAGTGCCATCGGGTTTCTGGGTAGCACCTTCGAACCACACATCAGGGTAGTTGTCCATAATAGAGTCTTTCAGCACAACCCTTTCCCAATGTCCGTTTTTACCTCTGTACATACCATCGCCCGCAGCCGACACATAAAGCGTACCGTCGGCCATACGGTAGATGTTCTTGGTAGTGTAGGTGGGTTTGCTGATACCAGTGTAGTACAATTTTGAAAGGGCGCCTGTTTTCAGATTGTACCGGTTAGTCTCTCCACCCCAATACCCTATCAAACAGTCATCTCCGTCTTTTGCAATAGTAATTGCACTATTGGCAGAAAGCCCCTTCAGATTGCGGCGCACCTGTAAATTTGCATCGAGCAAGTAAACGCCACCACCATCGGTACCCATTAGCACGCCGTCGTTATCAGCTTCACAAAAAGAAGCGCCTTCCGCAACAGGGAAACCCACATCTTTCGATCTGATATAGGCATAACCATCTACCGACGTTGTTCGCCAAATGCCCGAACTATGGGTAGTCACCCAGATGTTTCCACCTTTATCGACGTACAATGACGAAATTTTAGACAACGCATCCTCTGGCTCGTTAAGCGGTTCCACCTTGTCGAAATTAGAGAAAACGCCATTAAAGCGGCATTTCCACAGACCGTCGCCCAAAGTGCCCATCCAGAGGTTGCCTTGTTTGTCGGCCACCACTGCCGTTACATAGTTAAACGGAGCACTTACCTTTTTTAAAGACGTATCATTAACATTCAGTATCCAAATGTAACCATTTGAAGAGCAAAACAATATATGGTTATCGTCGAGTCGATAAACAACATTTATCAGTTCACCGTTAAGTTCTTCAAAGGGGTGCGGCGTTCCCTTCGAGTCAATCATCACCACACCGCTAAAGTGCCCTATCCAGTACCTGCCAAATTTATCGGTACACACATCAAGCACATGATTCTCGTAATCGGACTTCACCTTATCGAACTGGTTGTTTGACGTGTTGTAGCGATACAAGCCACAAGCGGTTGCCAACAGTCGTTCTCCATTCGGTTGAACAGAAGACCCCATCACATTGTACTTATACTTGTTTTCGGGTAGGAAAGAGGAAATATCTTCGAAAGCCCCAGTCAGTTCGTTATACGAAAACATTACCGCATTAGAACTGGAGAACGAGGGTTTGCCGTTTGGAAGGATGAACGTATGGTGAATGTCGTTTCTAAGCACAACCGAATCGGTTGACGAGTTGTAATTCTTAAAGTTAACACCGTCGAAACGGCTGATGCCACAGCGGGTTGCCACCCACACAAATCCGTTCGTGTCTTGGCATACCGAATTGACCGAGTTGCTGGCCAAACCATTTTCTACGGTATAGTGTGCAAACAATACCCTTTCTGCCCTTGAAGACACAAGGGCAAACAGGAACAATAAACACAACACTATTTTCTTATAAAAAGACATAAACAATACGAACTAACGCAAATTTAAAAAAAGGAACGGAAAAGAAAAAATTAGGCGTTATTATGTGAATTTCAACTATAAAATCTATATTTGCTTTAGGTTGTTATTTTTTGACTACATTATCACTTATGCTAAAGAGAGTTTTTGCCACAATACTGCTTGGGATAGGATTATCATTAACCAATGGTTTTTCTGCCGAAAAGTTAGAAGTTGACTTGACGGATAGCATCCGTCCCGTCTCTCATTGTGCCACGGGGGCCCTCTATGGTATGACGGAGACCCTGCCTAAAGACATAGATGGTTTAGTAGCGCCAATAAAACCCAACCTTTACTGTTTGCCACCCGAAGGTAAAGACGGGAACCAGCACAACTTTGGCGATGCCTTCGTTGTGGCCGAAAGACTGAAAGGCACAACCGCAAAAGTGCAGGTTTTGTTAGCAGACCTGCTACCCTACTGGCCCTACCAGTGGCCTGGTAAAAATGAATGGATGAGCATGGTGGAAGATGTGCTGAAAAAGCATAAGTCATCTGGATTAAACAACATAGACAGCTATGTGATTTGGAATGAACCTAACGAAACCTGGCAAGACGCTAACGGCGACTTCAACAAAGACTTGGGGAAGCCCACATACGACCTTATCCGCAAATACTTCCCAAACACAAAAATTGTAGGCCCTGCCACTTCTTTCTACAGCAGAGACCGTTTCAAGAATTTCTTGACTTTTTGCAAGGAGAACAAATGCCTACCCGATTTGGTGTGCTGGCACCAGTGGGGCAGCGAAAATTTTGCGGCAGCGGCAGAAGACTACCGCGACTTGACAAAAGAAATTGGCATACCCAACCTCCCGTTATGCATAAACGAATATAGCGCGAGTTGTGAGTGGGATTTAAGGAAACTGGAAGGTTGCCCTGGCTACTGCGTGCCGTTCATTTCAAAATTTGAACGCAACAACGTGGAAAGCGCCACTATTTCGTGGTGGTTTACAGGCCTACCTGGCCGATTGGGCAGCCTGCTGACTGAGAAATTTGAGCGTGGCGGCGGATGGTGGCTCTATAAATGGTATGGAGAAATGACTGGGTATATGGCCATGGTAACCCCACCTAACGACAAAAGCGACGGATTGGACGGTTTCGCATCGGTGAACCGCAAGCACAACTACGCCAGCGTAATTGTGGGCGGCAACTATAAAGGCGACGCGAATATAAACTTTACCAAATGGCCTGAATTTTTGAAAGGGAAAATGAAAGTGACCGTTGAACGCGTTACTTGGGAAGACAAAGACCTTCCCGTTCTTTCGACCGACTTAATTTCGGAAGAGGTGATGAACATCAACGGCACAACCTTTAGCCTACCTTTAAAGATTGAGAGTCCACTATATGCCTACCGCATTCAGTTTTCGGCCGTAGATATACCTCAAAAACCCTTCAATGGCGTTATTGCAACCATACCCGGCATAGTGGAAGCAGAAAATTACGATGTGGCTGGCGAAGGCTTCTCGTACCACGATAGCGAAGATGAAAACAGGGGTGGCGAATATCGCGACGACTGTGTGGATATTGTTAAGTCGGACGACGGTTACGCCCTTGGCTACACCACCTATGGCGAATGGACAGAATACACCGTTAATGTAGAAGAAAGCGACATGTACGACGTCAGCGCCCTCGTTTCTAACGGAGGAAAAGTGGATGGTTTCCGTTTGTTTATTGACAACGAAGAAATTACCCAACCGTATGTGATACCGCAAACCGGCGACAATTGGTCGGTTTATAAAGAGGAACACATCGCCACCGCCTCCATTTCAAAGGGAGAGCATGTGCTGAAAATCCTCATCAACGGCAGTTACGTAAACATCGACTGGTTGAAATTCGAAAAACATAAAGGTTCGGGCGTGAACCTGCTGGAAAGCGATAGAATTAAAACCTTTAAGAACGCGCGTTTCTATGATATGGAAGGACGACGAATAAAAGCAGACAAACTAAAGTCAGGCAAAATCTATATTGCAGTCACACCAAACAAGCGTGAAGAGGTCATGATTATCAGCAAGTAAAATATAATCTCTGAGTTTAAAACAAAGCGGCAGTTGAGTCTCTTTCAACTACCGCTTTTATGTTTTATATCTTGACAGGCTACATAACTGTTTGTACTATAACAGCGCCATGTTAATCAGGTAAAAAACAACTATGTTTTAGCTGTTACCTGCAAACCAACAATACCCACTATTATCAAAAATGCGAAAAAAAGTCTTGAAATGGTTGCAACATCGCCAAACAGACCTATACCCAACAAAAAAGTGACAACCGATCCAGCACCGGTCCAAACAATGTACGCCGTACTTATGGGTATTGTACGCTGTGCGAAATAAAGGAAAACTCCGCTCAACGCATAACTCAACATACCTAAAACAATCCACAACCAAGAACGGTCGGGATGCAAAGTCGACATCTTGAAGCCCAAGGGCCATCCTATTTCAAAAGCAACAGCCACAAGTAGTAATATCCAGTTCAACATTGGCTACACAATCGGTAAGAACTCTAACTTATTTTCAACCTCATTGCAACAATTATGTGAATAACACCTAAAAGAGATTGAAAGACTATAACACAAAGATAGTTATTAGAGAAATAAAACAAAAGGACTTAACCTCACTTGCAGCAACTTAGCACAACTATATTATCAGCAAAGAAATTATTTTTTTTATAAACTTTTCATAAACGTTTTCTAATATAGAATTTATGTTTGTAACAAATAAATTCTATTCATATATTTGTATAATAATGTTTGAAGAATATTGTCTTATTAAAAAAGATATTAACACATGAAAGCAAAATTCAGTATATCGACAGTGTTGTTTGCAGTAACCTCAATAGTTCCTGCTTATGCTGTAAGTTCTTTTGTTACAGTAGACTTAAATGACGGGACAAAGTGCTCATAC
>JAKSKS010000118.1 GCA_024401615.1 Paludibacteraceae bacterium
GGCAAATTATTTTACCAAATATTTTCAAAATATTTTAATATGCGTTGATTATCAGCGCCTCTAAAACAAATAATAGTTCTATTTTTTTATAATCTTATACAGATTATCGTTAACATAAACAAAATACAAACCTGGCACATACCCGCCAAAACTAACATAAGTCGGATTTCCAGTCACTTTTTGTTGGCTCACATGTAATCCCAACGAGTTCTCGATGACAATAACATCACCTTCTTCCGCGCCTGCCACACACAAGTACTCATCAACTGGATTCGGATATGTCTGGATTTGGAAGTGTTTTATGCCTTTCACAACTTGAGGACAAGAACTGCTGTTACCAAAAGCATCTGTAAAAGTCCATTCTACCTCGTTTCTACCAATCTGATAAAAAGCGCCACACTCTATCTGTCCCGGCACTCGAACATTGCAGTTGTCGATGGCCGAGAGCAGTGGCAATTCTACCAAAGTGGCGTCTACTTCGTTCGCATTTAGCGGAAGATCGACAACAAAAGTGTCGATACTACTACAATCTATAAATGGAGCGAATCGGTCATAAACAACAACAACTTGCTTGCATAAAGTGTTGTTACCCGACGCATCCTTAAACTGCCATGTCAATTCCGTTTCCCCTCTGGTGCAGACAGAAGGTGCATCCTTCAATTGTCCTGCAATCTCAACATCTCCATTGTCTAACGCCACCGGAATTTCCAACGGAACGCGTTCTAACGCCACCGCGCACGATGCGTCTTTCAAGTCAAACTCCACATCTGGCATTGATTCACAATCGTCATAGACCGGAGCAAAACGGTCTAAAACAGCCACCTGTTGTTCACATACAACCGTATTGCCTGCAGCATCGGCAAATTTCCATTCCAAAAGGTGTTCTCCAATCTGCATAACTTCTGGCAAATCACATTCTCCCCTAACAAACTCATTACAGTTATCCACCGCAACAGGTGTTGGTATGAGCATTGAAGATGTCAAGAAACCCATCGAATTATCGGTCACACTAAACGCCATTTTCGGCATATGCTGGCACTTCTCATAATAAGGAGGCACTTTGTCTAACACTTGCACTGTCTGTGGACATTCCAACATGTTACCATAAGCATCCGCAAAAACCCACTGCATTACGGTCTCTCCAAATGGAAGGAAGTCAGGAGCAGAGAGACGTCCCTCTATCTTCACGGAGCAGTTGTCGACAGCTACAGGTATCGGCAATTGCAACTCCTCCTTAGCGACACCGCATGCGTTATCATACACTTCGTACTTTAACGATGGCAAGCTATCGCACTTATCATAGACAGGAGCGTACCGGTCGTTTACGACTATCGATTGTTTGCATTTTGTCTCATTACCCGCTTCATCGGCAAAGATCCAGGCAACCAGTGTTTCCCCTACGGACAAGGTATCTGGAGCTAAAAGTTTTCCAGCAATAGCGACACCACAGTTATCTATAGCCATTGGTACTTTAACTACCAAATCGGCAGCAACAAGTCCGCATACATCATCAACCAAGTCGAGTTGGAGTTCAGGCATAGAATCACAGGCGTCTACATATGGAGCAAAACTATCTATCAACATCACTGTCTGCTTGCAATGCAAGGCATTTCCCGATGCATCCTCAAATTTCCAATACCCTTCGTTCCGCCCTATATACAACGAATCGCCCGTAACAAACAATCCTTCAATCCAAATGCCACCATCTTTAGCCTTCAACGGTTCCATTTCAAACTCCGTTGCCGCGAATCCGCATACGTTAGTATAAATGGCCTTTTTAATTTCCGGCAATGAATCACAGCCATCAAAAGTAGGCGCAATTGTGTCTACCACTGCTATCGTTTGCAGACAGGTAGTAGTATTTCCAGCCGCATCAGCAAAAGCCCAATGCACATCAGTAGTCCCGGCATAGAACAAGCCTTCATTATCTTCCAAAGTTCCAAATATAGGCGATGCACAATTGTCCCAACCTACAGGTGAAACCCTATATAAATTGTCAACGTGTAATGCGCTTTCGTTTTCCTCCAAAAAGAGGCGCAAAGTGTCCATCTTTTCGCAATTCTCCACCAACGGAGCAGACAAATCTTCAACCGTAAACTTTTGTCGGCAGACAGTGGTGTCGCCATATACATCCACATACAACCACTCTATCGTATTGTCGCCTACAAAGAAAGTGTCAGAATTCACCTTCATCATCGGATTAACAGTATTCAAGAAAGAGTCGTGGCCTATACTTTCCTGCAAAGGGTAGTTCTTCGTAGGCAAACCACAATCATAAGTCTTAAGCTTAACATCTATTGCCGCTAACGATTCACAATCTTCTACTGCCAACTTATATTCATCGGTAATCTGCACATTTTTCGCACCCTCTGGGATTACGAAATACAAACATTTCCCATCAATTCGCTTCACCACATTCGAGTCGTTCAGCACATACGACACATACCAGCATCCATCTTCTTTTCGGGAAACACTGTCTTCAGCAACAATTGCAACACTGTCGCCCACATAACGGAAAGCGGTGGCGTTCCCCGAAAGGTAGATAGGCCTACCATAATAATAACAGCCTTCGAATCTTCCATTTTTAACGGGCACACTGTTGAAATAGAGTTTCTTTTTTATTGAAGTGATCTTTAGCGATGTGGTGTCGCCCAGTTCGAAGAACTCATGGGTATAATTGTAAAGGAATGGGACACGCTGTCTCATAAATTCCTTATGATGGTTTTTCCAGAATTCCCAATCTTTAGGATTTCTGTCAATCACCTCATAATAATAAGGTATTTCTGCTTCAATCAGCGCAGCCAAACTGTCGAGTCGATTCGCGCAACTCTCAACCGACACGAAGGTACCCATATACACGCTCAAGCGGTCTATCACCTGGTTAGAAATTTCAGGATAACTCATCGTCTTCATAAACACCCTACAGCCGTAAATGTAATTTGTTCCTTCTTCGTTGTAGGGTTCTTTATGCAGTATATAATTAAAGTACGGATAATTCCATACGCTGTTGAATGTCAGATTTGCAGTTACATCAGTATCCTTCAGAATAAATCGCCACTTGGCGCTATCAGAGCGTTCCCTCCAAATCATTTGGTTGTTTGCCGGAAAGTCTTTATTGCAATACAAAACCGACAAAATAAAGTAGTTCATAAACTCGTTCAAGTCAATCAGCGAGTCTATTTGAGAGTAGGAGGCCAACGAATCTTCTAACAAAGCGCGATAACGGCCATACTCTTCCAAATCTCCGGCTTTAACATCTCGATTGTTTTCAACCAGCAAGTCTATATTCTCCAATTTATTATAGTTAGACCAGATATAGTCTGGATTGACTTTCTCACGCAAGTTCACCAAACCATAATACTTTCCGTTAATCAACACGACAACCGGTTGAGAAGCCTGCCAGTCAACATCTACATTTTGGCCGAAACTCATGTGATTCATCGCGTCTCTAAAATGGAGACAGTTAAAATCCTGGCCAGAATTACGGAGATAGATACATTTAGATTTCGTCACATCGGGTTTGTCAGCCCAAAACGGGTACGAGAACTTATTCTCACCAAAACGCTTATTGGCTCTTACATTTAGCGATTTTGTGGTAAAATAAGCACTTGTGTTTCCTCCAATCTCAGTTTCACAGAGTTGGTTAATGACCGCTTGGTTACTTACTCTCGTGTCGAAATACTCAAGATTAATGGGGCGTTTCCACGAGTAGAAATAATTCATGTGGCCAAACTGCCAAACCTCAGGAATAATATCAGGATGGGTATCTCCATATGTACCTTCCACCAATATTCCTATCTCATCGTCATACATATTGGCGCTGTCAGTTACAATGGAAATGATGGGTAGCGTGTATTCGCGTTCTGGTATTATGTAGGTTTCGGTTTTACTTATTTTACTCAACGCGCTGTCACTAAATGTCTTCGCACGTATTACTGTTGTAGTTTCTATCAGTATTGAGTCGGGAGCAATCGGACTATCTTCTGTGGGTTCGCTTCCGTTTGTTGTATATCGCACCACAGCGTCAGACGGGTAACTACCCTGCAAACTTAAACGGAGGACCACAGGTTGATGGTAGATACCTCCATCCACCGAGAACTTTGGTTTCTTCAATAGTCGTGAAGTATAGAAACCGCCATTGGGCGCATTTGGTGTGGCCTTCTTAAAATAAGACAGCGTGTCATTTCCATCGGTTATGCGGCCATAGGCAATGTCTGGTGCCAACATTTCAGGCACAACCAAGCTGTCGACCGCATGACCAACGGGGTCGAAAACATATAAGGTGTCTTGATCGACGTCCAGACGGAAATCGGCATGTCTGCCGCCAATCTCTTCTTCCTTGTCACAATAAATCAACAAGTAACCCTTGGGGGCAATTACCGTTGAGTCCATCAACGGATAAGATTCTGTAAAATCTCTTGATCGGGAAATTGAATAGCCAGTGAAGTCAAAAGAAGTAGTGTCGTCATTATAGATTTCGACCCACGAGTCAGGATACTCGTTCAGTTCGTCCATAATGCCGTTCACATTACTTTGCATCACCTCATTGATACATATATTAGCATGCGCGCTAATTTGCAACAACATGCATAAGACCAATACAACTACATTCCTCATCTCAGGAATTCAAACATTATTATATAACTACAACGTACAAAATTACACAAAATTGCACGTTCATACGCCTTTTACAAGCAAAAGAGGGGAAATAAAGACAAAACGATAGGAAATCCACACAAAAAAGGCGCATCAAAAATCAGTTCTTGATGCGCCATAAGGGAATATAGTATTTTAAAGTTTCAAAACGATCGTAACCCTATTAAAGGTCACTTTTCTATAATTTATTTTAAGATTGGATAGTTTCCATTCACCTGTTTCCAAACATTAGCACTCTGCTCGTCAAGCATCTTGAAGATAGAGCCATTGTTGAATTCTTCTTCAAGGCGTGCCATTGTTGGCTGCTGGCCAGCCTGACCTAAACTGTTGTAGAAGTAACAATCTACGACAGTAGTGAAAGGATAGCCACAGGCAATAGCGCAGATTCCGCCTCCATAGTCGTTTGAGAGACTCGCAACATCGGCGTATGAGTAGCAGTTGCTAATATGGCAGTCTTCCGCACTACCAACAATACCGCCCACACGAGACGATTCGCCAGTAACACTGCCCAAATTATAACAGTCTTTCACAACACAGCCTGCATTTGCGGCTCCAGCAATACCACCCACAGCAAACTGACTTTTCGAAGGGTTTATGCCTCTAATTTCGCCTTCGTTATGGCAGCGCTCAATCGTGCTGCTTTGCGACAAATAGCCAACAACACCACCTGTAAACTTCTTCGAATTCTCGACGTTCGCATAGTTGTGGCAATTGACAATGTAACCAGAGCCTTCGCCAACAATTGCAGCAGTGCAGATGGCATCGCTCTTAATCTCACCAGAACCGATGATTACGTTCTTGATTTCAGCACCCTTAATTTTGCCAAACAGGCCTTGTCCTTCTATAGTGCTGTTTGCAATGTAGATATTGTTGATAGTATGGTTTCCGCCATCGAAAACCCCCGAAAAGCATACCGTGTCGAAACCGATTGGTTTCCACGTTCCGTTACCGCCTCCACATATGCTCGACATATCAATATCGGCAACCACAATACCATAAGCTGATTTGTTTTGAGGAATGGTATCGACATTACCATTAATCACAGCCGAATAATAAAGTAGTTCGTTGGCATTCGAAATTCGGAAAGGAGCTGCAGGGGTGCCGTCTCCATTTGGAATTGATAGCAGATCTTCGTTTACAGTATTGTTTGTTGACGGCACATCTTCATCATCTACTTCACATGAATGAAACATAGCAGAAGACATGGTAAGCAAACCAAGGAATAAAAAATGTTTTTTCATAACGTGTTTTTTTAATTGTTATATACTATACCCTATTACTGGACTCAACCAGTACAATACACAATTTTATAAATAATATTTCTTTTATGCAAGATTTTTGAAATTTATTTGCCATAAGCAATCAATCTCTTATTTCCCGATTGCATCGAAGGCAGTTCTTCAAAATAACGGTTTGAAATCTATAGCACTTTTACAAGCATAAAAAAAGGGACATATCATAACGATACATCCCTATAAGTTTGAACGAAAATAATTTTTACAATTTAATCACAGTACCAGTGCCAGCGGCAATATCGCTCGCCTGGGTAATAACCACCTGCTTAACACCAGCCTTGACTGCCGCCAGCGAATTTTCAATCTTCGGAATCATTCCACCCTGTATCGAACCGTTGTCCACATATTCTTTAAACAACTTTTCATCAACAACAGGAATCACACTATCGTCATCGTCAGGATTGCTTAACACACCTTTTTTCTCGAAGCAGTACATCAGAGTAACCTCAAAATGTTTAGCCAAGGCTTTTGCGGCCTCAGCGGCAATAGTATCGGCATTTGTGTTCAACAGGTGTCCCTGTTTGTCGTGGGTGATTGGCGCCAACACAGGCACTACACCTTGTGCTATCAATCCAGCCAACAAGTCAGAATTCACTTCTTTAGGATCACCTACGAAACCATAGTCAACATCTTTAACCGGGCGCTTGTCGCTACGCATATAATTAAGGTCTGCTCCAGTCAAGCCAAGGGCGTTCAACCCCAAAGCCTGCAATTGGGCAACAATATTCTTGTTTACCAAACCCGCATACACCATAGTAACCACCTTCAGGGTTTCAGCATCGGTCACGCGTCTGCCATTCACCATTTGGCTTTCTATACCAAGTTTTGTGGAAAGTGCGGTTGCCGAACGGCCTCCACCGTGGACAAGCACCTTCTGACCTTCAATTTTTGCAAATTCCTGCAGCAAGTTCGAGAGCGAAGCCTCTTCTTCCACAATCTTGCCACCTACTTTTATAACGGTTAGTTTTTCCATTTTCTTATACATTTTATATATGCAAAAATAAAGCGCGAACTTCGAAATACAAAATTTGAATGAATATTCACGTTTTGTATAAAAATTTGCCCTTATTTATTATGTTTATTCATTTTTCCGCTTTAACTTTGTTGCCCGCATCGAATAAATATGCCCTCAGAAGCGTATATTCGTTGCTTATTCATTTGATAAACAAACACGTTGAGTCAAAATTGAAAAACAAGATTAAACGATTTGCAGCAATCAAGGAAATTATTTCCACCAATACAGTCAGCTGCCAGGAAGACTTACTGCAACTGCTTGCTGAACGCGGTTTCCAACTGACGCAGGCGACCCTGTCACGCGACCTGAAACAAATGAAAGTTGCAAAGACGCCAGATGTATCGGGAGAATACATCTACAAGTTGCCTAATGAGTTGAAGAGCAGCGAAGAACACAACATTTACCTTGCAAATTCGCTCACTACCATCGACTTTTCTGGCAACAACGTCGTCCTACACACCCGTTCTGGTTATGCCAGCAGTCTTGCTTATGAGATTGACGAGCGCATCCCAAGCGTAATTATCGGCACAGTAGCAGGTGAAGACACCATTATGGGTGTTATTAAGGAGGGTCCTACCAAAAATGAGGTTTTCGAAGCCCTCTCAACTTTCATCCCTACCCTTAAAGGTGGACGACAATAAGCAAAGAACATTCTAAACGAAACAAACGACATTATAATTCTTCAGGAGCAAGAAATGGTTAAGGACAACATCAAATTATTGATTGCCGACGAGAGTCACATCCACTACATCGATGAGATTCTCGAGACTATTACAGCAGCCGCTAAAGTAAGAGGTACAGGTATTGCAAAACGTAACCCTAAATACGTAGAGAACCTGATGCTAAAAGGAAAGGCTGTCTTAGCCCTAGATGGCGACAAATTCGCCGGTTTCAGTTACATTGAAACTTGGGGTGGTAAACATTACGTTACCACTTCGGGTATGATTGTACCTGAATCATATCGTGGCCACGGCTTGGCCCGACGCATCAAACACGTCACCTTCTCTTTGGCCCGCAAACGTTGGCCAAACGCTAAAATATTTAGTTTGACATCAGGCGCTGCTGTCATGAAGTTGAACACCGACTGTGGCTACACTCCTGTCACCTTTGCCCAGTTGACCGACGACGAGACTTTCTGGCGCGGTTGCGAAGGTTGCATCAACCACGATGTCTTGGTTCGTACCGAACGCCGCTATTGCATCTGCACCGGCATGCTCTATGACCCAGAAAACAAGCGTAGCAAAATGATTGCCGACGAAGAGATGGAAAGCGATAAAGAGTTGGTTGAACAAATCATTAAAGACCGCTTCCCTAACGGTTTCCCTGCCGACGAAGCAGAAGAAACTCATTAAGTTGAATTAAAAAACAGAATATACAAATGGAAATATAACAGATTATCAAGCAGCAGCACTTGTAATGGCAATATATATAAATGGTATGAATAAAGAAGAAACAACAAATTTAACATTAGAAATGGCAGAGTCTGGAGATATATTAGATTTATCAGAAATAT
>JAKSKS010000119.1 GCA_024401615.1 Paludibacteraceae bacterium
AGCCAACGGTATTCAAGGTTACATCGTCGGTAAAAGTCTTGCTTGAAGTGGAAAGGAAAGAATCTACCGCAGGTTTGTCAATTATCGCATTCTCATCATAGCACTTGCACTGAATAGCCCAATACTCGCCCTCTTCGGTGCGTGCCACCAAGTCGATACCGGTATCTTTCCCGCCAAACTCCGCCTTTGCAGGAAACTCTTCCCACATCCATACATCTTTCAATGTATGGCAATAGCGTGGATCAGACTTTAACCAGCGCTGCATCAGTTTTTCGAAGACAGCGCCTTTTTGGCGTTCGGTTACAGATAGTTGTCGAATTTTGGCGAGGATGTCGTAAATGTTCATGGTAAATAGCTCGTTTATCCGTCAGGCGGAGGAGCCAAAACCACGATGCGGCGGGCTTGTATGCTTTGAAAAAGCGCATAAAATCCCTTACCCACCGAAAAGGGATCTTTACGGCGGGTTTGCTAATGGTTCAATTTGGGTAGGGTGGGGCTCTTCCCCTGATGGGGGTTAGAGCGTACTGCTATTCCATATCGTGTAAACAAAATAGGGCCTGACTAAACACACGAAGCGTGGGCAAATGCTTACCTACGCTTCGGGTGCTTGGCCAGACCCTCACAAACAGATAAGCACCACCCACGCAAGGCGCGGGCGTTGCATTTATCATTCTGTTTGTGAATCTTCTTTGCGGCCAAGCTTTGAAGCGTTTCCAGAATAAATAGCGACGCTATTAATTGAATTTCGTATGTCACAACTAAGTCCCTAAAATAGGGTGCAAAGTGCCTTGCAAAAATACACAATTGTTTGCAGATTTTCAAGCGTCAATCACAATCACCAATCTAAAAAATATGGTTTTAGCCGCGTGTTACGGCCAATAGGCAAAACTTCAGAACAAAAGAAAAGCGGTGCATCATACTTGATTGTATGATACACCGCCTTGTGAGTTTTATCTGTCGGTTTCCTTATTTCTTGATTTTAGCAATCAATTCATCGATGCTGACAAGAGTCTGTTCGCCAGAAACCATGTCTTTAAGCATGACCTTCTGCTCTGCAACCTCTGTTTCGCCGATGATGGCAACATAAGGAGTGCCCTTGCCGTTGGCATAAGCCATCTGCTTCTTGATCTTTACACATTCAGGGTAGATTTCTGCTGGAATGCCGGCTGCTCTTACCTTCTTCAAACACTGAAGGGCGTAAGCGAACTCGTTCTCACCGAATGTGGTAAATACCAACTGGGTGCTCTGAAGCAATTCTTCAGGGTAGAGGTTCAATTGGTTGAGTACGTCGTAAATACGGTCTGCACCGAACGAGATACCAACGCCAGAAAGGCCAGAAACGCCAAACACACCAGTAAGGTTGTCGTAACGGCCGCCACCTGTAATACTACCAATTTCAACATCCTTCGCCTTAACTTCGAAAATAGCGCCAGTGTAGTAGTTCAAACCGCGCGCCAAAGTGAGGTCAATTTCAATTTCGGTTGCAACGCCAAGCTGTTCTGCAAGGTTAAGGATGGTAGAACATTCTTCAACACCCTTTACGCCGATTTCAGAAGAAGCAAGCACTTCCTTAATTGTAGCGAGTTTCTCCTTGTTCGTTCCCTTGAGGGAGATGATAGGCTGCAACTTCTCGATGGCCTGTGCGTCAACTCCCTTTTCTGCGAGTTCTGCGTTTACGTTGTCAAGGCCAATCTTGTCGAGTTTGTCGATTGCAACGGTAATGTCGACAATTTTGTCTGCCGCACCGATAACTTCTGCAATACCGCTCAAAATCTTACGGTTGTTCAACTTGATAACAACGTTGATATTTAAGCGACGGTAAACTTCGTCGACAATCTGGATAAGTTCAACCTCGTTGAGTAGAGATTCACTACCTACAACGTCTACGTCGCACTGGTAGAACTCACGGTATCTGCCTTTCTGAGGTCTGTCGGCACGCCATACAGGCTGAATTTGGAAGCGTTTGAAAGGCAATACCAAGTTTTCCTTATTCATTACCACGAAACGTGCGAACGGAACGGTAAGGTCGTAGCGCAAACCCTTTTCAGAGATGTCGTGCATCAACTTGATGCTGTCTCTGTTTTCGAGGGCGGTTGGATTTGCGTGGAGCAAATAGTCGCCACTGTTCAAAATTTTGAAAAGGAGCTTGTCGCCTTCGTCGCCATATTTACCCATCAAGGTGCTGAGGTTCTCCATTGCAGGAGTCTCAATCTGTTGGAATCCGTAGAGGCGGAAAACGCTCTTGATAGTGTCGAAAATATAGTTTCTTCGCGCCATTTCAACAGGGGCGAAATCTCTTGTTCCTTTTGGAATTGATGGTTTTGTTGCCATTTCTTATATGTACTTCTTAAAATAATTTCTTTTGACTGTGTTCGGCTACAAACTCTTTGAGATAGAAAGGCTCAAAATAAGCCACATCTTCAAATTTGTTAGCCTTGAAATGCTTTTCTGCCAAAGGAACCATGTCCTTTGCTAACGGAACGATGCCGTCGATAAAGCTGATTTTACTATCGGTGAGGGTGCCTTTACACTTTTCAGCACCATTGCCGAAACAAACGATATTGTGGTCTTTTGTGATATCGGCGAATGTGTCGCTTTCAATAATGGTTGCGGCAGTTTCCTTTTGAGGTGTGAGGCTAAGGTTGTAGAAAGCGTTGTACACTTCCATACGTCTGGCGTCAATCATTGGACATAACCATGCGCCGTCGGCAATCTCGCAATGGGTGCGGATGACACCACTTGCCATCGCCTCGAGGGTGTTAACGGCAATTAGTTTGGCATCGACGCCAAAACACATGCCTTTTGCGGTGGAAACGCCTATTCTCAAACCCGTGTACGAACCAGGGCCACAACTAACTGCCACAGCGTCTAATTTAAGGTTGTTGCTATGGGCATAGTCCAAAAGTTCTTTGATGAAACCACCAAGTACAACGGAATGATTTTGTCCTTTGTAGTCTTCTTTGTTTGCTACTATTTGTCCATCTACGCTCAAGCATGCGCTGCATACCGAAGTTGATGTCTCAATGCTGATTATAGTTGCCATGATGTTGTTTTGAAAACTTATCAAATTTCAAATTGCAAAAGTAAAGTATTCCAAGGAAAAATCCTTGAAAAAGCTTGTGAAGTATACCTTATTTTAGCCAGTAATTTTCAATACCTGTTTTTTCAACGTTTGAAGGCCAAATTTTCCCGAGAAAGTCTTATCTTTGTAGTAATCTAAAAATAGATATCATGATTTTATCAATGACTGGCTTTGGAAAAGCCACTTGTGAACTGAAGAATAAGAAAATTACCATTGAGATAAAATCACTCAATAGTAAACAGTTAGATTTGTCAACTCGTGTTCCTTCTTACTATAAGGAAAAGGAACTCGAAATGCGTAACTATATAGCAAAAACACTTGAAAGAGGTAAGATAGACTTGTCTTTCTTTGTGGAAACAATTGGTACTGAAACTGGTATGCAGTTGAATGCACCAATGATGAAGGCTTACAAAGAGCAGATTGAAGCTGCTGCGGCTGTTGCCGGTGTGCAGATTCCTGCTGATTATGATTGGGTTTCTACCTTGTTGCGTATGCCTGATGTTCAGCGTAACGAACAGCAGGAACTTGATGAGGATGATTGGAACAAGGTGTTTGAGGCTTTCCGTAAGGCTGTAGACGCTTTGGTTGATTACCGTAAAAAGGAAGGTGTTTCGCTTCGTGGTGTGTTTACCAGCAAGGTAGACAATATCGCAAACTTGTTAAGCACCATCGATCCATACGAAAAGGAACGTGTTGAACTTATCAAACAGCGTATTGCTGACAACTTGGCTTCTCTTGGCTCTGTTGACTACGATAAAAACCGTTTCGAACAGGAGATGATTTATTACATTGAAAAACTCGATGTGAATGAAGAAAAGAATCGTCTTCGCCAGCACCTTCAGTACTTTAAGGAAACTATGGATATTCCTGAACAGTCTACTGGTAAGAAGTTGGGTTTCATTGCTCAGGAAATGGGCCGTGAGATTAACACACTCGGTTCAAAGTCAAACCACTCTGAAATGCAGAAGATTGTGGTTAAGATGAAGGACGAGTTGGAACAAATTAAGGAACAGGTTCTTAATGCTCTTTAAATATGGCAGATAATTCAAAAATCATCATATTCTCAGCTCCCTCTGGTTCGGGAAAATCTACCATCATCAACTATCTGCTTGAGCAGATGCCTGGTAAGTTCGAGTTCTCAATCTCTGCTACCAGCCGTCAGCCAAGAGGCCAGGAAGTTCATGGAAAAGAGTATTATTTCCTTACACCAGAAGAATTCCGCGCAAAGATTGCCAATAACGAATTCTTGGAATACGAAGAGGTTTATCAAGATCGTTTCTATGGAACTTTAAAGTCGGAAGTTGAACGTATTACTGCCAATGGACGAATTGCTTTGTTTGACGTTGATGTGAAAGGTGGCGTAAACATCAAAAAGTTCTATGGTGAAAAGGCAATGTCGGTATTCATTCAGCCGCCAAGCATTGAGGTCTTGAAAAAACGTTTGGAAGGTCGTGGTACTGATGCCCCTGAGGTTATTCAGACCCGTTTGGAAAGAGCCTCTTTCGAACTTACCTTTGCCCCTCAGTTCGATAAGGTTGTTGTAAACGACGATTTGGCTACCGCTGAAAATGAGGTGGTAGAATTGATAAAGAAATTCCTTGAAAATTAAGTATAACTAAACGCCTTCTTTATGAGGGCGTTTTTTATTAGTAGATATGGCAAAACGTGTAGCATTATTTTGTGGATCGTTTAATCCAATTCATGTGGGTCATTTGGCATTGTGTAACCACATTGCAGAGTATACCGATGTGGATGAAGTGAGATTTGTGGTTTCTCCACAGAATCCGTTTAAGGTAAATGCTGACTTGCTCGACGACAACATTCGTTTAGAAATGGTGAAGTTGGCGACAAAGGGATATGGTAAATTTACGGTGTCGGACATTGAGTTCACACTTGAGAAACCGTCGTTTACCTACATTACATTGCAGAAACTGACAGAGCAAGAGCCCGACACTAAGTTTATCCTTATTATGGGGGGCGATAATCTCGATGCTTTCAGAAAGTGGAAAAACTGGGAATGGATAATGGAACATTACGAAATCTGGGTATATCCGCGTTTGGGTTCCACCAACGAAATTCCAAGTGACTTCGTGAACTTCCACAAAGTGGAGACTCCTATAATTGAAATAAGCAGCACTTTTGTGCGGCAGTCTATTGCACAAGGAAAAGATGTACGCTACTTCCTTCCGAAAGACGTTTTCGAATTTATAGAAAAGAACAATCTGTATAAATAAAAAATCCTGGTTGAAATTTATTCAACCAGGATTTATTTTATTGAAAGGCTTGATTAGCTCAAACCTGTAATTTCGCCATTAACAACCTTGATTACCTCTGCATTTGGATGCTTTGACAAACCAGGCATTCTCATAATATCACCAGCAATTGCTACAATGATGCCAGCACCAGCGTTGATTTCAATGTCGCGGATGGTGAAGACGAAGTCCTTAGGCACGCCGTAGTTCTTTGCATTGTCGCTGAAAGAGTATTGTGTTTTTGCAATGCAGACAGGAAGATTTCCATAACCCCATTGGCTTAGTCTGTCGATGAGTTTCTTGGCTGCAGGTTCGTAAACCACTTCTTTCGCACCGTAGATGTTGAGCGCAACCTTCTCAATTTTTTCAGTAACGCTGTCGGTGTCGCTGTAAGTGAACTTAAGCGGAGCAGATGGCTTTGCTTCGATAGTGTCAACAACAAGTTGGGCAAAATCTTTACAACCATCGCCACCGTTAACGAATGCGTCGTTAATGGCAAAACCTACATTTAATTCTTTGCAGTGCTCTCTAACGATGTTGATTTCTTCTTCTGTGTCGGTTGCGAATTTGTTCAAGGTAACGACAACAGTCTGACCAAAGCCTTGAAGATTCTTCAAGTGTTTGTCTAAGTTCTCCAAACCACGTCTAACGCCTTCTGCGTTAGGCTGTTTAACGTTTTCGAGGGCTACACCGCCGTGCATCTTCAAACCTTGTGTTGTAGAAACCAGAACGGTAAGGTCTGGCTGCAAACCGGCTTTTCTACATTTAATATCGTAGAACTTTTCTGCACCGAGGTCAGCACCGAAACCTGCTTCGGTTACAACGTAGTCGCTGTAACTCATAGCCAATTTGGTGGCAACAACACTGTTGCAACCGTGTGCGATATTTGCGAAAGGTCCACCATGAACAAATGAACCTGTGTTTTCGGTAGTTTGAACGAAGTTAGGGTTGATGGCTTCGTGGAGGAGTGTTACGATAGCGCCAGCAACGCCCATGTCTCTCACCGTGAAAGGCTTGTTGTCGGCAGTCATACCCAAAAGAATGTTGTTGATACGTTCTTCAAGGTCTTCCTCGTTTTCAGCCAAACAAAGGATGGCCATAATTTCAGAAGCAGGTGTGATGTCGAAACCGCTTTCGCTGGTAAGACCATTGGTTCTGCCTCCCAAACCGGTAACAATACTTCTGAGGTTTCGGTCGTTGATGTCCATTGTTCTTCTCCAATAAACTTCTTTTAACGCAAAACCTTCAGCCTGGTGCTGATATTGATAGTTGTCTAATAGCGCAGAAATTAGGTTGTTGGCTGCTGAAATTGCGTGGAAGTCGCCTGTGAAATGGAGGTTAATTTTCTCCATTGGTAACAATTGAGAGTAACCGCCGCCAGTAGCGCCACCTTTCATGCCGAAGCATGGGCCAAGACTTGGTTCGCGAAGAGCAGCCAAGGCTTTTTTACCGATTTTAGACAAACCCTGAACTAGACCCACACAAGTGGTAGTTTTGCCAATACCTGCTTTGGTAGGTGTGATAGAAGTTACCAAAATGAGTTTGCTTTTTGACATTTTTGATTTGTCAGAAAGGCGAACTGGCACTTTTGCAATGTATTTGCCATAGTGTTCCAACTCTTCGGTTGGAATACCGTAAATTTTAGCAACTTCCTCGATATTCTCGAGTTTGCATTCGTGTGCTATTTCAATATCACTTTTCATGCTTCAATAATTTGATTTTGTAGCGCAAAGATAGTAAAAACTTATTGTTTTGAAATTCTATTTGCATTCTATTGTTCAAGTGAAATAAATGAACGCATTTTCCTGCCGGATTGTTGTGGCTTTTTATTGGAAAAGCCTTCCTTTTTGTTTAATTTTGCGTATAAATCATAAATGTGATGTTAAAAGAACGAATTAATAATTTGCTCGCCGAAATCGAAAAGTTAAAAGCAGATAATGCTGAACAGATTGAGGCATTGCGTATTAAATACTTGAGTAAGAAGGGTGAAATTACTGCCCTTTTCGATGAATTCCGTACTGTTTCTCCTGAACAGAAGAAGGAATTGGGTCAACTTTTGAATAAGTTGAAAACTGATGCTACTAACCGCATCAACGAAATGAAGGAGTCTTTCTCTGATAAGATTGCTGCTGCGGCAGACATCGATATGACAAGAACTCCAGATCCGATTGAATTGGGTACACGTCACCCAATTTCGTTGGTTCGTAACAAGATTGTTGACATTTTTTCTCGTCAGGGTTTTGTTGTTGCCGATGGTCCTGAAGTTGAAGATGACTGGCATGTGTTTTCATCATTGAACTTTGCTCCTGAACATCCTGCAAGAGATATGCAGGATACCTTCTTTATTACTCGTGATCCAGACGTTTTGTTGAGAACCCACACTTCTTGTGTGCAGACTCGTACAATGATGAAGCAGAAACCACCAATCCGTGTGCTTTGTCCTGGTCGTGTATATCGTAACGAGGCTATTTCTGCTCGTGCACACTGCTTCTTCCACCAGGTTGAAGGTTTGTACATCGACAAGAATGTATCTTTCGCTGATTTGAAGCAGGCGCTTCTTTTCTTTGCTAAGGAAATGTTTGGTGAAGAGACTAAGATTCGTCTCCGCCCTTCATATTTCCCATTCACAGAACCAAGTGCAGAGATGGATATCTCTTGTGACCTTTGTGGTGGTTCTGGTTGCTCTTTCTGCAAGGGTAGCGGTTGGGTAGAAATTCTTGGTTGCGGTATGGTTGACCCTAATGTTTTGGAAAACTGCGGTATCGATAGCAAGGTTTACTCTGGTTTCGCATTCGGTATGGGTGTAGAACGTATCACTAACTTGAAGTACAAGGTTAAGGACTTGCGTATGTTCTCTGAGAATGATACCCGTTTCCTTGATGAGTTTAAGTCTGCTTTCTAAAATAAGCGACATATATAAAAAGTTAAAGCCTGTTGGATTTCTCCGACAGGCTTTTTTGTTATCTATTCTATTGTCTTCAGTAATTCCTGGCAATAATCACTGAATTGTGGAAAGTATTGTTCTGCTACCGATTTGGTGTATTCGAGAGAAAGGTGACTTCTTTATTGAAACAGGGCATTGTTGTAGGTTTATTAGTGTCATTAAAGAGAAAAAAAAAAGCCGG
>JAKSKS010000012.1 GCA_024401615.1 Paludibacteraceae bacterium
GTTGGATTCTTGCTCAATATGGAGTTTTTCAACCAGATTCAGTTTTATGTCGCGTGGAATGTCCATTTTCACCTTTTTCACAGCGTACGTTCCGTCGGTGGTGATGTAGAGGTAGCCGGTGAACCCAAGGTCGCTGGAGTTTGCGGGCACGAATGTCATTTCGGTGTAGCGGTTGCCATCTTCAAGGGTGACCGTGTCAGTAATGTAAAAATGGTAGAAGGTGGTTGCAAGTGCCGATAGCGGACTCATAAACTTCTCAACAAAGATGTCGATGTTGTTGTCGTAGAGTTGTACGTCTGTGAAGCATTCGTTCAACAAGTTGTCTATCATCTCTTCCGACATGACGTTCATAATGGTCTTGTTGTTCTGTGCTTTTATGGTACGTTTCAAACGTTCTGGATTTTGTTGGAAACTAACCTCGCTCAAGTTTTCTCTGACAGAAAATGGCAAATAGGTCTTCTTCGATATTTCAGAAGAGTCGATGTAGTTGTAGATGTAGCTCCAGCTGTGTTTGTTACGCTTGAGTGAATCTTTGGGTACTGTAACGTTATTTATACCTAATATGGTCTTCTCGTATTTTTTTACAGCGTAGTAGTCTGTTTTTCTAATATCGTTTGAGTCTTTGTGCGCAATAACTTCTTTCATTAAGTCAACCGATGGGTTGCCTTTTCTGCGGTATTTTTCGCGACGTTTGCCCTTTACCACAATTTCACCCAGTGTTTGCGCGTCATCGGGGCAGAGTAGCACGTTTAGTCGGTGTCCGGCTTTGCGCAAGTCAACAACCTTGGTCTTGTAACCGAGGTACGAGAATTCCAGTTTGTCAGATTTTAAGACGTCGGTTTCCAAAATATAGAAACCTTGAAGGTCAGCCTCAGTCCCGAAAGGTGTGCCTTTGTAGATAACGGCAGCGAAGGGTAGCGCTTCTCCGCTGATAGAGTCTTTGATGTACCCTTGATAGACCACATCTCCGGCTTTCGCATTGGTTAATCCGAGTATGGTTATCAAGAGGGTTAGCGTATATTGGAAGTACTTTTTCATCTGTATAAATCGTCTTCTATCCTTTCTTGCTGTAGCGAAAGGTGTGCCAAAAATGTAACAATAAGCAAATTTACTTCAAATTTCCTCCCGTTTCGGTTTTCTAAACAGACGAAAAACTTTTTTTAGTTCGGTAAAAGGCTCCTATGGAAGAAAAAATGGGAGGTTGCAACACTTGGTCGCAACCTCCCATCATATGGAGTTTTCTCAATTTATTGCATTATTCGCTGGTAGGGCGCTTTGCTGCACGCTTGCGTTCGCCTTCGTCGAGGATGATCTTACGCATACGCATGCTCTTTGGAGTGATTTCTGCGTATTCGTCTTCCTTGATGTATTCCAACATTTCTTCCAAACTGAATACGATTGGCGGAGCCAACTTCACCTTGTCGTCAGAACCTGCGGCACGCATGTTGGTCAACTTCTTGCTCTTGCAGACGTTAACAACCAAGTCGTCTTGCTTGTTGTTCTCACCTACAACCTGGCCCATGTAAACTTCGTCTTGTGGGTTGATGAAGAACTTACCACGGTCTTGCAAGTTGTTCAATGCGTAAGCGAATACTGTACCGCCTTCCATTGCGATGATTGAACCGTTGTTTCGGCGTTCCATAGGGCCCTTGTAAGGCTGGAACTCTACGAAACGGTGTGCCATAACGGCTTCACCAGCAGTTGCGGTCAATACGTTGGTACGCAAACCGATGATACCACGTGAAGGAATCATGAATTCCAAGTGAACGCGGTCGCCCTTCTGCTGCATATTGGTCATTTCGCCCTTGCGGACCTGTACCATTTCAATAACCTTGCTTGAACCTTCTTCTGGAGTGTCGATGGTCAACTCTTCCATAGGTTCGCACTTAACGCCGTCAATTTCTTTGATGATAACCTTTGGCTGGCCAATCTGCAATTCGTAACCTTCACGGCGCATGGTTTCGATGAGGACTGACAAGTGGAGCACACCACGGCCGAATACGGTCCAGTGTCCATCGGCAATACCCTTTTCTACGCGCAAGGCAACGTCGCGTTCCAACTCTGCTTCCAAACGGTCGTTGATGTGGCGTGAGGTAACGAACTTACCTTCCTTACCGAAGAAAGGAGAATCGTTGATGGCGAATTCCATACTCATTGTAGGCTCGTCGATGCTTACTGCTGGAAGTGGTTCTGGATTTTCAGCGTCGCAGATGCAGTCGCCGATTTCGAAACCTTCCAAACCTACAATAGCGCAAAGTTCACCGTTTTCAACTTCCTGTACCTTGCTCTGGCTGAAACCTTCAAATACGCGAAGTTCCTTAATCTTGCTCTTAACCATGGTTCCGTCGCGTTTAGCAAGGGTAACCATTTGGCCTTCCTTCAAAGTACCGCGGTGCAAGCGGCCGATGGCGATACGGCCAACGTATGAAGAGAAGTTCAAAGAGGTAATCAACATCTGTGCAGTACCTGGGTTTTCCTTTGGTGCTGGAATGTTTTCGATGATGGCGTCGAGGGCAGCGGTGATGTCGTTTTCACGAGGCTGTCTCCAGTCAGGGCTCATCCAGTTGTTCTTTGCAGAACCATATACGGTTGGGAAGTTAAGCTGTTCTTCAGTTGCGTTCAAGTTGAACATCAAGTCGAAAACTTCTTCCTGTACTTCGTCTGGGCGGCAGTTTGGTTTGTCTACCTTGTTTACTACTACAATTGGCTTCAAACCGATTTGGAGTGCCTTCTGCAACACGAAACGAGTCTGTGGCATTGGACCTTCAAATGCGTCAACCAACAAAAGACAGCCATCGGCCATGTTAAGCACACGCTCAACCTCACCACCGAAGTCAGAGTGGCCCGGAGTGTCAATAATGTTGATCTTGTAACCCTTGTAGCGGATTGATACGTTCTTTGAAACGATGGTTATACCTCGTTCACGCTCCAAATCATTGTTGTCGAGGATGAGTTCGCCTGGCTTTTCGTGGTCGCTGAAAAGTTTACCGGCTTGTAACATCTTGTCCACCAGCGTAGTCTTACCGTGGTCGACGTGCGCAATAATTGCGACATTCCTGATTTCTTGCATCGTATCTGTTAGATTTTATGTGATATATTCAATTCGGAGTGCAAAGTTAGTCATTTTCAATCAAACATTATCAATATGTTATGATAAAAATATGTTGAGCAACACTATTTTGAGCCCTTTTTTCTTACTGTCTGCTTTATTTATTCTGTAACTTTGTGTCGTTTACTATTAATGTATGGCGTGCTTGCTTTTAAACAAGTGCTCTATTACGCATTCTTATCTTTTATGGGTGTCGGAAAATCTCCTGCCGAATTGGGTACACTGCCAGTTAAGAAGTTGCTGGTCAGTTATTCGTTGCCGCCTATCGCGGCAATGATGGCTTCTTCTGTCTATAATATTATCGATAGTGCCTTTCTCGGGCATAGTGTGGGCGACAAGGCGCTTACTGCCATGGCCATCACGCTGCCTTTAATGAATGTTGCTGCTGCTTTTGGTGCTATGGTCGGAGCGGGTGGTAGCACACTCATCTCTATCAAGATGGGGCAAAAAGACGATAAGGGTGCCGCTAATGTGTTGGGCAATGTGGCTACACTTAATGTCATTTTGGGCTTGCTAATTATGACGGTAGGACTTGTTTTCATGGACCCTATCCTTTCCGTTTTTGGTGCGAGCGACGATATCCGCCCCTATGCCCGCGAGTTTATGACGGTTATTCTGTTGGGTAATGTTTTCACGCATCTTTATTTCGGTTTGAACAATGCTCTGCGCTCAAGCGGCAATCCGAAAATGGCCATGAATATGACTTTCCTGACTGTGGTGATAAACTTGGTGCTGGCTCCATTGTTCATCTTCGTGTTCGGCTGGGGGCTTAGGGGTGCCGCTTTGGCCACTGTTACGGGACAGATTGTTTCCCTTTCGGTCATCGTACGCTATTTCTCTAATCCGCAGCAGTTCTTGCATTTCCAGCGTTGGGCGTTCAAACTGAAAGGGTCTATCGTGAAAGGCATATTGTCTATTGGTATTTCGCCTTTCTTGTTGAATATCTGCTCTTGCTTGGTAGTCATCCTCATCAACCACCGTCTTTACGAGTTTGGTGGCGATGCGGCACAAGGTGCATATGGTAACGTCAACAAGGTGCTTATGCTTTTTGCTATGGTGGTGTTGGGCATCAACCAGGGTATGCAGCCAATAGCAGGTTACAATTTCGGAGCCCGTCAGTTCAACCGTGTCACCGAGGTGCTGAAATATGCTATTCTATATGCAACTGCTATTATGGTGGGCGCCTTCTGTGTGTGCGAACTGTTTCCTTCTACCATTATGCGCCTGTTCTCCGATGGAGAGGAAATGGTCGCCGTTTCTTCTTATGGTTTGCGCATAGCAGTCGCTACTTTCCCTATTGTTGGATTCCAAATGGTGGCGTCTAACTTCTTCCAAAGCATTAACAAGGCTTTTTTGGCCGCAATCCTTTCTACTACCCGCCAAATGTTGTTCTTAGTGCCGCTTTTGGTGGTGCTGCCTAATTTCTGGCAACTCGATGGCGTCTGGTTCAGTCTCCCAATTGCCGATTCTCTGTCTTTTTTGTTAACGGCAGTCGTTCTTTTCTGGCAGTTGGGCAAATTTAAGGCAATGGCAAAGAATGAAAGTTTGAAAAATCAGTAAGGCGTATGGAAAGTAATAAGAACAATATAATAATCAGCGTTGGCCGCCAGTTTGGCTGTAAGGGCCGTGTTGTCGGTAAAATTTTAGCCGACCGTTTCGGTTTTAAGTTCTACGATGCGGAATTGATTAATTTGGCCGCCAAAGAAATCGGTTTCGACCCCTCTTTGTTCGAAAAGGCCGATGAGAAACCGGGGTTGCCCGAATTTTTCCAGAATGTGGGCCAACTCATGTTTGGCATCAATGGCGGGGCTGAAAACTATTTGTCGAGTGCCAAATTGTTCGAGATACAGAGCGCGGCTATCCGTCACATTGCGGAGGCTGGACCGTGCGTTATTATGGGGCGTTGCAGCGACTATGTGTTGCGCGACAACCCGAACTTGTTCAGCGTCTATTTCTCTGCTCCGTTAGAATTCCGTATAGCATGTGTGAAGGAACGTTCGGGCATTGCCGACGAGGAAAAAGTGCGCGACATTATTCTCAAAACCGACAAGAAGCGTGCTGCTTACTATAACTATTATACCGATAAGGAATGGGGACACTCTTCAAGTTACAACCTTTGTGCTGATGTTACTATGCTGGGCGTGGAGCAGACAGCGGCTTTCGTCGGCGATTTCATTAAAGCAAAATTTGGTTTGTAATATGGGGAAGGATGATGGAACTAAAAGTTTACCAAACATCCGATGAACTTAAAGAAATCTACAAAATGAAATGTAGAATGGCTATTGCTTCTGTTCGAAACGGAGGGGAAGACGTTATTGTGAGGTGATGTTTCTTCATAAAAATAGATAGTCGGTTAAGTCCCCTTTTGTGTAATTCCTTTTTTTCTGCTATTTTTGTGTAGTTTAATATATTTATTCAAGAAAAATAAGACTATGGCAGACGTAGAAAGTTTCTATAAGAGCGCTCAGACCAAGATGGAAGGCGCATTGACCCACCTCGATGATGCTTTTGCACACATTCGTGCAGGTAAGGCTAATGTTCGTATCCTCGATCCTGTCCGTCTCGACTATTATGGTTCTATAACTCCTCTTTCTGGCGTGGCTAACATAACTACCCCTGATGCTCGTACTATCGTGGTTCAGCCTTGGGAAAAGAAGATGTTGCCTGCTATCGAAAAGGCAATCCTTGCATCTGAAGTTGGTATCACTCCAGAAAACAATGGCGAAATCATCCGCCTTAGCATTCCACCGCTCACCGAAGACCGCCGTAAACAGTTGGTTAAGCAGGTTAAGGCTGAAGCTGAAAACGCTAAAGTGGCAGTTCGTAACGCACGTCGCGACGCTATCGATGGCTTGAAGAAGGAAATCAAGAACGGCTTGGCTGAAGATGCTGAAAAGGATGCTGAAGACAAAGTTCAGAAAATCCACGACAAGTTCATCAAAATGGTAGATGAGGCTTTTGCCGCTAAAGAAAAGGAAATCATGACCGTCTAATTTTTCTGATGGTTATTCTATAGAAAAAAGTACCGCAGAACAGTTTCGGTGATAAACCGGTGCTGTTCTGCGTTCTTTGTTTTTGATTATGGAAGGATTCGTTATTAAAAATACTGGTAGTTCCTATCTTGTCCGCACTGCCGACAAACAAGTGTTCGACTGTCACTTGAAGGGTAATTTCCGCATTCAAGGCATTAAGAGCACCAATCCCATTGCAGTGGGCGATAATGTGGAGTTTGATGTGCGTTCTGCCGAAGACTGCCTCATTACAAAGTTGATGCCCCGCCGTAACTATATTGTGCGTCGGCCTGCCAACCTTTCGAAGCAGTTGCACATTATTGCGGCCAACCTCGATGCGGCTATGCTGGTAGTTACAATTAACCATCCGGTAACGTCAACTGTCTTTATCGACCGCTTCTTGGCAACGTGCGAGGCCTATAATGTGCCAGGCATGTTGCTCATTAACAAAACCGACCTTTACGATGACGATGAAAAGGAGTACATGCACAACCTGATGCACCTCTATGAGCAGATAGGCTATCCGTGCTATGCGGTATCGGCTAAAACCGGCGAGGGGGTGGCTGAGGTGGCTGAACTCTTTAAGAACAAGATTACACTTCTTTCTGGCAATTCGGGTGTGGGTAAATCTTCATTCGTAAATGCCATTAATCCTGACTTCAAGGCCCGTACTGGCGACTTGTCTGATGTTCACGATGCCGGTATGCATACCACCACTTTCTCTGAAATGTTCGAGATTGCTCCCGATAGCTTCATTGTCGACACTCCGGGTATTCGTGGTTTTGGAACTATCGATTTTAAGAAAGAGGAAGTCGGACACTATTTCCCCGATATCTTCCGCTTCTCTTCTGATTGCCGTTTCGGTAACTGCACCCATACGCATGAGCCAGGATGCGCAGTGCTGAAGGCGGTTGAGGAACACTATATTAGCGAGTCTCGCTATAATAGTTACCTCAGTATTATGGACGACGAAAACGAGGCTAAATACCGTTAATTGCTTATGCGCATCACTTTCGAGAATTTCGTCAAGGTCAAGTATCTGTTTGCTATCCTTGCCTTAATCATTGTGGCCATTTCTACCTATTTTACGAATGGCTTGGTGAAGAATGTGGCTATGGAAGAGGAACGGAAGATGACCCTATGGGCCGAGGCTACGCGAAAGGTGGCTTCTGCTGAAGAAATGACCGATTTCGATTTCTTGCTGAAGGTTATTGAAGACAATACCACCATCCCTTGCTTTATTCTTGACCAGAATAGCAATGTGGTAGGTTCTCGAAACATTAGTGTGCCGAAATCGTTGGAGGGTGAACGCCTAAAGATTTTTTGGCAAGAACGGAAAGAGAATTTTGGCGATTTGCACGACCCGATTGCTATTGATATTGATCGCGATACACGGCAGTATATTTATTACGACAACTCGTTGCTGCTGAAGCGGCTTTCCTATTATCCATATATTCAATGGGGGGTAATCCTAATCTTCTTTTTGGCGGTATTGTTCTTCTTTACGTTGGCAAAGCGCGCCGAGCAAGACAAGGTTTGGGCGGGTCTCTCAAAAGAAACCGCACACCAGTTGGGAACGCCTATCTCTTCGCTTATGGCGTGGGTGGAATATATGAAAATGGAGAATATAGCACCCGAACTCATCCCTGAAATGGAAAAAGATGTGACCCGTCTGCAGACTATTGCCGACCGTTTCTCGAAGGTGGGTTCTATTCCGGAACTGAAACCGGCTTGCTTGAACGATGTGCTTGAAAACACGTTGGCCTATATGCGCCGAAGGGTTTCGAGTAAGGTGGTCATTTCTACGGTGTATCAAACCGATGGCCCTGTCAATCTGCAACTGTGTGTGCCTCTTTTTGAGTGGGTATGCGAAAATCTTTGCAAGAATGCGGTCGATGCGATGGAAGGGCGTGGAAGCATTACAGTCAATATCTCACAACAAGAGAATAAAATTTGTCTCGACTTTACCGATACCGGCAAGGGAATTCCAAAATCAAAGTTTAAAACTGTTTTCCAACCAGGTTTTACTACCAAGAAACGTGGTTGGGGGTTAGGACTCTCGTTGGTAAAACGAATCATAGAAGATTATCACCATGGCGTTATCTTCGTCAAACAGTCTGAATTAGGAAAAGGAACCACATTCCGCATATTGCTGAACATGAGTTCTGATAACGAATAAAAAACGAAGCGCACCGACTTGTTTGTTGGTGCGCTTCGTTTTTTCTATTACATCACGTTGCCTCTTTGGTCTGAGATGGCGCGGTAGATGTTTTTCAGAATGATGTATTCTTTCATTTTATTGGTACGCGATTGCTGGTCTTGCTCGGCAAGCATGTCCTTTTCTTTTTGGCTTATTTCATCTTTGACGATTTGTCCTTGTAGGTCGAGCATCACGCGTGGAACTTTCAGAATCAGTTCGTCCTCAATGTCCGGAAATAGCGGGTCCATCAGCAATTCACTGGCCACTTTGCTCACTTCCATATCGCTGTTGTTTAAGAAGTGGCTTTGTGTCAGGTATTGGGCATCGTTCATGTGGTCGAGAATGTCTTTCTTTATGCGCTGGTAAATCGGATTCTGGAAGTCGATGTCATCTTTTTCCATACGCATCAGCAGAATATACTGTGCCACTGTAATTTTTGTCTTCTTGCCGTTTTCCTCTTCCAACTGCATCAGAATGTCGTTACCATTCTTCATCAGGTAGTGCACAATGCTTCTCTCATAACTTTCGTAAGGCGATACCGGAACCTCAATTGGGTTCGCTGTTGCATTTGCTACAGGTTGCTGAACGGCAGGCCCTAACATGTCGGGCGGAAGCAATGCTTCAATAGGAATGTCGTCTGGCCCCCCTGCTGTTGTCTGCTGCGATTCTGGTGTGCTGACTGTGGTGTTGGTTGTCACACCTGTGCCTGTTACACCAGTGGTAGTAGAAGGAGGAGTGGTAGTGTGGCCTGTTCCTTCAGCCGTTTCACCTTTTTGCTGCTTGTTGTAACTCTCAAGTAGTCGCTTCTGGCGAAGTTCACCCACTTGTTCTGTGAGGGCAGCCTCGTTGGCGTCGAGCAGACGGCTACATTCTTGAATGTAAACCGAGCGGCGTATCTTGTCTGGAATGGCGGCAATGGTAGAAGCCGTTTCCATAATGGCGCTGGCTTTTGCCAACGGATTTTTGGCTATTTCTGGTCCGAAATGTTTTGCAAAGAACAAGACGTAGTCTTGCTCGTTTTCGGTGAGGAATTGTTTTACTTCGTCGCCGCTATGGTTCTGTGCGAAAGTGTCGGGGTCGTCTTCTGGAGGAAGAATAACCACGTGCACGTACAATCCCTGTTCCAACAATAGTTTGCCGTTTTTAAGGGCAGCGTGTACGCCGGCACCGTCGCCATCGTACATCATTGTCACGTGCTTTTCTTCGCTGTCTTCGCCACCAACCGAAGGTATGACGCGTTTCAATAAACGAATTTGCTCGGTTGTTAGTGCTGTACCGCACGGAGCCACAATGTTCTCTATGCCGGCCTGTACCATAGAAATAACGTCGCAGTAACCTTCACTGATGTAGCACTTCTTTTCCTTCTGAATTGCCTTTTTCGCAAAATATAGGCCATAGAGGGCGAAACGCTTCTGGTAGACGTCGCTTTCTGGTGAGTTTTGGTATTTTACCGGATCGTCGGCGCGTAGGGTACGTCCGCCGAATGCGATGACTTGTCCGGAAATAGAGTGTATAGGGAAGATGGCACGGCTGGCAAAACGGTCGGTTGTCGGACCTCCCTCATGTGGAATAGAGGCGCCTAATTTGACCAAGTACTCTGTCTTGATGCCTTTTGTGGCCGCAAGTTTGGTATAGTGGTCGCGTTCCTTTAGCGCATAGCCCAATTGGAACTTTGTGATGATGTCTTGACGGAAGCGGCGCTTCTGCATAAAGTAGGTCATACCAATCTGCTGGCCTTCGTCACTTTCTTTCAAGTTCTTTATGAAATGCTGGTTCAACCATTCGTTGGTGTGAATCAGACTCTCGCGCTCGTTGTGTTTTTGTCGGTCTTCTTCCGACATCTCTTTGTCTTCTACCTCAATGTGGTACTTGTTTCCTAAAATTTTAATGGCTTCAATGTAACTCACATTCTCAACATTCATGATGAAGCTGATTGGGTTACCGCCATTACCGCATACGAAACAGTGGCAGAAGTTTTTGCTTGGAGACACATAGAAAGACGGACGTTTGTCGTCGTGAAACGGACATAGACCCACATAGTTGACTCCTCGGCGCTGTAGCGTCAAGTAGTCTTCAACTACGTCTTTAATCTCGGCCCTGTTCTTTATGGCCTCTATGGTCTGTGCATCAATCATGCTACAAAGATACACAAAAGAAAAAAAGTGCGGAGGTAAAGCCCCGCACTTAATTTATAAACACCGGTTGTTGAGAAGTTGGTTAGAGCAACTTAACCCCCAGTGCAGTTGCTAAAGAAATGATGTCAACATCTCCATCTTTCGCAAGAATGTCAATTACATCGTTCGAAATGCCGTTGTTGACCAATTCTTGTTTGAAGTTTTCTTTGTATTCGTCAGATCCGTTATCGTATTTGCTTTTCAAGTCCGATACTTTACCGATTAAAGAAGCGTCGTTCATCAAGGTTATCAAACTCTGTCCTTTAATAGAACTTACCATATCTGCTGCTTCTTTCGCGTCGGTTGCGGCTTGCTCTGCGGTTGCTCCTCCAGCGTTGGTGCCTCCTAAATTAATTCCGAAAATTGCAGCGGCGGTAGCTTTTGGATTTTCTGATTCGAGAATGCTTTTTGTTACAGATTCACTCAAACCGGTAGCGTCGGCAGTGGCAGACACGTAAATTTTCTTGTAAGTAGTGTCGTTGCTGGTTTGGTAGTGGTTCTTGATGTCGTATTCCAATCGGTCGAGTGCGGCTATTTTCTCATCAAGGCTCTTCGAAGGGTCTGCTATTGTTGCATAGGCGTTAGCCAAGTCTTTAGCGTCGGAATAGCCTTGAATATAGGCTTGCGCATTCTTAATGATGGATGCTCTTTCTGCAGGTGTCAGTTCGCTAATGGTGTTTACCACATTATTGCCGTTTACAATGGCAACTGCCGAACTTTCCTCAATGCCAAGGTCTTTTGCTATTAGGGCGGCTACTTCGTTACTGAGCGTTGCGTCCTTTAGACCCTGTAATTCGTTGATGTTTAACTGAAGTGAAACTGCTATTTTAAGGCTGTCGCTGCTTGTCGCGCCGGCTGCCACATATTTGTAGATGCCTTCTTCTATTTTTGCGGCGTTCTCTTTTACTTGCTTCTGATCTGCGCTTCCTGGGTCTTTTTCGTTATTGCCGTTGCCTGTAGTGTCGTTTACCGAAGGTTTTACAAATGGTTCGTCTTCGTCATCGTCGCTACAACTGGTGTTGCATACAGAAAGGCTGAAAATAGAGGCAAATGCCAATAGTGATAAGAACTTTTTATTCATATTGCTTCAAATATGTTGTTAGTCTAAATTGTTGTTTGCACTAATTACAAATGTGCTATCAAATTTATGCATTATTCCAATTAAGTGTTCTTTAAATAGAAGATAATTTAAGGTGACCTCTACAAATCAATTTATAGAGGTCGCAAAAAAAATAACCCCAGACAATTGTTCTTTGTCTGGGGTGGTATAGTGAAATTTGTTGTAGTAGATTAAAGGTTGATACCCAACAATGCTATGATGGTTGCTATATCAACATCTTCTTCAGAATCGAACATACTCACCAGTGCAGCAGAAACACCGTTTGCCTGCAATTCCTTTTTAAAGGTTTCTTTATATTCGGTGCTGCCGTTGCGGTATGCTTCCTTGAAAGTGCCGATTTGGATGAGCAAAGATTGGTTGTTGATGATTTCACCCAAGGTTTTACCTTTTAGAGATTCAAGTATCTTTGCTGCTTCTGCTGCGTCTGCTGTTGCTTGGTCTGCTGTCTGGCCACCTTCCAAGTCAATGCCGAAAACAATCATTGCGGCTTCTTTAGGGTGCTCAGAATCCATCACCTGTCTTACGATGGTCTCACCCAAACCTGTTGCAATAGAGGTTGCCTTTACATAGGTACTTTTGTATATGGCGTCGTTGCTGTTTTGGTAGTGCTCCTTGATGTTTTTTTCGAGTAGGTCAAGCGCAGCCTGCTTTTCTTCAGTGTTGTCGCTTGTTGAAAGTGTATTGTAGGCTTCTGCCAAGTCTTTACCGTCTTTATAACCTTGTAGATATTCCGATGCGTTAGCAACCAGTGATGCCTTTTCTTCGTTAGAAATACCATTCATGATTGAAGATATACCAATAGTGCCGGTAGTGTTGTCGCTAAAGAGCGCATTTATTGTTGACTCGTTGAGGCCGGTTGCGTCTACTACAAAACGTTCTACCTGGTTGAGGTATTCTGGATTGCCTGTATTTACAACTGCTTTAATCTGTTCCTTTACTTTTGAGAGGTTTTCGTTTGTTGCTGTCGAGAAACCACTTTCGTTGGCTGCTTCATAGTCTAACAAACCAGCGGCTATATTCGCTGCTGCTTCTTGTGAAGACTTCTGTTGTGTTTGCTGGCCTGGAGCGTTTTCGTCATCATCGTCGCTACAACTTTGGGTGCAAACGGAGAAACTAATTAATGTGGCAAATGCGAGAATGCTAAAAAATTTTTTCTTCATGGCGCGTAGTTTTAAGTTTAACCTATTATATAAAATTGTCTTACCCAAATATAGTTTATTTGGTGACAAGTTGTATGCTTTAGTTGATTTTTTTTTACAAAAAAACATCCCAGACGAATTTCTCGCCTGGGATGTTTAATATGCATTTTCTTTTCCCGAATTAGTCTTCTGTTTCGTCGTCGCTGAAAATAGTGGCTAATAATGTTTTGAGGGCGCCAAAGGTAGTACTGTTTTCAAGCAAGTTTTCAACCTGTGTTGCATCACCAATGCCGTTTGCAGAGGTAAGGAATGCTGCTTTGTATGTTTTGCTCTGGTTCTTCTTGTATTTCTTTGCGTATGTTACCATTTTGGTTATGTTTGTGATGCCCTCTGGTGAAGCAACACCGTTTTCCTTAACAACAGCGTATGCTTCAGCGTAAGCCTTACCGTCGTTTGTGCCCTGTTCAAGTGCGGTTTTAACGTCGGTTGTGTCCATGCTGAAGACTGAGCCATCGTTGTCGTTGTCATCATCGTCGCTGCATGCAGCGTTGTTGAAACCTACGAATACGAGCATTACTACTGAAAGAAGTGCTAATAATTTCTTTTTCATTTTTTGATTTTTTGTATTTAATAATTATTTGTGTCTTTATTTTTCTGCCGATGCTAACGCTATCATACTTATTCTAACGTTGCAGTCGCCAAAGGCTTTTGCACAAGCTTCAAGGGTGGCACCTGTGGTTAGTACATCGTCTACAATTGCAATGTGCTTACCTTCCACTTTGTTCAAATTGTGTGCCGCAAATATGTTTTTCACATTTTCACGTCGTTCTTCTGCAGTCTTCTTTGTCTGGGTGGTGTTGGCGGCCTTTCTGTAAAGCACGTCAGTAACGACGGGCTTCTCTAGTGCTTTGCCAATACCGTTTGCTATGCATTCGGCTTGGTTGTATCCGCGAACCTTAAGTTTGTCTGGATGGAGAGGGACGGGAATAAGGTAGTCAATTTGTTCCCATCGTCCGCCCTTTAAAACAGCACCAAACTCAATCCCCATGGCCTCTCCCAAATTGTTGAAACCACGGTATTTAATGCCATGCAGAATCTTTTGGGTGAGGTTGCCTTTTTCAAAATAGAGAAAGGTGGTGGCCATTTCAACTTTCACTCTTCCATAGAAGCGTTGCTCGAAACTGTTGCCTTTTGTCTCGTGAAGGTGTGTGTGCGCTAATTTGCAGCGGCAGTCGAAACAGATGTGTTCCTCGCCTTTTGCTAAAACGTTGTCACAGCAAACGCACAACCTAGGGTAGAATAGTTGCGAGAAATCAGATAATAAGTCTGTCAACCAACTCCCTAGTCTCATATCTTAGACCTATTAGCTGTTTTTCTTGGTGTCGAGTTTGCCGAACACTTTCTTCAACACGTCGTTAACGCGGGCGTCAACATTTGTACGGATCTGGAACTCCTGGTCTGCCACCTTTGTGAACAAGCCATCGAGTGCTCTGCCGGTGATGTAGTTTGAAAGGTCGCCGTTGACGGTCTGAATTGCGTCTAACTGCTTGCCTTGTGAAGCGGAAATAACTCCAGTTGTTTTTGCTATACCTACTGCTGCGGCAATTTTGCTGTCGGTAAGGGCAGTTGCAATTTTGTTGTTATAATTAGCAAATGTAGACCATGCGTCTGTAGTGGTTATGCCTGCAACTTTTACACTGTTTAGTGATTTTGTAACTGGATCATGGAATGCATCCTGCAATTGTGTCGCAGTGTTGGCCATCAAATATGAGGTTGCTGCGTTGTCTTCACCAAAAAGGATGCTTTCTGCATCGTTGATGGTCATCTTTGTGATTGCACTTTTGAAGATGTTTACCGATTTTGGTGCAGCGTCTTCTGCGGCTCCGTTAAAGAGTTCTATGAAAGTCTCCTCGTTAGGAATGGTTGTATTCGTTGCTTGAAGAACGGAGTTTATTGTTGAATTGTTAGAGATTGACTGTACTGCTTTAAATGTGGTCATTGCTTCTTCTGGCATGCCGATTTTAACCGCAATATCGTTTAAATAACCGCCCTTTTTGCTCAATCTTGTTGCTGCGGTGTCGATGCCAACGCTAAGGGCTGACTTCAAACCAGTTGCAATGTCGGTGTCTTCTGAGAGTGCGTCAAATACGCTTGAAGCTTCGTCGCAACTATATGATGCTAATAAAATGGCGCCAGCGCAGGCGCATTTGAGTGCTGTGTTCTTCATAATTATATTAATTAGTTTGTTTTAATTATCAATTGCAAAAATTAGTCCGAAATGCTCTTTTTTGGAATTTTTTATATGAATAATTCGCTTTTTTATGCCAATTAATCGTTGTCTACGATTTTCCCGTCCTTCATTTGGATGACTCTGTCTGATATTTTTGCTAGATCTGGGTCGTGGGTTACAATAACGATGGTTTGGCCCATCTTGTCGCGCAAGTCGAATAGAAGTTTATATAATTCGGCTTTGTTTTTAGAGTCCAGACTTCCCGATGGTTCGTCGGCCAGTAAAATGTCAGGCTTGTTGATGAGGGCTCTGGCAACTGCTACGCGTTGTTTTTCCCCTCCCGACAATTCGTTTGGCCGATGGTCGGCGCGGTCTTGTATGCCGAGGTATTCTAAAAGTTGTCTCGCTTCAATCTCAGCCTCTTTTTTTGATTTGTGTGCAATCATGGCGGGTATGCAGACATTCTCAAACGCACTGAATTCGGGCAGCAATTGGTGAAATTGGAACACGAAGCCGATGTGCTTGTTGCGGAAGGCCGACAACTCTTTCTCGTTGAGGGAAAGGACGTCTTGGCCGTTGATGCTGACAATACCGTTGTCTGGTCGTGAAAGGGTGCCCACAATTTGGAGTAGGGTAGTCTTTCCCGCACCACTAGGACCTATGATGGATACAACTTCTCCTTTTTTTATATGAAGGTCGATGCCTTTTAGCACTTGTAGGCTACCGAAACTCTTATTTACGTTTTTGACCTCAATCATTACTCTTCTTTAATTTAGAAAGGTACTGCTCCAATTTCTCTTGCGAGATGCCTGTCTCTATATTGCCGAACTCCGACCATGAGATACGTCCGGTTTCTTCTGAAACCACGATAGCCCACGCATCCGATTTTTCTGTGATTCCTAATGCGGCGCGGTGGCGTAGTCCCAAATCGGGATCGACGTCGGTTTTGTGTGTTACGGGCAAAATGCAGCTTGCCGCCTTAATCTTGCCGTTCGAAATTAGCATGGCACCGTCGTGCAATGGCGAGTTCTTGAAAAAGATGTTTTCAATTAATCGTTCGCTGATTTTTGCGTCGATGCGTTCGCCTGTGTCTTCAATATAGCGCAAGTCGATATTGTGTGGAATTACGATAAGGGCGCCCACTTTGTTGCGGGCCATGTTCTTGCAAGCGATAACAATCTGCATGATATCGTCGTTCTCGATTTTCTGCTCGTTGAAGTTAAGCACTCGTGTCAAGAATCGTGACGCGAAATTTTGGCGGGAACCCAATTTTGTGAAGAATTGCCTAATCTCGTCTTGGAACAAGACAATGAGCGCAATTACTCCCACGTTGACAATCTGGTCCATTATAGCACCCAACAGCTGCATTTGGAACACGAAACTGACAACCAGCCAGCAAACGACGAAAATTAAGACACCCACAAACAGTCGGTTTGCGGAAGTGCCTTTCAAATCTTTGTAGAGCCTGTAAAGAATACAAGCAACAACAATGATGTCGATATAGTCAACAAAGCGAAGTCCGAAGCGCATTTTTCTTAATTCCCAATATTATAAGGTAACACTATCGTGTTTTTGTCAGTTCTTTGTATAGTTTGACGGTCTCGACGGATTCTTTCACATCGTGAACGCGGAGGATGTCTGCGCCCTTCATTAACGAGAATGCGTTGAGTGCGGTAACGCCATTTAGCGATTCGTTGGCGTTGCAACCCAGCACTTGCCTAATCATTCGTTTTCGTGAAATTCCGACTAAGATTGGTAGACCGAATTGCTGGAAGATGTCCATATGTGCCATTAACTCGTAGTTTTGAGCAATGTCTTTGGCGAATCCAAAGCCAGGGTCAAGAATGACGTCATTTACGCCCAATTCCCTGAGTCGGCACAATTTCTCTGCAAAATAACGAAAAATATCTTTTGTTATATTGTCATATTCGGTTTTTTGTTGCATCTCTTGAACAGTATGTCCAACGGTGTGCATTAATATATATGGAGCGTGCAGTTCTGCCGCTGCCTCAAAAATACCGTCTTCGATAAGTCCGCCAGATATATCGTTGATAATGTCGGCGCCGCATTTGCCGATACTTTCTTTCGCCACGCTGGCACGGAACGTGTCCACCGATATAGGGGTGCTCTGGTCGATGCTTCTGATGGCTTCAACCGCCATGCATACGCGGTCGCATTCCTCTTGTTCGCTCACATCATTTGCTCCCGGACGGGTGGAGAATCCACCAACATCGATAATTTTGCCACCTTGCGCAACGATTTCTTCTGCGCGTGCTTTAATGGCGTCGGTGTCGCGAAAACGGCTTCCTTCGAAAAAAGAATCGGGAGTTATATTCACAATTCCCATAACAACAGGTTCTTCGAGTGATAATAGTTTCCCGTTGCAATTGAGGACTTTAGGGGCGTTCATTTGACTTTTTTTAGTTTGTCAGTAAAAAAATGTTTGATTTTTATTTCTACAAAGATAGAAAATCTATATCTTTGCCCAATAACTGACTAAAATACTATTTCAATATGTGTAGTATTTTGGTGGTTATAGGGCGAAAAAAACCGATTTGTGTAGAGATTTTCGTTTTTTTTAGTTAGGTTTGCATTCGCTATCGGCTAGAAGAATGATAGACTCGCAAAATTTGTTGTTTTGCCTGATAAACTAAACAGTATTTTTTTACGTAAACAATTATCTTATTCATAAAGTACTATGAAACACGTAAAGCTTTTAAAGCTGGCGGCATTATTGCTTGTTGTGGGTGCTACTCTCCCATCTTGCGGTAAGAAGTCTTTGAAAGACTCCCAAGCCTCTAATGTTACAGGCTGGAAGTATAATGACAAGGAAAACGGCGGTTTCCAGGTTGTAACTGGTTATGAACAGGACACTCCTCCGGGCATGACATTCATCCAGGGTGGTACCTTTACCATGGGCCGCGTTATTGAAGATGTAATCGGTGACTGGAATAACATTCCACGTCGTGTAACTGTTGCATCTTTCTATATGGACCAATACGAAATCAGCAACGTTAACTGGCGTGAATATTTGCACTGGATGAGCCAAGTATTCCACAATACTCCAGAATTGTATGAAAAATGTTTGCCTGATACATTGGTATGGCGTGAAGAATTGGCTTATAACGAGCCTTATTTGGATTACTACTTCTCTCACGTTGCTTACAACTATTATCCAGTTGTAGGTGTTAGCTGGGAACAGGCTTGCGACTATTGCTTGTGGCGTAGTGACCGTGTAAACGAAAAACGTATGGTTGACGCTGGCGTTATCCAGTATCCTGACTTCCAGGCTTTGAAGGGTAATACCGATGCTGACGATATCAGAAACAATCAGGTCTTCAATACTGACAAGTATATCGCTAAGTCTGACTATAAGCCAACTGAAGGTAAGAAGGGTATGAAGGACGTTTACGGAAATGCTCGTAAGACTAACATGTCTGACGGTATCCTCCTCCCTAAGTTCCGTCTCCCAACCGAAGCTGAATGGGAATATGCAGCTTATGGTACTAAGTCTGTAGAAGGCGAAGAAAACTACGAAGAAAAGAAGATTTATCCTTGGTATGGTCACCAGATGCGTAACCCTGATAAGAAGTTCCGTGGTGAAATGAATGCCAACTTCGTCCGTGGACGAGGCGATATGATGGGTATGGGTGGTAAGTTGAACGATAAGGCCACCATCACTGCTCCAGTTGACGCTTTCTTCCCTAACGAATTCGGTCTTTACAATATGGCCGGTAACGTTAACGAATGGTGTTTGGACGTTTATCGTCCTTTGACTAGCGATGACGAACAGGAATACAACCCATTCCGTGGTAATGTATACACTGTAATGCAGACTGAAACTAGCACTGTTGATGGTGTTGATGTTAAGTTGCCTGTTATCGACGAACTTGGTCGTGTAACTTTCGCTATCGATGCTGACTCTACTACTTCTCAGGCTGTAATTGCTAAACTTGATGTTCGTAACTTCAAGGATGGTGATGCTCAGAGCAGCTTGAACAGCTGGAAGGATACTGAACTCTCTCCAGATGCTACAACTAAGAAGATGTACGATCCTGATACTGACGCAGAATCAATGCTCACTACCAAGATTTCTAACACCGTTCGTGTTTACAAGGGTGGTTCTTGGAAAGACCGTGCATATTGGTTGAACCCAGGTCAGCGCCGCTACCTTGAGCAGACTGAAAAACGAAGCGATATCGGTTTCCGTTGCGCAATGAGTAAGGTTGGTCCTGAGGATGATGACAGATAATTGTAACTACTCATAATAGTTAATAGACCCCCAGTTTTTTAATTGGGGGTTTTTTATTTAATAGCCGTTTTGCCGAATTTATTTCGACTATTACACGTTTTCGCTTTTACTGATTTATACAATGAAATTGAATACTGAAGAGGTCTATAAATTGTTCTTACAGTGTGCCTCTGTTACTACCGATTCTCGTAACTGTCCTGAAAATTCACTCTTTATTGCTTTGAAGGGCGCTTCTTTCAATGGTAATGCTTTTGCCGCTAATGCAGTGGCGGAAGGATCAAAATTCGCTATTGTAGATGAAGAACAATATGCCGATAATAAAAAGATCTTCCTTGTGGACGATTGTTTGGCTATGCTTCAATCATTGGCTCGCCTACACCGTGAAACATTGGGTACTACGGTTATTGGTATTACAGGTACGAACGGTAAAACCACTACAAAAGAATTAGTGGCGTCTGTCCTCCAAAAGAAATATAACTTGCTCTATACACAGGGTAACCTCAATAACCAGATTGGTGTGCCGCTCACAGTTCTACGCTTGACTAAAGAACATGAACTGGCTGTTGTGGAAATGGGTGCTAGTCATCCTGGCGACATTGAAGAGTTAGTCAATATCGCAGAACCCAATTTTGGCTTGATTACTAATGTTGGCCATGCTCACATCCTTGGTTTTGGATCGTTTGAAGGCGTTATCAAGACAAAGGGTGAATTATATGATTTTATTCGTAGTCGTGGCGGTAAAATTTTCCGCAATGCCGATAATCCGTATTTGGCGTCTATTTCAAATGGTTTGGATGCTGTCCTTTATGGTGCTGCTGATTCTAACTATGTGCATGCTCGTTCTTTGGGTGCCTCTCCATTCTTGAAAGTAGAGTGGAATGGTGTTGCTGTTCAAACTAATTTGATTGGTGACTATAACTTCGAGAATGTGATGGCTGCAATTGCTGTTGGCTCGTACTTTAATGTGCCTGCAAACGATATCGTGTCTGCGCTTGAAGCTTATCAACCTAGCAACAACCGATCTCAATTTAAAGACACTGGTAAGAATCATTTGATTATTGATGCTTACAATGCTAATCCTACCAGTATGGCGGCTGCCTTGAATAATTTCGCCGCTATGGATGTTCCTAACAAAATGCTTATTTTGGGTGATATGAAAGAACTTGGACAAGATAGCGAAATGGAACATAACAAGACGGTTGAATGGATTAAGCAGAACGGTTTTACTAAGGTTTGTCTGGTGGGCGAATGCTTTAAAGCGGCGGCTAAAGGCAGTTTCAATTGCTTCGCTTCTGTCGATGAACTCAACGGTTGGTTGCAGGCTAACCCTGTAACTGGTGCAAATATTTTGGTGAAGGGCTCGAATAGCACTAAACTGATTAAGGCTGTAGATTTTCTCTAAAATTGCGTTTTAACTTATGTTCCCTAAAGAAATGTTGGTAGTGGCCTTTGTTGCCGTTATCGTATTCTACTTTGTCAGCAAGTTCTTCACTGAGCGTGCTATGCGTTCGAACGAAGAAAATGAGGATGCTGATAAAACTGTTGCTAAAAAGAATATCCAGCACACTGCGGAAGACTGTGCCGAAGGCGGCTGCGGTATGCGTGCTATTTGCAGCGGAAAAGAAGAAGAGCAACTCGAGTATTTTGAAGATGAAGAGTTAGACCGGTTTAAGGAACGTGCTGCCGAAGATTATAATGACGAGGAAATTGCCGAGTTCCGTGAAGTGCTTATGACGTTGCAAGGACACGAAGTGGCTCCTTGGCTCAACAGTCTGTGTGCTCGTGGTGTTACCTTGCCAATGGCATTGCGTAAAGAGGCTATTGCTTTAGTTAACATGAATAAGAAGTAAATGAAATCCCGATTACTCTATTTTGTGGCATATTACATCTTCTGGGTGGTTGCATTCTTCATCCAGAAACCTGTTTTTATGTTTTACCAATGGGAACAGTCTCACAACTATGGTTTGATTGACTGGATGAAAGTGATGTGGAATGGTCTGTCGATGGACTTCTCCACTGCTGGCTATTTGTCAATTCCTGCTTTTTTAATGCTGCTTGTCTCTTGTTTTACTGGTGCGGGAAAGTGGTTGGACAAGTCAATTAGAGTAACCACAATGGTGCTGATATCAATCGTGGTGGTTGGTTTTGTCGCAGACATGTTCTTGTATCCTTTTTGGGGATATCGACTCGATGTGACTCCGTTGTTTTATATGGAGACACCTAAAAACGCGGCTGCCAGTGGCACTATGACGCAAAATTTAGCGTGTGTGGTTTGCCTTTTGTTGGAGTGGTTGTTTTATTATTTTACCTTCCGCTTTGTCCATAAAAAGGCATTCCGTATCGGAGAACGCTCTGTTGCTACAGTGGCGCCAATGTTGCTGGTCTTCGGTTTGTTGTTCATTGTTATCCGTGGTGGTGTAACTGTTTCGGTAATGAATGCCGGACGTGTTTACTTCAGTAAAGAGATGTTCTTGAATCACTCTGCCGTGAATCCTATTTGGAACTTTTTCTCATCTTTTGCAAAGGAGGATAATTTCGCTTCCCAATACCGCTTTATGGATGATGCTGAGGCACACAAACTGATGGAGGGAATGAGCGATCCGGTTAATCTTCCTGCTGACACATTGGTGCTAAAAACACAACGTCCGAATATCGTTTTCTTTGTTTTGGAGAGTTTCGGCTCGAATGTTTGTGAGGTGGCGGGTGGTGCAAAAGGTTTGACTCCGAACCTCGACCGTATGGCAAAAGAGGGTATTTTCTTCTCTAATTTCCATGCTAATAGTTACCGTACCGACCGTGGCTTGGTTGCTATTTTCAGCGCGTATCCTGGCCAACCAGTCACTTCGTTGATGAAATACCCTGAAAAATCGCAGAATGTTCCAACTTTACCGGGACGTTTGAAAGAGAACGGTTACGATTTGTCTTTCTATTACGGGGGCGATGAGAATTTTACCAATATGCGTTCGTATTTGTTGCATGCGGGCTTTGAAAAACGCATTTGCGACAAAGATTTCTCGGGCGACGAACTTTCTACCAAGTGGGGTGCATACGACCACTTAGTCATTAATCGTTTAATGAAGGATTTGGAACAGCCACAGCAGCAACCTTTCTGTAAAGTGCTGTTGACGTTGAACAGTCACGAACCATTCGATGTGCCATTCCATAAGTTCGCTGACCCTTATCCAAATTCAGTGGCCTATACCGACAGTTGTCTGGGAGTGTTCTACGACTATTTGAAAACAACTCCTTATTGGGACAATACTTTGTTTATTTTGTTGCCAGATCATGCAAAACCATATCCTGAAACAATGGCTAACCAAGAAGTTGCCCGTTACCAAGCACCTATGATATGGACGGGTGGAGCAATTAAGAACACAATGGTAGTTCCACAAGTTGGTTCCCAAATAGATTTGACTCGCACGCTCTTGGCGCAGATGGGTATTGATGGTTCTGATTTTGTATTTAGTAAGAACATATTTAGCGAAAAATCTCCTAAATTTGCTTTCTACGCTTATAATGATGGCTTTGGTTTTGTAACAGCAGACGGTGCGTCGGTCTACGATTGTGGTTATAATGTGTTACTGCGTGAAGATAACCCACAGTTTACCGTTCGCGGCAAGGCTTTCTTGCAATGTCTGATGGACGATTTGGCCAAGCGTTAGTTTTTATTTAAGAAAGGATTAATAGATGTCTATATTATTCGACCAGATAGCATACGGCCCTGTTCATAGCCGCAGACTTGGTATCTCATTAGGTGTGAATTTGCTCCCTACGAACCAAAAGATGTGCTCGTTTGAGTGCATTTATTGTGAATGTGGTTTTACCAATAGGGTGTTGGGCGCTAAAATGCCAACGCGTCAGCAAGTGAAGGAAGCCCTTGAAGCCAAACTCAACGAGATGAAGGCACAAGGGATGAACCTCGATGTGTTTACTTTTGCCGGTAATGGAGAGCCTACTATGCATCCTGAATTTGCGGGTATTATTGATGATACTATTGAAATTCGAAACCGAATGTATCCAACAGCAAAAATCTCGGTGCTCTCTAATGCAACAATGATTGGCCGTGAGGAGGTGTTTAACGCATTGCTGAAGGTTGATAACAACATTCTTAAGTTAGATTCTGGCATTACAGCAACTGCACGACTGATAGATTTGCCAAACTCTCCTTCATATAGCGTGGAGAAACAGATTGAGTTGCTGAAACGCTTCAACGGAAACGTTGTTTTGCAGACTATTTTCCTTCGTGGCATGTACAATGGCCAGGTCGTAGATAATACTACACCAGAAGAGGTGGCTGCATGGACAGAAGCTGTACGGCAAATCCGTCCAAAACAGGTTATGGTCTATCAGGTTGACCGCGATACTCCTGTGCCTGGTTTGGAGAAACTGACTAATGAGGAATTAACCCGTTTGTCGCAACCTGTTCGCGATTTGGGAATCCCTGTTTTAGTCGCTTAAATATTAATTCGTTGTTAATGTTATGGTTAAAAGGCTATTCTTTACACTCTCTTTACTGCTTACTTTAGTTTGCCCTGCTTTCTCTCAAATCGAAATAGGTGCAAATTTAGGTGCAAGTTTCTCGGCATCGAATTTAGAGCCTCTCGGACGTGAAGTAACGTCCTTGTCAGGCGTTTATCCTGAAATTAGAGCCGGCTATTTGGTAAACAATTGGTTGACTGCTAATTTGGGTTTGGGTTTTGCACAACGTGGTTTTAAAGAACAACCTGTTGGCGAAGCCGAACGTAAAGTCAGATTGCGTTATTTTCAATTGCCAGTTTATGCTACTGCCCGTTATCCGCTTTGCGATAAGCTTAGTGTGGCTGGTTCTTTAGGCTTCCAGTTCAATTTCTTTAATTCGTCAGACGCTCCGGCTCCTTTTAATATCGATTTCCAAGAAATGCTTAACCCTGTTGCATTCTTGTTTGGGGCTGAATGTGGCTACAACGTGACAAAAGATTGGAGAGTAAATCTGCAATATCGTTATACTGCCGATTTTGCTTACGCCGACGATTATGAAGTGTTAGGACGCCTTCATGCCAACTATTTGATGCTTGGCGTCACTTATACTATTCGACCAGTAGAGAAAACGCTAACTCCAATCGAAGGTGCGCTATCTGTTGTCTGGTAACATTACTATGTAGTTTAGTTTGCTTATGCGCAAGTTTACCGCTTTTCTTTGTTGTTTGGTGTTGGCGTTGCTGATGCCAGTGGAGGCTTTTGCGGTAAAACGGTTCCATTTCACGAACTACCGTACCTCAGATGGCTTGAGTAGTAACTATATAGTGAGTATGGCGGTCGATGCGCATGGCTTCTTGTGGTTGGCGACTGACTATGGAATAAACCGCTGTGATGGTGCTGCCTTCCGTGTCTTCCTTACTGATAATTATCCTTCGTTGCGACAAAATGATGCCTTGCAGGTGAAGGCCACAAAAGAAGATGGCGTATTTGTGGCTGGTTACAATGGCTTCTTGCAGCGCTATAACTATGGAACAGACAGTTTTGATTCTATATTCCCGCGTAGTTTTGTGCAAACTGTGAACGGTTTGTACTACGATGCTAAAAACAAGGATTTTTTTGCATTGACTACTGGTGGCATATATCAGAAGAAACAGGGCGAACAAAACTTCTCAAAAAACAAGTCTCCAAGATTGGCGGAATATATAACCGCACAATGTATGATTAATGACGGCCATAGCCATTATTGGGTGGCTGGGTTGGACTCAATATCCGTTTTTACAGAAAATGGAGCGCTGCAATCGGTGTTGCGCCCTTCTTCGTCGCTTTTAAAGGCGCACACTCCCCAATTGTTGAAGTTAAACGATGGCAGACTTTTGGCGTGCTACCAGTCGAATAAAGTAGAGTTCTATTCCTTTACTTCCAAAGGTGAGTTCGTGTTAGACCACTCTGTTACTCTTCCGTTCCTGAATCTTACTTCGGTGCAAGTAACGACCGACGGGGCCTATTGGTTTTCTTCTGACGGTGATGGACTGTGGTGGTGTCCTTCTGAACCTCAAACGGGAAGCGACTTGCAAAAAGTGTTGCCTTATGGTTCAAATGGTGACGAAATAAGAAAAATCTATACTTTGTTAGCCGATAGCTTGGGCAACTTGTGGATGGGAACCCAAAATTCAGGCCTTTGGCGTTACTCTGTAAATGACAATGCAGCCGCATTTATGTCTGCCGATTTGGGTATGGCGCGTGGTGTTGGTTACAGTTTCTGCGAATTGCCTTCAGGACATATGATGATGGCTTGCGACGGTGTCGGCCTGTATGAATTCTCAGAAAAAGATAATTACTCTTTCCTCTATTCCGATGTGGAAGGTATAAAAAGTAGAAATGTGGTGTCGATGATGTTCGACTCCAAAGGCCAGGTTTGGGCTTCTACTTGGGGCACTGGCCTCTATAAGGGCGTGAAAAGAGGTGCTGGCTATTTCTTCCAACAAGAACCTTTTGAAGGAATAGAAAACTCCCAGTCTGCCATTACGCATTGCGTGGAATTAGGAAATGGCGATATTTGGGCTTGTGCTGGTGGCGATGGCGTGTATGTCCGTCATGATGGCAAGTGGAGCAGGGTGCTGCTCCGTTATCCTAAGAACGAGACGGCCATTGAACGATGGCCAATTTTCACTGTTGAGGGAAACGATAGTGAACATTGGGTTGGAACATCTTGCTTTATGTGGAGCGACCGAAATAAGAATGGAATCGCTCCTTTCGATGAGGAAAAGTTTTTAGGACCAGAACGCCTTATCATCAACGATGCCATTTATGTTCCTTCTGTTGGTTTGTTGATGGCTTCTCAAAAGGGCTTGTATGTTGCTAAACGCGACACGGACGCTTTCGAAAAAGTGGGATGGTGTCCAGATGTTGACATTCATTCTCTCGTTTTAGATAAAAAAGGACGTGTTTGGGCCTCTTTGCCCGATGGCATTTGGTGTATAGATGTAACGACGGAAAAAATGGTCCGCTATCCCAAAGACTTTGGGTCGTATGGAAAAAACTATTTTGTAAAACACTCAAAATTCTGTAATAGCCGAAATACAGTTTATTTTGGTACTAAAGATGGTTTCTTTTGTTTCAATGCCGATAGTCTGCCAACCGTTAATGATCGTTCAGAGTTATGTTTGAGCAGAATTGAGGTGGATGGCGCGTTGATTGACTTTGGAACGCAGTTCGTCAACCAAATGTCTGAAATTCGTGCGATAGAATTGCCTTACGGACACAGTTCGTTTGCTGTTTGTGTCGATATGGTAGATTTCTCGCAGCAGCGGGCCGCTTTGGTATACCGTTTGGGTAGTGCCGATTGGAAGCCTGTGAACCACGACCAGCGCATAGCATTCAGTTATCTTCCTTCCGGATCTTACTTGTTAGAGGTGAAACTTGTGGGCACTCCAGATAGTAGCGCTATAAAACTGAGGGTGGACGTGCTTGGCCCTTGGTGGCAGTCGCTATGGTTCAAGTTGTTAGGGGTGTTGTTCTTTTTATTACTTGTCGGATACAAAATTTACCGCATGCAGCGCGACCGGTTGGAACTCCGTTCAATGGTCGACGAGCGAACAAAAGAATTGAAGCAACAGACCAGTCTGGTGGAACAGCGAAATCAAGAACTGAATGCCGCGCTTACATCGAAAGACCGCCTTATGGCTGTGGTTGCGCACGATTTGAAGAACCCCGTATTTGCTATTGTGGGCGCTCTTGAAGGCTTGCGTCGTAAAAATAACCAGTTGACTGCAGATGAGCGAGCCGCTTCGCTCGATAAAATGATAGAACGAAGCCAAACGCTTCAGAACGAATTGAGTAAGTTGTTGGTTTGGGCAACTTCTAAGCAAGGCGAGATGGAATACAGGCCAGCCAATGCTAACTTGGCCGAAATTATAGAAAGCGACGTTGAACTGCTGAAAATGCAGGCTGATGAAAAGGGCGTTAGCATCCGCTGCGACATTAATGTGCCTAACTTTGTGTTTGTTGATGCGCGTATGGTGAGTACGGCGGTCCGCAATGTGTTAGGAAACAGTTTGAAGTTTACTCCTGAAGGAAAGACGGTGACTGTTCGTGCTTGGCAAGATGAAAAATCGGCCTTTGTAGAGATTTCTGACGAGGGTGTAGGTATGACTGCCGATAAATTGGAGGAGTTGTTGGCACGAGACGTCAATGCGTCAACACAAGGAACCAGTGGCGAATCGGGTACCGGATTAGGTGTCGGTTTGGCTAAGTATTATGTAACTTCGAATGGTGGGCGTTTTAGCATGACGAGTTCTGTTGGTGTGGGCACTACCACAAGATTGGAGTTGCCATCAACCACGCAGCAAATTCCAAAATCTGCTATTGCACCAAACTCTCAAAATCTGTCGTTCGTTGTCGATGC